>JABSRV010000054.1 GCA_013214905.1 Psychrobium sp. | reverse complement strand
TAGAATAACTACATATGTAAATAAATGCCTTGCTCTAATCCGTTTATCCTCACTACAAAATTGGTCACTTCATTAATGCAACTGGTATTATTAACTGTGATGGCGGCGGATGTGGGTAATTAACCCTTGTTTATTAAACTCTAATAACAAAATATTCGTCTTAGTATATTCAACAATTTTGTCTAAATGTTTGGGTTTGCCTTTAATGATTTCGGTCATTTTAATAAATGCTGCGTTACTACCAACGATAATTTGCTCGATTTTAACGGCGCTAAAAATGATGCTACCACCCATTTTCGCGATCATATCGTTTCTAAGGGTCGCTTTATCTGTGTAGGTAAACTTGTACTTAATATGCTCGTCAATAAAATTGTCGGCGAGTAGCGCAATGTAATTATCAATATCGGTAATGGTTGTTTTTGGTTGCTGACGCGCATCAACAACTGCTTGCACAAAGGTGTGAACGGTTTTTTCTAATTGTTCGGTATTAAAGGTGTTTTTTGCCTGTGCAGAGAGAGAAAAGATGGCCAATATAATGATGATGATTTTTTTCATGTTAATACCTGAAAAAGTGATTGGAATTATTTTTAACTCACCATAAAGCAGTCGGCATTAATATGCAAACCAACAGTAAAAAGTATATCTAGTTGTTTTTTTTAGTATTTACAGGTGTTCCTGCTGATTTAAATGTCTTTTTTTGCATTCTCAATACATTGTGCATGTTCTTTACTTATCGGCATGACCTTAAAAGGGCTAACGTTTGCACCGCCAGTATTACCACTGGGTACTAGCCCAAATGCTGTTTTGGTTGCCGCGCCAACCATTCTAAAAAGTTGACCAACAAGTTCACGGAAATCCATGCTGCGCAGCGCCCATAAGAACATCATAAAATGTACTTTGACGTGAAGGTAGGTCGATTCCTGACCAAGCACGTGCGCATTTTCAAGGTATTTAAATGCTGGTGGCATATCGCCGTTTGCTGTGGTTTTTCGAGCCAACAGCAATTGTGCGTCTACATATGGTTTTATATTTTTGGTGAATTTATTAAACATCATGATACTCAATGGTCTGGTTGTTTCAGTACGGTTAACTCGATTCTATACTCTTTAATAACATTGTTATATTGCTTTGCCGCTTGCATGAAATCACCTGTGGTGATGGCTTTTGATGTTAGCTTATCCTTCCACAATGGGTCGGGTATCATTTTTGATTTGGTAACTTGAAAGTCGACATCTAAATAGAGCCCTAGTGGCGTATTAGCAAATCCACCATCTATCCAACATTGGTTATTCTTTTTAGAGAATAAGCTTAAACTTTCAGGGGTGATCACTCTAACGTGCGTAGGATCATTGATAAAGTCTTCATGCCTTGGGTGTGGCACGGCAATATTTATTTTCGCTTGGTCGGTGCAAATCCGATACATTTCTTGCATGATCTTCAAATACGTATCGACATCAGCGCCAAGGTGTTCCAATACATGGTTCATGATGATGGTAGACACACTTGAATCTGGCCACGGCCACGGAAACGTTTCTAAGTCGTGTTGTAAATCAGGCTGTCCAAATTTATCAACGTTAATATAACCTTGTAGATGATTCATGCCACAACCAAGGTTTAATTTAATACTGGCCCCCATATGCAATCGTACTCCCTAGTAATTTTTGTAACAGTGTTAATATCTAAGAAATAGAATGTTATTGCAACGTTACTAGAGAAATATATGAGTCGGTTAGTTAGCTTTACTTAAAATCGTAACGCCTTGGCGATATCCAATGCCGCCATTACCATGCACTAGGCCGTATGGTTTTTCGCTGAGATTTAGTTGCTGAAACATTCTAATTAATGCGCTCAACGCTGGATTGTTCCATGCGCCGCGCGCTAGGTTCATGCCGCCGCTAATGGTGATTTGATGCTGTTGTAAAAACTCGGGTAATTCGGTTAGTGAGTCAACGAAGCCACAATGGATAAGAAAAGCCATAGGTACTACGGGATAACAAGTATAGACCTCCATTAAGGCGTGCTGACGTTTATATAAAGCCGCAAAATCTATTTGTACCTGCGCACAAGCACCATGATAAGCCTGTTGTAAGTGACTGTATGACACGATGTCATCAAGTGATTTTACTTCATCAATGTCTAATAGTCCTAACGCAATACCTGCAACAGTAATCTGTTGTTTAGCATTGAGTTTGTTGGCAACTTCATCGCTGCAAAGTAGTAATCGGCCACTGAAATCAATTAAAGGATTGGCACAATCTACGCCGCGAAACAGTGGCGTAATATGATTAAACCATTTAGTAGCGGGCGTATCAAAATACGCATTATTGTTTGCCATTTCATGTTGATGACTAACCGTGTAGTTTTCAAAAAGAGACGCTGCCAGTGCTTTAAATTCTGTAGAGTCCGTGTGTTGCTGAACAATGAAAAGCTGCGCGAGTTCGGTATATAATTCGGGAATTGAGGGGCCATTGTCATAAACACTCATCAACTGGTGACGCTGCGCGCGATCGTAAGCAGTATTTAGAGCGTCGTCACCTGCGATAATGACCGCATCAACACCATCGTTAATTAGCTGTTTTGCTCGCTCTAATGCCATAAGAGGTGCGCAACCACTACGAAAATGGTTATGTTGTTGCTCACTGTGCCAGGGCGTCAGTAGAGGATCTATCGTTAAAATAATCGGCGTAATGTACAACTCATCTAACTGAGAGATAAGCGTGTTATAAAGTTGTTTATTTTCTTCATCTTGCGCCAAACATTGCTGGTTGATACTTTCATATGCCGCGATAATTTTCATGCTATGCCTCACTATCTCTTTTTATACCAATTACATTAAGTAGGTGCTCTTAGTTGTGCGAAGGAAAAATAAACTAGAACAAGGCGCTTGATTGATCAACAGCTGACTATTGGGATTGAGAGCAACACTGTTATCGTTAATTTTAACCAGCACAAGTGGTCAATTATTTAGTGCAATTGGTATTTGCTGATGTGTTTACCAAGCAAGCCAAATCACGTGTTTAGCACCTTTGCCTGCGGTATGCGCACGTACTGTCACCGCCTTAACCTTGAGACCAATCTTTTGTAATTTTTTGGAAAAAGCTGTGTCGTCGCTTGCCGACCAGTAGGCTAATATACCATTTTCACGCAAGGCCGCTTTAGCCGACTTGATACCGTGATCTGAATAAATCCAATCGTTGTCTTTGCTGGTGAGTCCCTCGGGGCCATTGTCGACGTCAAGCATAATGGCGTCAAAACTAGCCTTATTGTTGCGTAGTACCTCACCTACATCGCCAACGTGCACCATCGTTCTTGCATCGTTAACAGGATAACCTGCTACACAGCCTAAAGGCCCTTTGTTCCATTCAACAACTTCTGGCACTAACTCAGCCACGGTAACCAGTGCGTTATCTTTTAGAGTTTTTAATGCGGCTGCTAGGGTAAAACCCATGCCTAAACCACCGATTAATACTCTTGCATTGTCACTATTAACAAGATGTTCGCAGGCTAGGGTAGCAAGGGCATCTTCAGATCCATGCATACGACTATTCATTAAGTCACCCGGCACGCCAGCAATTTTAATGGTGAATTCGTCGTTACGTTGCAACAAACGTAACTGGCCTTTTTGACCGGGGATCGGCGCGGTGCCAAGTACTGTAAAGCGAGCCATAGTGGGTCTCTATTCGGGAGCTAAAAGAAAAGATTATAGCTTGAAGCGAATATGTTCGCTAACAAAGTTAAAAAAAGCCGCGAATGCGGCTTATCTGGATATATTACTGGTACCAAAGAGATTGGTGCATGTGGAATAAACGCTAAAAGCTGCTTAAAACACCCTGCGGGATCAGGTGGTTTAGTGAAGCCTTGGCTAGCAGCTTGATCGAGCGTTCAATATCTGGCGCGAAGTAGCGATCTTCGCCATAAAAATCAACTTCTTCACGCAATATCAATTTCGCCTGCTCAATTTTGTCTGATGACAACAATGGCGATCTAAAGTCTAAACCTTGTGCGGCAGCTAAATACTCAATCGCTAAAACACCACGGGTATTTTCAGCCATGTAACGTAAACGACGTGCGCCGAATGTGGCCATCGATACGTGATCTTCTTGGTTAGCACTGGTTGGCAAGCTATCAACAGAGGCCGGATGAGCCAATGATTTATTTTCACTGGCCAGAGCAGCACTAGTGACTTGTGCAATCATAAATCCAGAGTTGATGCCGCCATTTTCAACCAAGAATGATGGTAATTTACTGATGCTGGTATCAATTAACAACGCCATGCGACGTTCAGACATCGAGCCTATTTCGGCAATCACTAATGCTAAATTATCCGCTGCAAAAGCAACGGGTTCGGCGTGGAAGTTACCACCAGAAATAATGTCGCCTTGCGCCGCAAACACTAACGGATTGTCTGTAACGCCATTGGCCTCAACGCGTAATACATCTGCCGCGCCGCGCATTTGGGTCAAACATGCGCCCATTACTTGTGGCTGACAACGCAGGCTGTACGGGTCTTGCACCTTTTCACAGTTGGTATGAGATTTTGACATTTCGGTGCTAGGCGTTAAAATTTCACGATAAATAGCAGCAGAATCAATTTGACCTTGCTGACCACGTACTTCATGTACTCGTGCGTCAAATGGGCTGCGACTGCCAAGCGCCGCGTCAACACTCATCGCACCAATGACACTGGCGCTGGCAAATAAATCCTCCGCGTGAAATAAACCTTCTAACGCTAACGCAGTTGACGCTTGAGTACCATTTAATAGCGCCAAACCTTCTTTGGCGATAAGCACCATAGGTTCGAGTCCTGCTATTTCAAGACCTTGTGTAGCGGGTATAATCTCGCCGTTATAACGCACTTCGCCTTCGCCCAGTAATATTGCGCTCATGTGTGATAACGGTGCTAAATCACCTGATGCGCCAACAGACCCTTTTTCTGGCACACATGGATAAACTTGCGCATTAACCAGTTGCATTAACGCGTTGATTACAAGTAGTCGAATACCAGAGAAACCACGAGACAAAGAATTTACTTTAAGCGTAATCATTAAGCGCACGGTCGCGTCGCTCATGTATTTTCCTGTGCCGGCAGAATGCGACAGTACTATTGAGCGTTGCAGTAACTCTAGTTTGTCTTTGGCAATGCGGGTATTGGCCAGTAAACCAAAACCGGTATTGATGCCGTAAACCACGCGATCTTCGGCAATGATTTTTTGTACCATGGAGGCGCTTTCTTCAATGCCAGCAACGGCGCTGTCGTCAAGGGTTAGATGCACCGCATGACGGCTAATTTGTCGTAATTGACTCAAGGTCAATTGACCTGGATTGATGGTTATTTTATTCATTATTATTGGGCCTATTAATCGTTAATCATTGGCAAGTCTAAACGCTGCTCTTTCGCACATTTGCGCGCAATCTCGTAACCAGCATCGGCATGACGCATGACGCCGGTGCCCGGGTCGTTCCACAATACTCGGCTAATACGTGCATCGGCACCTTCGGTGCCATCGGCAACAATAACCACACCAGAATGCTGACTAAAGCCCATGCCTACGCCGCCGCCAGGATGCAGTGATACCCAAGTGGCGCCGCCCGCGGTATTTAATAACGCGTTTAATAATGGCCAATCTGATACCGCGTCCGACCCGTCCATCATGCTTTCGGTTTCACGATTTGGAGAAGCGACTGACCCTGAGTCAAGATGATCACGACCGATAACAATCGGCGCTTTTAACTCGCCACTTTTCACCATGTCGTTAAAAGCTCGCGCCAAGCGCACACGATCTTTTAGTCCAACCCAACAAATTCGTGCCGGCAGCCCTTGGAACTGAATGCGCTCACGTGCCATGTCTAGCCAATTGTGCAAATGTGGATTGTCAGGAATAAGCTCTTTTACTTTTTGATCTGTTTTGTAAATATCTTCAGGATCACCAGACAACGCTACCCAGCGAAATGGTCCAATGCCTTCACAAAATAGTGGTCTAACGTACGCCGGCACGAAACCTGGGAAGTCGAATGCATTTTCAACGCCTGCTTCATAGGCCATTTGGCGAATGTTGTTGCCGTAATCGACGGTTGGAGCACCGCGTTTTTGCATTTCAAGCATCGCGGTCACTTGGACCGCTATCGACGCTTTAGCGGCTTTGACTACGCCTGCTTCGTCAGCAATTCGCTGCTTGGCGGCATACTCCATACTCCAGCCTTGTGGCAAATAGCCATTAAGGGGATCGTGTGCGCTGGTTTGGTCGGTGACCACATCAGGGGTGACGTTACGTTTAACTAATTCTTGATAAACATCTGCGGCATTGCCAAGCAGACCAACTGAAATGGCTTCTCCCTTGCTGGTCGCGTCATTAATCATTACTAAGGCATCGTCTAGGGTTAGTGCTTTTTTGTCTACGTAACCTGTTTCAATGCGATAGTCGATGCGGCTTTCATCTACATCAACCGCCAACATGGAATAGCCAGCCATTGTTGCTGCCAGTGGCTGCGCGCCGCCCATGCCGCCAAGGCCACCGGTTAGAATCCATTTGCCTTTAGCCTCGCCGTCGAAATGCTGACGAGCCATTTCAACAAATGTCTCGTAAGTGCCTTGCACTATGCCTTGTGAGCCAATGTAGATCCAAGAACCTGCGGTCATTTGACCGTACATCATCAGTCCTTTGCGATCTAACTCGTTAAAGTGCTCCCAAGTTGCCCAATTAGGCACAAGATTAGAATTAGCAATTAATACTCGCGGCGAGTCGACATGGGTTTTAAAAACGCCAACAGGTTTACCCGATTGTATCAATAAGGTTTCATCGTCTTCTAGGCGCTGCAATGTTTCGACAATTTTGTCGTAACATTCCCAGTTACGCGCTGCACGACCAATGCCGCCATAAACCACTAACGACTGCGGATGCTCCGCAACCATCGGGTCCAAATTATTCATTAGCATGCGCATAGGCGCTTCGGTTAACCAACTCTTACAGGACAACTTGGTGCCCGTTGGCGACTTGATGATGCGACTGCTATCAAGACGATTATCATTATTCATGGCGCTAAACCTCTTTATTTTTTACGTCGAAACGCTAAAACGACCGCCCAGTCTAAAGCGACTGCTCGGATGGATTAATCGGGCAAAACTGACCACGCCTTTTGAGCTAAACGTACGACGTTTAATCTCAAGGCAGGGTTCATTGCTTTGCAATTTTAATTGTTGTGCTAAATGTTCATCGACCATGGTGGCTTCAATAATATGCTCGGCTTCGGTGAGCGGTGCCGCCATGCTTAAGAATTCATGTGGGGTGTGCAGCGTAAAGTCGTTGTCGAGATAATTCGGCACTAGCTGTGGATTAACATAACGCAGTTCAAGTTGCACCGGTACGTTGTTTTCGAGGTGCAATAACGAGGAGAAATAGACAGTTTGTCCCACTTCTAAACTAAGGGTTATCGCCACCTCTTCGCTGGCTTGTTGTTCTGTTACCTGCAGCACTTCAACATTGTAGTGATGACCACGGCCGCGAATTTCGTCGCTAATATTCTTTATTTCTAACAACGAGGATTGTGATTTTAAGGTGGCGACAAAGGTGCCTTTGCCTTGGCTACGCACTAATAATCCCTGCTCGCATAACTCTGTTAATGCGCGGCGAGCGGTCATACGGCTGCACACAAATTCTTGAGACAATGCATTTTCAGACGGCAACTTAAAGTTTTCACGCCACGCGCCATTTTCCACTTGCTGGCAGATGTATTGTTTTATTTGCTCAAACTTAGCAATGGCCATATTAGGGCGTCTCAATGATGGAAGGTTCGTTGTTTTTATAAAATGTCACACCTTGCTTGTATATACAAGTTGTTGGGCGTATTATTTTGCTTATTACAGTTAAATAATTAACGGTGCTATCCCTATGTCTTTGAAAAATATGAATGAGTTTGACTGTGTTTGGATTGATGTGAATCTGGCGACGATTAATGAGCACGATTACGGCATTATCGAAGATGCAGCTATTGCGATTAAAGACGGAAAAATAGCGTGGTTAGGTGCTAAGAAAGACCTACCGCCGTTTGATGCATTAGCAACCCCGTTGTATCAAGGGCGAGGTGGTTGGATTACGCCCGGCTTAATCGATTGCCATACCCATCTTGTGTATGGTGGTGACCGGGCGAAAGAGTTTGAAATGCGTCTCGAGGGAGCAACTTACCAAGAAATTGCAGCCGCTGGTGGAGGCATCGTCTCAACTGTAAAAGCAACCCGTCTTGCCGACGAAGAAACGCTATACGTTAGTGCCAAAAACCGCCTTAACGCGCTGCTTCGCGAGGGTGTTACCACGGTTGAAATTAAATCTGGTTATGGGCTAGACGTGGCAACAGAGCTAAAAATGTTGCGCATTGCGCGCTTATTAGCAGAGCATCATCCGGTAGACATTAAAACTACTTTTTTGGGCGCACATGCCTTGCCACCAGAGTTTAAAGATAACGCCGATGGTTATATTGATTTAGTCTGCGGTGAGATGATTGAGCAAGTGGTAGCTGAAGGACTAGCAGACGCGGTTGATGCTTTTTGTGAATCTGTTGGCTTTAGTTTGGCGCAAACAAAGCGTGTTTTTGATGCCGCGAAAAAGCATCAATTACCGGTGAAATTGCACGCCGAGCAAATGTCGAATCTTGGTGGCAGTGCACTGGCGGCAAGTTATAACGCGATGTCGGTTGACCATATCGAATATCTCGATGAGGCGGGCGTAAAAGCCATTAGCGAGTCGGGCACCGTAGCGGTTGTGTTGCCTGGCGCATTCTATTTTTTACGCGAAACAAAGCAGCCACCGTTCGATTTATTACGAAAATATAAAGTACCGATGGCTATTGCCACCGATGCAAACCCCGGTTCATCACCAATTTGTTCACTGCAATTAATGCTAAACATGGCCTGCACCTTATTTAGAATGACCCCCTATGAAGCGCTAGCCGGTGTGACACTTAACGCGGCAAAAGCATTAGGTATTGACGATAAAGTTGGTACCTTAGCCATTGGCAAGCAAGCCGACTTAGTGCTGTGGGAAATTAATCACCCCGCCCAATTGTCTTATCAATTCGGGGTCAACCCCTGCAAACAAGTGATTAAAGCCGGTAAAGTGGTTGGCTAAGAGTCCGTCATCCCCTAGGTCTGTTTATAGGGGACCTCATGCAGTTATTTACTCTTCTGCTTGGTCGTAAAAGGCGTCACGAGATACCGCATAAAAAGACCAGCGGTATGACGACGCGGGCGGGGAACTCATGCAACGATTTACTCCCCGATTGGCAACCCGGTTACGAAATTCCTAACTCGCCACCAAATGTTTAAATTGTAATTGCACCAAGCGTTGATACAAATCACAACTTGTCAGTAATGACTGATGGTCACCCATGTCGACTAAGCGTCCTTGTTCTAACACAGCGATTTGATCCGCGTGTTGAATGGTGGATAAGCGATGGGCAATTATTATCGTGGTGCGATTATGCATCAGCTCTTTTAACGCTTGTTGCACGTGGTATTCGCTTTCGCTGTCTAGCGCGCTTGTTGCTTCGTCTAACAGCAATATTTGTGGGTCTTTGAGGATCGCACGTGCAATGGCGATGCGTTGTCGCTGACCGCCAGACAGTCGCACGCCTCGTTCACCCAAGAAACTGTTATATCCGTCTGGCAAATTGACAATAAACTCATGAGCGTGGGCTTTTTTAGCCGCTGCTATAACTTCTTCGTCAGTCGCATCAGGATTACCATAACGAATATTGTAATATACGTCGCTACTAAACAATGCCGGTTGTTGCGGCACTAACGCCATTTTCTGGCGTAGCGCGGCGGGATCAAGTTGACGAATATCAACACCACCAAAGGTGACTTTACCTTGCTGAGGATCGTAAAAGCGCTGTAACAATTCAAATAAGGTCGTTTTACCCGCGCCCGATGGACCAACTAACGCTAAGACCTTGCCTTGTTGTGCGGTTAAGGTAAGCCGATCTGTTGCCGCTTGATCAGGTCGTGTCGGGTAATTAAACGAAACGTTTTCAAAGGCCACTTCAGCGGCCAAACCAGCCGTACTTACCGTATTGGTTAATGGTGCTTCGATATCGTTTTTGACTTGCAATATCTCTACCAGACGTTCGGTTGCACCAGCAGCGCGTTGTAATTCGCCTAAGACTTCGGAAATGGTTGCCAATGACGAGGCGACTAAAATAGCGTAGAAAACAAATGCGCCAAGATCACCACCGCTCATAGTGCCTTCAATGACGTCACTGCCGCCAACCCATAACATTCCGGTGATAGCGCCAAAAACAATGACAATAACACCAGCGATTAACGTAGCGCGTTGCTGAATGCGATTACGGCCAATGTTAAATGATTTCTCAACTTCAACAGCAAATGACGCACGCTCTTGTTCTTCATGAGTGAAACTTTGTACCGTTTTAATATGATCGATAGCTTCGCCAGCATAGCTACCAACATCGGCCATTGAGTCTTGGCTTTTTCTTGATAGCTTTCGAACGCGGCGACCATAAAACATTATCGGCACTAGAATAAATGGCACCGCGATCATCACTATTAACGTGAGTTTTATGTTGGTGGCAAATAACATCACCAACGCACCTAAAAACATTAATACGCTGCGCAGAGCCATCGACAACGACGAGCCAATGATGCTTTGTAACAACGTGGTATCAGTGGTGATACGCGACATTATATCGCCGCTGCCTTTGGTTTCAAAATAACTGGGATGCAGGCTAATCGCATGATTAAACACTGCTAATCGAAT
Source organism: Psychrobium sp. (assembly GCA_013214905.1). Taxonomy (GTDB): domain Bacteria; phylum Pseudomonadota; class Gammaproteobacteria; order Enterobacterales; family Psychrobiaceae; genus Psychrobium. The sequence continues at coordinate 7,004 of JABSRV010000054.1, read as the reverse complement.
ATCTGCACTGACGCGCTCACCTAACCAAGAGACCAAGTAGAAGCGCATATAAGTACCACCGGCAATAAGCACGGTGATTGATAAGATAAATAATACGGCGCTTTTTAGTTGCTCTAACGACTGCTGGCCAAAACCTTGATCGATGAGCATTCTGACGCCTTGCCCAACCGACAGCATCAACGATGCGGTAAACAACAGTGCCGCCATAGCCGCTAATACGCGCCATTTGTAAGGGCGCACAAACTGTACTAACTCGGTGAGAATGCTTAGGTTTTTATTAACTACTGCTGGTTCATCGCTTGTTTGCTGTCGCATATGTTTCCTTTATGCAAAAAGTTGTTGCTCTAAAGACAAGCCCTTGGTCAGTTGGCGATATTTAATACCGCGTTGCGACAAGGCTTGTAGAAGTTCTATGTCAAAATTTACTGACGATAACGGATTGTATTGAATGATAAATTCAACTTTATTAAGTTGCTCAATGGCTGTTACGCCTTTGATGCCGCGCAATAATTCAGCCGCATTGTCGATACCACTTTGGTTGGCTTCAATAACCAGGGTTAGTTTGCTGTGATTTTCACTGATCATTGCCCCAACTTGCCGCTGGCTCAGCACACCGTTTTCTAGCATTAATACGGTGTCACATAAGCGCTCTAACTCATCAAGGTTGTGTGAGCTAATAATAAAGCTCGCTTCGCCTGTTAAGTCCATGACTAGTTTGCGGATATTTCTAGCATTACTAGGGTCAAGGCCTGCGGTTGGTTCATCTAGCATCACTAGTTGAGGGCTGCCGATTAAGGCTTGTGCGATGGTGACACGTTTGCGCATGCCGTGACTTAACGCTGCGGGACGTTCGTTGATAACTTCAGATAATTCAACAAGCTCCAAAACGCGCTGGCATTCCATGTTGGCTTCTTTTTGGCTAAAGCCTTGTAGTTTTCCGAATAGCTCAAGTTGATGTTTTATGGCAAATCTAGGATCTAATTGTGCATCTTGCGGCAAGGCACCGACTTGGCCAAACAGCGCCTTGCTACCGGGTTTGTGGCCCATAATGCTGACTTGGCCTGAGCTTGGTAAATGATAATTACATAAGATACTAAATAAGGTGGTTTTACCCGCACCATTTGGGCCGACTAGTGCGGTGGTAGTGCCTTGGTTTAGTTCAAAGCTAACGTCTTTTAACGCCTGCTTACTACCATAAAACTTATTGATGTCTTGGCAGCTGATTAATGTACTCATAACGCTCTCCTTGTTAATACAATTTGCGCCAAGATTAGGTATGCAGCCGTTTGCAGTAATGCGGTGATCTGCAATGCGCCAAGGTTTAAGCTTGATATTTGTGCTAACTCGGTGAGTTGTAATCCCGGTAAAACGATAGCTAATTCGCCGATGACGGGTACGTAATAGGCGGCTATTTGCAACAGCGCTTTGATAATTGGAATGGCAATAATGGTGGCGACAATGCTTAATTTTGACGACTTAAATAACGCATTAAAAAGCGCCATTAATGCAATGAAAGGTAAGCACGCTAATACCAAGTTACTATAAACCAGCGCCACTTCATCAAAGGTACTGGCGAGCGGGGAGAAATCTCGGCTAACGCCCATTAGGATGGCGGCAAGCATGGTGGTGGCAATCAAAAAACAAATAATGAAAAGCTGACCCAAAAATCGACCAAACAACAGTTGGTTACGAGTACAGCGTAATAATAGAAAACGCATAGTGCCGCGTTCACTGTCCGACGCTGTTTGATCTGAAGTCATAATGATCGCGATAACCGGAAAGGTAAATACCGCGAGCAGCCAATAAACGGCGAGTTCGGGATATGGCCATGCCATCAGGTGCTGTAAATTGAGTGTGGATGAGAACACTGTAATGTTTTCGGTAAATGATTCATTATTGAGAATGTTAACCGCCTCAAATACCGGATAATAAAGAATAAGTCCCCAAATCATCGCAAAAGCCGCTAGCAATATCATGCCGCGTTTAGTTAGAAATAGACGAGTCAGTTCAAATTGGCATATTAACCAAACTGGTGTTATTGCCGAAGCAGGTGCTGTCATTGGATCTCCTTTGGATTGAGTAGCAATGTATATTAAGTATTCGTGACTGCAATGGCAATGCCAACACGATAAATTAATTAATATCAGTTACTTATGTATCCCCAATACTAGTTCTGGTGTTATTTAGACTAAATGGTAGTCGCAAATACCTATATTGATGTTTTATTGCTCGATTAAATGCTGTTTTAACAATTGCTTAATAGATTCTGGAATTGGCATGCTTTGTTTTTCTTTATGGTCAAAATGGACCATGGTTAAGGTGCCGCTAGCGGTTTTAATCCCGTTTTGCCAACACTCTTGCACTACTTCAAATGAACTATTACCGATGCGTCCAATAAACGTTTTTATCTCTACGTCTGTGCCGTAAAGGGTTTCGGCATGAAAGCTAACACTAAATTTAGCAATGATTAAGCACCAATTATTGACGTCCATATCAGGCGTAAATAACCGGAATACAGGATCTCGTCCCGCTTCGAACCACATCGGTAATACGGTGTTATTAATGTGGCCTAATGCATCGGTTTCTAAGAAACGCGGGCTAAGAGTAATTGAGAACATGTGGACTCCATAAACGATTGTTTGAATTTTCTGATAAACAATCTAGCACCTTTACCCTAAAAAGTACTGCGCTTATCGCTGCTTTAGCGATAGAATCTAGGGATCTAACTTGCTCAAGCGCAGCCGCCGTGAATCAATTTAACGACTTTAAATGCCAATTAACCGCTCAATTAGCGCGTACTAATCACCGATGTTTGGTACTAATTAGTGGCGAAGAAGAGTGGGCTATCGAGTTATTGCAACAATCTTTGTCGGCGTTGCAATGTCATTGGTTGGGCAAGGGGCAGTGGCCTAGTTGCATCGCAATGAATAACAGCAAGCAGCTGTTGGGCAGCGAAAAGTCGTGTTTAGTGTTTAATGCTTATAGTGGTTTTAACCCTGACGCATTCGGGCAAAGTGTCGGCACGTTAGCGGGCGGCGGCATGTGCTTCTTAATCTGTCCTGATTTGGTGCAATGGCCAAATTTCTCTGATCCAGACTATCAACGTTATATCGCCAGCAGCGAGCAATTAGCAGACGTAGGAAATCAGTTTTTACAACGCGCAACGGCGTTGATTAATGATGACCGAGAGGTGTTTGTCGTTGAGCAAGGCAAACCAATGCCAGTGATCAATGAGCAACAGTTTACAAGCGTAAATAAAGACCAATCAGTGGGTATTTATGCCAACAGTCAGCAACAAGAAACCGTGCAACAAATCCTTAAAACCGTTAGCGGACATCGCCGCAGACCATTGGTCATTACCGCTGATCGTGGGCGTGGAAAATCAAGTGCGCTAGGCATTGCCGCCGCCTTGTTGCTGCAAAGAAAAGCCACCAACATTGTGATTACAGCGCCTAACATTAGGGCCTTAGCCAGCGTGTTTTATCACGCGAAGTTGGTGTTGGGCGATGCAATAATAGATAAAAACCAGCTAAGTTGGCAGGGTAAAAGCTTGCGATTTGTCGCACCAGATTTGTTAATTGAACAGCGGCCAATTTGTGATTTGTTATTAGTGGATGAAGCCGCCGCTATTCCAACGCCGATGTTAAGCGCAATAGCTAAGCATTACTCTCGTGTTGTCTTTGCCACCACGGTACACGGTTATGAAGGTACTGGCCGTGGTTTTGCACTGCGCTTTTTAAAAACCTTAAGCGAGATAGCACCGCAGTGGCGCAGCAATCAACTATCGCAACCTATTCGATGGCAAACTGGTGATCCCTTAGAGCGTTTTAGCAATGCATTATTGGGCTTAGATGCTAAGGCCGTAGAGCTTGAAGCTGCAGATTTAAATCGTGAATCGCCATTAACGTTTGAGAAAATAACCCAGCAGGATTTACTGGCTAAACCACAGTTTTTACAACAACTATTTGGTTTGTTAGTGCTTGCTCACTATCAAACTTCACCTTCTGATTTTAGGCAACTGCTAGACGCGCCTCAGTTAAACATCTTTGTTGCTTTGCAAGACGGCCAAGTGGTTGCCACCGCTTTAGTTTTGGAAGAAGGCCAACTGGATGCGCAAATTAGTGAAAAAGTTTGGCTTGGCGAAAGGCGTTTACGTGGCCACTTGTTACCACAATCGTTGTGTGCTCAGGTAGGTATTAAAGGTGCTTGTCAGCCGTCGTATGCACGTATTATGCGCATTGCTGTTCATCCTACTGTGCAACGTGAGGGTGTCGGTCGTCAGTTAGACGCGGTGATTAATCTGTGGGCAAAACAGAAAAACATCGACTTTGTTGGCGCTAGCTTTGGCGCGACATCTGATTTGCTGCGTTATTGGCAACAATTGAATTATCAAACCGTGCGTATCGGCATTACTAAAGACAGCGCAAGTGGCACACATTCGGTCTTGGTGCTGCGTGCTGTCAGCAAAGATTGTCAGCAAATAATAGCCCAAGCAAGTGCGTTGATGTTAGCGCAATTACGTTATAGCCTGAGCGGCGATCTTGCCCAGCTAGATAGCGCTATGGTGATAGCGTTAATGAAAAGCATGGTGCAACAAGAAACACTGAGCGTTATTGAGCACACTAATATGACGGCTTATGTTGCCACTCAACGCCCGTTCGAACTATTAAGTCATGTCATCGAAAAACTATTGTGGAGCAGGCCGCAACGATTAAGTGAGATGACGCCTGCTGATCAAAAATTATTAGTGACTAAAGTGTTGCAGCAACACGCTTGGCCACAAGTAGTTAAGGCCTGTGATTACAACGGTAAAAAACAAGCACAACTTGCGTTAAAACAAGCCATTGGCCACTTTATAAAAGAGTAGGGCAAATGGCAGTCAGTACATCGCTGCTTTATTAATATCAATTAAAGCAAAATAAGCCTTGCACAAAAATTCAAACGGTTGTTTAATTCCACTATTAAAGATAGTCTGCCATAACAATTGGTAATAGTTGACGCAAACGTCAACTTCGTGGCAGACTCGCTGGTTATGCAGTCATTAAGAACTGTTATCTAAAAATAAAATAAAATAGCAATAAGCAATAGGAGCATAATATGGAACGTGAATCGATGGAGTTTGACGTCGTTATCGTTGGCGCCGGTCCTGCGGGATTGTCAGCCGCTTGCCGTTTAATGCAGGCAGCAAAAGAACAAGAGCAAGAGATCACCGTATGTGTGGTTGAGAAAGGCTCAGAAGTTGGTGCCCATATTTTATCTGGTGCCGTATTTGAACCTCGTGCATTAAACGAATTATTCCCTAACTGGAAAGAGTTAGGCGCGCCGTTAAAGACCGAAGTTATTGCTGATGATATCTATATGTTACGCAGCGAAACTGGCGCGATTAAAGTGCCAAACATGTTCGTGCCAAAAACCATGCATAACGAAGGCAATTACATCATTAGCCTTGGTAACTTATGTCGTTGGTTAGCAGAGCAAGCCGAGCAACTAGGTGTTGAGATATTCCCTGGTTTTGCCGCCGCAGAAACTGTGTATCACGAAGATGGCAGCGTAAAAGGCATTCTCATTGGTGACATGGGATTGACCGAAGCCGGTGAAGAAAAAGATTCTTTCATGCCGGGTATGGAATTGCATGCTAAATACACAGTGTTTGCTGAAGGTTGTCGTGGCCATTTAGGTAAAGAGCTGCAACAGCGTTTTAACTTAAATGAAGGTCGCAGCCCACAACACTATGGTTTAGGCATTAAAGAATTATGGACTATTCCAAGTGAGCAGCATCAAGAAGGCAAGGTAGTACATACTGCTGGCTGGCCGTTAGATGATGGCGCTACAGGCGGTGGTTTCTTATACCACATTGAAAACAACCAAGTTGTTGTTGGTCTAATTACTGATTTGAACTACTCAAATCCGTATTTAAGCCCGTTTGACGAATTTCAGCGTTATAAGCACCACCCACAAATTGCTAAATACTTAACTGGCGGTAGTCGTGTTTCTTACGGCGCGCGTGCAATCACCAAAGGTGGTTTGTACTCATTGTCTAAAATGAGTTTTGCTGGCGGTTTATTGATTGGTTGTGATGCGGGTACCTTAAATTTCGCTAAAATCAAAGGTTCACATACCGCCATGAAGTCTGGCATGTTGGCCGCTGACGTTATTGTTGCAGAGCTTGCGAAAGGCGATGACGCGAAAGCAGAATTAACCCAATACGCAGAAGCGTTTGAGAACTCATGGTTGCAAGAAGAGTTATTTAGCTCGCGTAACTTTGGTCCTGCCATGCACAAATTTGGCACAATATTGGGCGGCGCGTTTAACATGGTCGACCAAAATATCTTTGGTGGTAAATTACCTCTTACCCTTAAAGATGAAAGCCATGATTATGCGCAGCTTAAGTTAGCCAGCGAATCAACAGAAATCGTTTATCCAAAACCAGACGGCAAGTTAAGTTTTGATAAGTTATCTTCGGTATTTATCTCAAATACCACGCATGAAGAAGATCAACGTTGTCACCTGACATTGGCTGATTCGTCAATTCCATTGACCGTGAATATGGAAAAATGGGCGGAGCCAGCACAGCGTTATTGTCCGGCTGGTGTTTATGAAATTGTTGAAGAGAACGGCGAAAAACGTTTCCAAATCAACGGTCAAAACTGTGTGCATTGTAAGACTTGTGATATTAAAGATCCAAGCCAAAACATCACATGGACCACGCCAGAAGGCGGCGGTGGCCCAACGTATCCAAACATGTAATCACTGATTACTGATATTAAAAAACGGTCCTGATGGGCCGTTTTTTATGTTCAGGATAAACTGTCAGGTTTGAGGTTCCCGGCAAAACCTAAGTCGTTATCGTGTATATGGACTCCACGTATTTTACAACTAATAACTTCACATAAAACAGAATAAGATGCGGTCGTATATACGGATTTCTATTGAGAGTGCTACTCTCTAGCCAATGATGTTTTCGCACCTATTATCCTAATCGCAAAAGCAGCCTTTTATGGCTT
>JABSRV010000053.1 GCA_013214905.1 Psychrobium sp. | reverse complement strand
GATTGGTAAAACCAATGCTCGCGTCAGTAATTTGTGCACCGCGACCAGCATAGGCATTGCCCATGGCACTAGTTGATTGCTCAAATATTTTAAAACCGGCGGCGTTAGCCACCTGTACGTTGCTAGCTAAGATAGCTAAAGCAACTAACGAATAAGAATGTAATTTTTTTGTCATTATAATTTTAGAGTAATAGCTTTAAAGTGGCGCAATATAACGAATTATGAGGCTTTTGTAAAAGTTATTTAAACGCTAGTTTTAATTGTGGGCTAGCGATGACATTAAGCGTTATTATCCGAAATTAAATGTGGGGTAATTTTATAAGACATTTAGACGCTACTGGTTTGAATAATAACCACATTCTAGTTAAGGAATTAGCAGAAGTGTCAATCACTAAATTCAAAGTATTGTAAAATCAATATGATAGAAAAGTATGGTGGTTTTATCAATATGAGCAAAAAACTAATACTAATTCATTACTATAAAGTTAAAACAACCCTTTAGTCCGCTTCTCCTGTTGAGTTATTTGGTTACACTTGCGCCACATTCCTCTTTATTACTATTTTGTTACAAAAAGTAGTACTAAAGGTTAAATTAACAAGTGAGGCGGGAAGCGCTCACTAATAAAATGAGACTAAAAATTGAGGTCACGCTTTTTTTATAGTGTTTGGCTTCTGATGATAAGCAGTATTGTTCATGCTGACTCGGCATGGGATAAGGATATCAAAGAATTGACAACATCTCTTGCATTAGAGCAGCATAGTAATATCTACAATAAGTCGTCCAATGGTGTTAATGCATCTGTCCGTCGATTATCTGTGACTAATAATTTAGTTTCTCTCTATGAAGGGACGGCGCTTGCCTTGCCTTTTTATGTCGAAAAACTTACCTATAGCAACAATAAAAATCTTGATAACGTCTCGTTTACAGCCAAACCAGCGCTGCGTCTGTTTTTAACACCTAATATACATTTCACCACGAGCTTATCTTATAGCCAGAAAAGTCTGCTAGCGGGCAGTGATGGCGCTGAATTTTTTAGTCAACAAAAGCAACCATTAGTCGCAAAGCAGCTCAATGGATTAGTCGCGTTAAACATTGGGCAAGCGCCGCAACGACAGTTTCTAACACTAAGCCTAAATAAAACCTCAAGCACGATAGAGAACGCATTAATAAGCTCAAAAAATCAATCGACGAAATTTGATTCTACCTATGGCTTTGCCGTGTCAGAAGATACCTACCTGCAATTTAACGCGGGTTATGCCAAGCAATTTAAAAACAACAATGACAGTCAATTAGGCGAAATTGGCGCAGGTTTTATGACGCGATTTTCAGGAACACACAGTGTCAATGTGATCATTGGAGCGTTTCAACGTGAAGATCGCATCAATGACAGTGGCCTCTATTGGGTCATGTCAGACGAATGGGCATTGAGCAATGATATACAGCTACGTTTTCAAACCTCACAACGTTCTGTGCTTGGTAGCAGTTTTAAAAATACCAGTCAGTTAACAACCCGTCATCAAATACAGTGTCGATATAAAATTGACGGCAATCACCACGTCGCATTAACGATTAGCAACCAACAAAGCCGCGTTGCGAGCAGTAAATATCGCCAGCAAAATGTTGGCATCAATTGGCAATGGAAGATCATGCAGCATCTGAGCATGTCTAGCCGCTTAAATTTAACTAAATATCACCGCCAAGCAGACATATTGATAAATAGCCACCAAGAGCAGTTCAGCCTTTCGTTGAGGTATGCATGGTAAAGCTATTACTTATTATTGCGCTAGTATTTCCCTGTTGTGTGGCGGCGCAAAATGATGTTTATCGTTTGGGACCCGGTGACACGTTATTTATTACAGTCTATCAAGAAGCTGATTTGTCATTTCCAGGAAAAATTAGCCAACAGGGTTTTATCGATTTTCCATTGCTAGGCAACATTAAACTTAATGGGCGCACCCAAGCCGAAGCCAAATCACATATCGAAAAATTGCTAAAAGACGGATATTTAGTCGCGCCCCGAGTCTCCATTAGGGTGACTCATTATCGACCGTTCTTTATTTACGGCGAAGTGCGCTCACCGGGTAGTTATACCTATCAGCCAGATATTACCATTGAACAAGTTATTGCTTTATCGGGGGGCTTAAAAGACCGAGCGTCGCGCAAAGACTGGACGATACAACGGGGTCTTAATAAAACTGTCTTTCAAGCGAATGCTGAAACTATTATCCAGCCGGGTGATGTCATTAAAATTAATAAGAGCTTCTTTTAATGAATATGCAACTGCCACAAGCCATCAATACAACGGACGATGAAATTGATCTGTCCGAATTGTTTTCGGTGTTATGGCATAAAAAGTGGATAATCATTTTCATGACCCTAAGCAGTTTTTCTTTTGCGTTGTTAGTGATTGAGGGCATGCCAAACGTTTATCGTTCAACGGCCACTGTATTGCTGCATAACGAAGGTGATAATAACGCGCTTAAAGCATTGCTGCCTGGTGCTAATGGCAACAGTGTTGATTTCGATACGTCAATCAGGCTGCTGACATCAAAACGTTTTCTTGGGCAGGTAGTGAAAAATGTATCAATTCCTAATATAGTACGTGAGCAACAAGTTGGCGTTGAGTGGGGGGCGTCTCAATTGCATCAGGGCTTGTCGATCAAACAAGTGTCCAAAACCGACTTGTTAGAGATATCTTTTGAAAGCATCGACGCAAACTTTAGTTCATTAATAGTAAACGCGATCACCGTGTTATTTATTCAATATCAAGCAGATTTAATGCAGCCAAAATCAAAATCTAGCGGTGATTGGATTGATAAGAAAATGGCGCAGGTGAAGACCGCATTAACTCGAGAAGAGCAGCATCTAAATAACTTTCGTCATCAAAATAGCGCGATGGATATTGCGAACTTGGTCAAAGAGCAGCAGCGTGAAATAAGCATCTTATTTCAAGAGCATAAAAAATTAGACAAAGAAAAGGCCAGTTTAACTCGAGTGCTGCATAAAATGGCGCAATTAAAGAATAGCGCCCTAAAGATGGTGGCCATACCTCGAGTCTCCGAAGTAAATATTATAAAAGGTTTGCTACAACTTTTGGCAAATCAAGCCACCGAATTTTCGCAAATGAAGCTGCGTTATCTAGACAAGCATCCAAAGTATCAAGTCATGCTGTTAAAAATTAACGAGACGAAATTACAGTTAGGATCACAACTGCAATATCTTGTTGAGAAATATACGGCGAGGCTCAGAGAAGTAAATTATTTGGATCAAGAAATGCAGCGAAAACAAAAGCACGCTAAGCAAGAGCTGGAACAAGCCATCATTAAGTTCCAAGAGTTTGAGCAAATTGACCGTAATATTAAAGCGAATGTCGCCTTGCTTAAAACCTTAACCTCTCGTCAAAAAGAGCTGCAAGTGCTTGAAGATACGCATTCGATTGCCAGCTTTATTATTGTTGATCCTGCCTTGGTGCCGAGCTCTCCTGTTAAGCCTAAAAAAATGTTGCTGGTGGTATTAGCGTTACTGCTTGGGTTAATGATTTCGGTGATTTTCGTGTTTTTATTGCATTTTATGCAGAGTAATAAAAGTCGTTATCGACAAATTGTCATGCAAAATAATTTTAGGGTGTTGGGCGAATTACCCAATATTAAACATGGTAATGGCAAGCAGCCAATTTTAGACAGTCGCTGTAAGAATTTTGCAAACTACCAAGAGTCTATTCGTTCGATTCGAACAAACCTATTAATAGATAAAAGTCTTAGTCAGCAGCGCTTAGTAGCCGTTACGTCATTAAATGCCAATGAGGGTAAATCAAGTTTTTGTTTGCAACTAGCCAAATCGTTTTCCGAATTGCAACGGGTTATTATTATTGATGCCGATTTACGATCACCGTCTATTGCGTTGGCATTGGGGCAAAGCCCTCACCGTTTGGGACTATCAAATATATTGGCACAAACACATAGTGCTCAAGAGTGTATATTCAAAAGCGATAAACTAAACGTCGATGTTTTATCGTCGGGCATTCGACCAAACAACGCCTTGTTGTTTCTGTCTTGCAAACGGTTTTCAGATTTATTGGCAGCGCTGCTCAAAAAATACGATCGGGTTATTTTGGAGTGTCCACCGTTATTATCGGTGAGCGATGCTGTAGTGATTGGAAAAAGCGTTAGCGGTTTAACATTGGTGGTTGATGTGACTCAACATACAGCGAGCAAGTTAAATCATGAAATGGCGCAGTTACAGCACAGTGATATTGATATTAATGGCATAATATTAAATCGAAGTAGCAACAAAGCGCCGCAATATTACAACGCTTATTCAGCCTATACAGGGAACGTTAACGGCTAGCTGTTAGAAAAAACCCATCGGATTAATATCATGACTAACCAATAGGTTTTTGGTTTGCTGATAATGTTCATGCATCATTTTATGTTTTTCTCGACCAATGCCTGATTGCTTATAACCTCCAAATGCTGCGTGTGCTGGATATAATAACCGTCAGTCACTCAGGTACTTTGACAATGTCACCACCCGTTAGCACGTTGCGCCCTCGTCACGACCAATGTTGATATAAGAGAGTATTTTATCAAATTGCGCTTTAGACACTTGCGTCCCCACTTGACTATTGCCGTCTAAAGGATTGCCTTGGCTAATGTTTTTAGTGCGCTCAATTAACCGAGCAATAAATTCATCGACTATGGATTCTTGAACCAACAAACGCGATGGACAGGTACACACTTCTCCTTGATTGAAGCAAGCCAACGTTGCGCCTTCGAGGCATTTGTCAATGTAGGCATCTTCGTGAACCATGATGTCTGCAAAGAAAATATTAGGTGACTTACCACCCAGCTCAACGGTTGATGGAATGAGGTTGTCGGCGGCGCACTTCAAAATATTTTTGCCGACAGGGCTAGAACCATTGAAGGCTATTTTGGCTATTCGGGTTGAGGTTGCCAGCGCTTGCCCTGCTTCTGAGCCAAGACCATTGACGATATTAAGTACACCAGGTGGTAATAAATAACCAATATTATCCATTGAAAATAAAATGGATAACGGTGTTTGTTCGGTAATTTTTAATAAAATATTGGAGCGTTAGGTAACCGATGTATTTTCCCAACCATCTTTTGCCGCATGCGCCGCGCCATTAATGTAATTGTCGTCACGGGATTTAAATTTTATATTGGATTCGCTAGACCCTGGGTTTGGATAAATCATAGACACCTCTGTTTGGTATTATTATTGTTGAGTGAATTATTGTGTGTTATTTATCCTATTCTCTATTTTATTAATTGCTTGACTGGCAATTCACAATACGTGACTGACAGTTCAAAAATACTAAGGGCTGTGGCGAGATGCTTAAGGATAATTTGCGGAGTCGGCGTCAGGCGCCCCTTGTATTAGTGGAAAATAAAATGACTTTTGCTGCCGCAGGCTCCCAGCTGAGCATTTATGATACGTTTGAGCAGGGCCAACAATATCAATTTAGCGTCTGAACAATTAATGTTCTGCGGCATGGTTAGTGGTAAAAAGTCATGCATGGCAATGAGGGCCGTTTTGAAAGTGACTTTTTACCGCATGAATCTTTTATTATAGCCCCGAACAATCCCGTTAAAATCGACTTTCCCACCGCGACCTTCAAGCTACCCACCACCTGCATTGCCATCGAAATGAGCGGCGAGCGAATCAAACAAGTTTGCGATAGCCTTAATGTCAGTGCGCCGTTAGCGCGGTATGAGCAAGAGTGGCATTATGATGAAGCCTTATTACATGCTCATCACAGTGTTCACACCAAGCGTTACTTGATCGCATGGTACATATTTAAATAGAAAATCATCAAGATAGAAGTTTTATGATTGATTTGGCGGTGCATGAGTTAGTCTCGCGTTTATTACGTCATCAAACGCGAGACTTTATTATCAGTCATAGCATCAATGATCCAGACAATAATGGCATATACGCGGTAATCGATTATTTACACAACCATTTAAAAGATGAGGTAAATATTGACCAACTATGCAAGTTAGCTTGCATGAGCCGCACCAAGTTCTTTGATGAATTTAAGCAATTGCTTGGCGTGACCCCCCAAGCCTGTTTTGCGTTTGGTTATGCTAGCGCTAGTCACTTTAGCCGCCGTTTTAAAGCCGTTTATGGCTTAAGCCCATCGCAATATAAAGCGCGCCATAATAAATGTGCTAACAGATCTTAACGAATGCTCGGCTTTTTATCTAATTTTCGTTGCAGCGTGCGGCGGTGCAAACCTAGCGCGCGAGCGGTCATCGAAATATTACCGTGGTTTTCCTGTAACGTTTTTTGAATATGTTCCCATTCTAGGCGCGACGGCGACATTGGGGTCACTGGCAGTGCCGTATCGTTGTCAGTATTATCACCGGTTAATGCAGCAATGATCGCGGCGGTATTGGTTGGTTTTGGTAGGTAGTCATCGGCGCCTTTCTTGATTGCATCAACGGCGGTAGCAATGCTTGCGTAACCCGTTAATAAAACCATGCGCACGTTTGGCAGCATTTCTCTGAGTGGTTCAATGAGTGCTAAACCCGATGTGCGACCAAGTTTTAAATCTAGCAAAATAAAATCAGGAACAAACAACGCACTGATCTCCAATGCGCTGGCGCTATCTGCTGCATGTCGCACAATCAACTTTCGGCGTTGCATATTATTGGTCAATGCATTGGCGAACGAGATATCATCTTCAATGATTAACAACTTTTTGTTGGCAAGCTCAATCATTAACTATTCTCTATCACAGGTAAATAAACACGGGTTAGTACACCATAATCGAGATTACTTAAAGTGACTTGGCCATGTAGTTTTTCGATACTGGCATTGGCTAAGAAAACGCCGATGCCCATGCCATTTTTTTTATTAGACACGGCAATGTTTCCCAATTGATTTTGCAATTCGATATTCACTTTATTTCCGTAGTGTCGAATAGACATTTCAATCATTGTTTGCTGCTGACACAACGTAAAGGATATTTCTATTTGGTTTTTCTGCTGTTCAAGGCTTGCATCTGCGGCATTATTTAACAAATTCATGATGGCAGAGGCCAACGTGGCGTGGGTCTTAATATGTTGCTGATTGAGTTGATTAATGTCGACATCATAACTAATGTCGGGTCTAACTACCGACCAAGTATCAATAACCTCATTAAAAAATAATTTAGCGTTAACCGAAATGTGCTTATTGTCTTTAAGCTGCGTTGTATTGTGGCGAAGCTGAGCCAAGATGTCGTGACAGCGGGTTAATTGTTGTTGCATTAGTGCCATTTGCGCGGCGCGTTCATCACTATTATCAATGCATTCGAAATCATCGCTAATCAATTGCATGGTCGATAACGGCGTTGCCAATTCATGGGCTGCACTGGCGGCCATGGTGCCTAGAGCAACGACCTGTTCACTGCGTAATTGCTCTTCACGGTAATTGGCAATGTTGGAATCGCGCTCTTTAATTGCTTGTGCCATTGATAATACAAACGTGGTTAAAACCAAGGTTGAAATGAAAAAGGTGCCCCACATTGCCCAATAATGCGAATCTTGTGTCATGCCATGCTGATGACCATTAGCAGTGTCAAACGTTAAGGGCAAATTAAAGGTCATTAATAAGGTATAACAAATCAGTGCTGTAGCGGCGATCAGCCACGTTTGCTGTTGATTGAGTAAAATAGCGCTGATGGCGATAGGCAATAATAACAATGAGATCAGTGCGTTTGTGGCGCCGCCAATAAAGTAGAGGTAGCCCGATAAAAACAACACATCTAGCAGTAACAAGGTGAAAATTAGAGGGGGTAAGGCCAGTAATTTCTTGATGGCTAAACGATAAATAAGCAGTTTTGATAATAGCTCACCCATAAAAATCAGCGTCATACACAATACCAACGCCGAAGAATGACTAAGATAGTGAACAAAAGCGATCATTAATAATTTAGCCAGCAACATCAGAGATTCAAAGATGAAAATCCCCCTATACGGCCGATTGGGGTGGTTAGAAAATATTAACATCAGTTATGGTTGCCTAAAGTATTTTGGATTACCGATGATCTCGTCTTTCAAGCCCATTGGCAACAAAGTAGTTGTCAGTGCGACAATTTGTCGCATTTACTCGCCACAATAAATAACTACACTGCCTGCATTATTTATTGTGGAAATTAACCAGTGGCTCAATATTATCGTATCGCGCTTGGCATTAGCGTGTTGTTTATATCACCTATGTTGTTATCAGCGCCATTATCAGCGCATGAAACAAAAAATCAGCAAGAAATTGAACGTATCACCGTCTCGGCGAGTCGCCTAGCCAAAAAAGATATTGATCAAGCGATTGCTATCGAATTTGTCGGCAGGTCAACGCTCGAACAAGACAATGGGCAGCATATTGCTGAGTCGTTAAATTCAATTTCAGGGGTCATGCTAAATCAGTTACAGGGGGGGCATGGTCATAATGCGGCGATTAGAATGCCGATTAATTACGGCGGCTATTATCTGTATTTACAAGATAATATTCCGCTGCAATCAGCGGCATTTTTCAATCATAATGCGCTATGGTGGAGCAGCTTTAATTCCACCATAAAACGCATTGAAGTGATTAAAGGAGCCGGCACCTCATTGCATGGTTCAGGCGCTATTGCTGCCACCATTAATACCTTAACCGAAGATACGCTAATGCACCCTAGCGGTAAGTTGCAACTAAGTGTTGGTGAGTATGGTTACCTTAAAGCCAAGGCGTATTACACGAATGCGATTAGCGATAATCAAGCGATTGCTGTATCAGGGTCTAGTCAAAAAAAACAAGGTTATCGAGAGCATACAACGTCACAACGTCACGAAATAAACATTAAACATAGCTATCAAGGTGATGATGAGTCGTTGGTCAGTAGTTTTGTCGTATCTGATTTAGAACAACAAATGGCCGCTGCTTTAAGCGTGGATGATTTTTTAAATCAGCCACAGTCATCGGGTCTTAGTCATAATGTGTTGGCGTCAGATCCGCTGCGTAAAAGTAAATATTATCGCTTGAGCAGTACTTGGCAAAGAGTGACCGCAGATAATTACCTGATTAGTATCATTCCTTACCTTCGCTGGCGCAGCAATGATTATGTCGCGACCTGGGATGCCAATATGCCACAGCAACAAAGTCAGGTAACGAGCGCCGGATTTTTGTCGACTCTATCGTTTGAACCTACCAACGACAGCGAATTAATTGTTGGTATTGATTATGAACACTCGGTGGGGGAGCTGGTGTCATTTCAAGCGACCACCGGCTGGGGCGGCAATACATTTATCGCGGGGCATTCCTATTATGATGATAAAACGACCTATGTTGGCATCTCACCATATTTTCAATATCAGCAGGCGCTAACCGATCAATTAACCTTGGCGTTTGGCGCGCGTTATGACTATAACAATTACAATTTTAAGAATAACTTAGCAGCAAGTAATGATGATGGTTATGGTAATCGTCATCTTAAAAATCGCCGTGACAGCTTTAAAAATCTGAGCCCCAAAGCCTCATTAAACTATTTACTTGATCAACAAAGTGCTGTTTATTTACGGTACGCCAACAGTTTCCGTCTACCCACCGCTGCTAGCCTCTATCATTTGAAATCTGGAGATAGTGACAGCCTGAGCGGCGGCGTTGATATTGAACGCTCAAATACCTATGAAATTGGCTATAAAATTAATCGCCAAGCATTTAATGCACAATTGGCTATTTATTACATGGACGTTGACGATGCAATTGTACGTGCCTATAGCGAGTTAGGTCAGTCTTATCAAACGAATGCTGGCCGCATAGTTCATCAAGGCATCGAGTTGAGTATTAATGGCCAACTAAGCGATGAATTGAGTGTATCTGTTGCTATAAGCAAGTCGCGGCATAAGTTTGATCGTTATGTTGTGGACGCTGGCAGGGTGGACAAGCAAGGACAGAATAAAGCGCTAGATTTATCGGGCAACGAGATGAAACTAGCCCCTGATTATATTTTTAATAGCCGCCTGGTTTATACCCCAAACGCTTTATCCAAATTAACGGCTATCGCTGAGCTCAAATCAATCGGCGATTATTATATGGATAATAAAAACAGCAAAAAATATGCGGGTTATAGCATCGCTAATCTTAAATTTAACTACCAAGTCACCGAGCGATTAAAGTTGTATGGGCGAGTGAGTAATATATTTGACAAATATTATGCACAGCAAGCCGAAATTGCCTACGGTCGTGAAAAATATTCGCCGGGTGCTGGGCGCACGGTTGATGCTGGTATTAGTTATAGTTTTTAAGGGGTGATAATATGCTGATTAAAATATTACTGCTTGTTGCTGGGCTTATCGTTAGCAATGTTAGTTACGCCGAACTTTATAACAAAACGCCAAAGATGCCAAAAATGCATGGTGCGGGGCATGTGATGAATGGCAAAAGTAAGGCTTGTCACGATATCGCCATGCGCTGCGCGAGCAAAGTATCGTCGGTGGTGGATAATCATGGTCGCATTTGGTCTGTGTGGGCGATAAAAAAACATTTATATCTAAATTATAGCGATAATCTTGGGCTGAAATTTTCAACGCCTAAAAAGGTAAATACCATTGCCGAGACTATCTCGACTCGCGGAGAAAATAGGCCGAAAATTGCCATTGATAGCAACGCGAATGTGTATTTTTCGTGGGTTACGCCCTTAAAAAAACGCTTTACCAGTAACGTTAGGTTTAGTTATTGGTCGTATAAACTACAGCAATTTACGCCGCCAGTGACCGTCAATAACGACGGACTGTTAACCGGTCACAGTTTTAATGAATTGGTGGTATCACCACAAGGCGATGTTTTTATAAGCTGGCTCGATGGTCGCGCTAAAATAGCGGCAGCCAAGAAAGGCATTAGGCTGCGCACCAGTGAACTGTATCTGGCAAAGGCTAACTTTGTTAGCGGCGATACTCGCTTTGACAATCAATACTTGGCGCAAGGCACGTGCGTGTGTTGTCGCTTAGCGATGAATCTTGATCAGCGCAATTTACCTATGGTGATGTGGCGGCATGTCTTTGGTGACAACGTGAGAGATCATGCACTAATAAGCATGATAAACGAAAAGCAGACGCGCCAAATACAACGGGTTAGTTTCGAAAATTGGCAAATCGACGGTTGCCCGCATCAAGGGCCAAGCATGCTGATTAGTGACAATACGTATTCAAGCGACAAAACGCCTTCAAATGACAATGCACCTTCAAGTCATAGCGCATCGCGAATACACATGAGCTGGTTTAATAACGCGGCGGATGCCAGCGGTTTATTTTACAGCTATAGCGATAATCAAGGTCAAACAATGGCCAAGGTTAATCATTTCGCGCCCATTAGCGACAGTCCAGAACATCCATTTTTATCACAAAACACTCGACAACAAATTCAACTGGTATGGCGTGAGTTTGATGGTCAGCAATATCTCATTAAATACATGGTCTCTAATAAAGGTGATAAATGGAGCGTCCCTAAAATTATTGCGCAAAGTGCAGGTAATGTTGATTACCCCAGTATTTTACAGCACGGCATTAACAGTTATTTACATTGGCATCGACAAGGGCAGCCTTTAACCTTGATAAAACTACCATGAATACAATAAGTAATATTCGCAGCCTCAAAGGGTTAATAATGCTTAGCTTGATATTTTACGGCAACATGACCTTGGCTACGCCCAAAATTGGGAACCTAACGCTTGATAAGATAGACGAGGCGATGTCGACTGGCCCACGGCTAGTGGTAATGTGGTCGCTTGATTGCCCAGCCTGTTTTATTGAACTTGAGATAATAGAGGAAATGCTGGTGGGTTATCCAGCCTTACCAATTAGCCTCATTGCCACCGATGATGACAGTGAGCGACTAGCGCAAATATCTGACATATATCAACGACCTGCATTGGCCAATATTCCGCGTTGGATCTTTGCGACTAATCAGCAACGATCTTTGCGTTATCACATAGACTCAACGTGGCAAGGAGAGCTGCCTCGCAGTTATTACATAGATAAAAATGGTAAACGCCATGGTCATAGCGGACTGTTAAGTAAACAGCAAATCAAGAAGTTGTTATTGCCAAATTAAACTGTATTGATAGATAAATTTGCTTATAGTAATTCACTATAGATGACGACGATAATTCCCCATATCGGCACAAAAATTGATGTATTTCCCTAAATTTGAAAATTGTTGAAATAGTTTTTGTAACCTGCCTCACAAAAAAGCTATAATCCGGCATCGTAAAATTTCACGCCCGGCTAAGCAAAGTTTTATCTGGGCGTAATACTCTATAAATAGATAACGTTTGAGGATCTCTAATGGCTGAACGAACAGTATTATTTGACAAGCATATTGAAGCTGGCGCAAAGATGGTTGATTTTCACGGTTGGGAAATGCCAATCAACTACGGCTCACAAATCGAAGAACATCATGGCGTTCGTAAAGACGCGGGCATGTTCGACGTATCACACATGACCGTTGTTGACATTAAAGGTAGTCAAGCCAAAGAATTCTTACAAAAGCTGTTAGCAAACGACGTAGCAAAGCTTACTGTTGAAGGTAAGGCAATGTACGGCGGCATGTTAAACGAGCAAGGTTTTGTGATTGACGATTTAATCACTTACTTCATGAGCGAAGGTTATTACCGTTTAGTGGTTAACTCAGCGACTCGTGTAAAAGATATGGCGTGGATCAGTAAGCAAGCGGCTAGTTTCGAAGTGGTTGTGACTGAATTACCAGAATTGTCGATGATTGCTGTTCAGGGCCCTAATGCCAAAGAAAAAGCAGCCAAGGTATTTAGCACCGAGCAAAACGAAAAACTTGTTGGCATCAAGCCATTTTTTGCAATTGATAGCGGCGATTATTTCATTGCGACCACGGGTTACA
Source organism: Psychrobium sp. (assembly GCA_013214905.1). Classification (GTDB taxonomy): domain Bacteria; phylum Pseudomonadota; class Gammaproteobacteria; order Enterobacterales; family Psychrobiaceae; genus Psychrobium. The sequence goes on along the minus strand of JABSRV010000053.1, from coordinate 5,505 downwards.
CCGGTGAAGCAGGTTATGAAATTATTGTACACGAAGACAAAGCCGTTGCGCTTTGGGAGCAATTGCTTGACGCGGGTGTTATGCCTTGTGGTTTAGGCGCGCGTGATACGTTGCGTTTAGAAGCTGGTATGAATCTTTACGGCCTAGATATGGACGAAGAAGTATCACCATTAGCGGCTAACATGGCGTGGACCATTGCTTGGGAGCCAAGCGAACGTGACTTCATTGGCCGCGCTGCATTGATTGCTCAAAAAGAGTCTGGCACATTATTAAAGCAAGTTGGTTTAGTGATGGAAGCTAAGGGCGTATTGCGTCAGGGCCAAAAAGTTGTGTTTAAAGACAGCGAAGGCAATGATCAAGAAGGCGTTATCACTTCTGGCACCTTCTCACCAACATTAGGTTACAGCGTGGCGATTGCTCGTGTGCCACGTTCTATTGGCGAGACTGCACAGGTTGAAATGCGCAAGAAATTTGCAGACGTTAAAGTCGTTAAACCTGGTTTTGTTCGTAACGGCAAGCAAACGTTTTAATTGAAATATACTTAGCAACGGGCGTTGGTTTACATCAAAGATTGATTTAAACTAGCCTAGATAATAAATGACAGTGTTGGCGAACATAGCATTCGCCAAGCTATAACAATAAAGGATAATCAACATGAGCAATATCCCTGCAGAATTAAAATATGCAACATCACACGAGTGGGTAAGAGACGAAGGTAACGGTATCTTTACTGTTGGTATCACTGACCACGCACAAGGCCTATTAGGCGACATGGTATTTGTAGACTTACCAGATGTTGGCGATACGCTTGACGCTGGTGAAGATGTTGCTGTTGCTGAGTCTGTAAAAGCTGCGTCAGACATATATTCACCACTTACTGGTGAAATCGTTGAAATCAATGAAGAATTAGAAGACGCGCCAGAGTTAGTTAACACAGATGCATTCAATGACGGTTGGCTGTTCAAAATCAAAATCTCTGATACGTCAGAGCTTGAAAACTTGCTAGACGCAGAAGGCTATCAAGCCACTATCGAAGAAGATTAATCTTTGATAGAAAATAAGCCCCTTAAGCAGTGCCTAAGGGGCTTTATTATTTACACTAAGTAACTATTCAATTAATTATCGCCGTGATATGTAATCGAATATTTATTTCATTATGCTTGAAGCTATGCACGTTGCAGCTTCAGCCCCAATTTTAGGAAGAGAGTCACCATGGCCCGTTTACCTTCGTTAACTGAATTAGAGAACAAGCAAGAGTTTATTGCCCGTCATATTGGTCCTGACGCAAGTCAGCAACAAGACATGCTGCAACTTATTGGTGCAGACTCACTTGACGATATGACGAGTAAAATCGTCCCTGAGTCTATTTTACTAACGACAGGTTTGGCGATTGGCGAAAGCCGCACCGAAGTGCAAGCACTTAAAGACTTACGTGCACATGCTGACAAAAACCAAGTGCTTAAGACTTACATCGGCATGGGTTACAGCAATACGTTAGTGCCTAACGTTATTTTGCGTAATGTATTGGAAAATCCAGGTTGGTATACGGCTTACACGCCTTATCAACCAGAGATTGCTCAAGGTCGCTTAGAAGCAATCCTTAACTTTCAAACATTAACTATTGATTTAACTGGCCTAGATCTAGCCAGTGGTTCTTTATTAGATGAAGCAACAGCCGCTGCCGAAGCCATGGGCTTAGCAAAGCGTGTTTCTAAAAACAAAAAGAGTGATTTATTCTTCGTTAGTGAAGGCATTCACCCACAAACATTAGACGTGGTTAAAACTCGCGCCGCTGCATTTGGTTACGACATTGTTGTTGGCCCAGACAGCGACGCCGTTAATCACGACGTATTTGGCGCGATGTTAAGTTATCCTGCGTCAAATGGTCAGGTAAACGACATTGAGCAGCTAATTGCTGCCTTGCAAGCCAAAAAAGCAGTGGTTGCTGTAGCAACTGACTTTATGGCATTGACCTTATTCAAATCGCCTGGCGAAATGGGTGCCGACGTTGTTTTTGGTAACAGCCAGCGTTTTGGTGTGCCAATGGGCTTTGGTGGTCCTCACGCTGCATTCTTTGCAACTCGTGACAAGCATAAGCGCTCGTTACCTGGTCGTATTATTGGCGTATCACAAGATACACGCGGTAAACCTGCACTGCGCATGGCAATGCAAACACGCGAGCAACATATTCGCCGTGAAAAAGCCAACTCAAACATTTGTACAGCGCAAGTATTGCTAGCCAACATGGCGTCTTTCTACGCGGTTTATCACGGTCCTAAAGGCCTGAAAAACATCGCAACACGCATTAACCGCTTAACCACTATCCTAGCGAACGGCCTACAATCTAAAGGCGCGGAATTAGCAAACGATACATGGTTTGATACCATCACCTTAAACGTTGGCGAAGATAAAGATATTATCTTGGCAAACGGCGTTGAAGCGGGTGTTAACTTCCGTCGTGACTTACCGGGTCAAATTGGTATTAGCATTGACGAGACAACGACACGTGAAGACGTGGCGCAGTTGTTTGACATCATCTTAGGCGCTGGACATGGCTTAGACGTAGCAGTACTTGATACGGAAGTTAGCGGTTACTCGTACAGCGAAAATCTTGTGCGTACATCAGCGTACCTAACGCACGAAGTGTTTAACAAATATCATTCTGAAACAGAAATGATGCGTTATATCCGTCGTTTAGAAGGTAAAGATTTAGCCCTTAATCATTCAATGATTTCATTGGGTTCTTGTACCATGAAGCTAAATGCAGTGGCAGAAATGTTACCCGTTAGCTGGAACGAATTTGCCAACATGCACCCATTCTGCCCACAAGATCAAGCAACGGGTTACGTGGATATGATTGAGCAATTGTCAGAGTGGTTGGTTAACATCACCGGTTACGATGAAATTTGTATGCAGCCTAACTCAGGCGCACAGGGTGAATATGCTGGTTTATTAGCGATTCAAAAATATCATGCATCACGCGGCGATTCACATCGTAACATTTGTTTGATCCCATCATCGGCTCACGGTACTAACCCAGCGTCGGCACAAATGGCCGGTCAAAAGGTTGTCGTTACCGCATGTGACGAACATGGCAACGTTGACATGGACGACTTGCGTGAAAAGGCGGCTGAACTAGCAGACAACTTGTCATGCATCATGATCACCTACCCATCTACGCACGGCGTATATGAAGAAACGATCAAAGAGATTTGTGAAATCATTCATAGCCACGGCGGCCAAGTGTACCTTGACGGCGCGAACATGAATGCACAGGTTGGCCTAACGTCTCCTGGTTTCATCGGCGCTGACGTTTCGCACCTTAACTTGCACAAAACCTTTGCTATCCCGCACGGCGGCGGTGGTCCAGGTATGGGTCCTATCGGCGTTAAATCGCACTTGGCACCATTTGTAGCAAACCACAGTGTTATCGAGCTTAAAGGCCCTAAAGCCGAAAATGGTGCGGTTTCAGCAGCACCTTACGGTTCGGCTGGCATCTTGCCAATCACTTGGATGTACATTGCGATGTTAGGCAACGACGGTTTACGTCAGTCTACGCAAGTGGCTATCCTAAACGCTAACTACTTGAAAAACCGATTGAGCGAGCACTTCCCAATCTTATTCTCAGGTCGTGGCGGTTATGTTGCTCACGAATGTATTATTGACTTGCGCCCACTTAAAGAAGCGTCTGGCATCACTGAAATGGACATTGCAAAGCGTCTGAACGATTATGGTTTCCACGCACCAACCATGTCATTCCCTGTAGCTGGCACCTTAATGATTGAGCCTACCGAGTCTGAGTCTAAGGTTGAAATTGACCGTTTAGTCGACGCACTAATCTCAATTCGCAAAGAAATTGCAAAGGTTGAGTCTGGCGAGTGGACAGTAACAGATAACCCACTGGCTAACGCGCCGCACACTATGGACGACATCATGGATCCTACATGGAACCGTGCTTATGACCGTGAGCTTGCAGTGTTCCCAACCAAAGAAGTGCGCAACAACAAATTCTGGCCAACGGTTAACCGTATCGATGACGTATACGGCGATCGTAACTTGCATTGTTCTTGTGTACCAATTGGCGAGTATATTGATAAATAGATTTTTTGATTAAATCAAATAAAAGGGCGGCTCGAAAGAGCCGCCCTTTTTGTTATCTAATATAAGCGAAGTTTATGTTCGGTAAAGCACTTTTATCACATGCCAGCCATGCTTAGTTTTGACCAACATCGGGGTTAAAATCTCACCCGTAAAACAAGCCTTGTCAAAAGCAGGCACCATGACACCTTTTTTAAACTCTCCTAAACCACCACCTTTTTTAGCCGATGGACAGCTCGAGTATTTTTTTGCAAGGGTTTGAAATTTAGCCCCCTTTTTTAGTTGAGCCAATATATCTTCAGCTTGCTCTTTATGCTTAACCAAAATATGTAGCGCTGCGGCGGTGCTAGCCATAATAACCTCAAGTAATTTTATCAATTTAAAACGTAATGCTTATCTTAAGCTTCAGCCAGCTTTTGCGATGCTAGTTGACGACTTAAAAAAATCTCGACTGCAATAAAGGCAAAAGGAACAACAGAGGCAACAAATAGCGATGAGATAGTGATGAATGACCACTGTCGTTTATTGGACGCCGCCAAAGACAAGAATAGATACAGCATGAATAATACGCCATGCAACATGCCCAATTGAGAAACGAAATCGCGGCTAATAAAGCCAAGCGTCACACTCAATATAGCCAAATAAGAAAAGCCTTCCAGCATACTAACCACACGAAAAGTTTTAAGCATTGTATAACCTGTCAAATCGAAAAGCGCATTATCCAGTGCTGTGGCTGGTGGGTCAAACTAATCATCTTAATATTGAGGGGCACAAAGGAATATTATCCACGGATACAGCGATTAAAACTTGAACTGTTGTCGTGTGTTAATTTCAATGGGTATTGAGATCACTTAATGGGCTGCGCACACCGTTAGCACCATGGTCAATCACATGCGTATAAATCTGCGTGGTACGCACATCACTATGACCCAACTGCTCTTGCACTGTTCTAATGTCTGCACCACGTTGTAAAAGGTGAGTAGCAAACGAATGACGCAGCGTATGGCAGCTGACTTGCTTATCAATATGGCAGCGCTTTGCCGTATTCCTTACCACTTTTTGTAAAGTCGTTTCGTTAATATGATGCCGTCTTGGTTTGTTTGATTCGGGATCAATGCTTAAGCGAGACGAAGGAAAGAGATAATGCCAACCGAAACTTTTTGCGGCACTAGGATACTTTTTAGCCAATGCAAACGGCAGCCAGACACCTTGATATTCTGCGTTATTCGCATCCAACTTAAAATACACTGTGCTTGGGCTATTTGATCTCGAAGTGGTTGCAACAACTCTTTGGCTAAAGTTACTTGTCTATTCTTGCCACCTTTACCATGCCAAATTCGCAGTGACAAATGATCAAAATCGATATCCTGTACGCGCAGCCTAACCGCCTCCATTAATCGCAAGCCG
>JABSRV010000052.1 GCA_013214905.1 Psychrobium sp. | reverse complement strand
CTTAATCTCACACTTTAAATCAAATGGTATTTCGAATATCGCATTGGTCACAGAAACAAGGGATAGGTAGCATTGGAAGCAAACTCCATTCCATTTAAAAAATATATGGCGAAATCCGGTGGACTTCACTTGTTCGTTGTTGGAATAGGGATGATCCTATCTTTTGATTATTTTTCTAAAATTGAGATTATAAAGAAGAAAAATATTAAAATAAGATTAACGTGTCCAAATCGAGTAGGACTCAATAAAATATCTGAAAGAAAAAAGGTAGATATTTTAACGCTCACCAAATTAAAACTTTGTTTTAAATTTTGAAAAAATCACTTTTAAAGTAACTGCTCTAAGCATAGACTGCCAAAGCTTAGTCGTTTAAATTTTTGATAAAAAAACAATAATAAAGGATTTATATAATGAGTTATACGCGCCGTAAATTTCTTTCCACCATCGTCATTAGTGCATCAGCAGTTGCCCTTGGCAGTCTTGCGGGTTGTGGCAGTTCATCTAAGAAGTCTGAACCGATTCCGACCCCTACCCCAGAACCAAAGCCGACTGGATTACAGCCCGGTGAAATGTACTTCCCGCAATCTTTAATGTCGGGCGATCCAAAATCAGACAGCATTATCTTATGGACGCGCATTGAAGACTCAATCACCAGTGATATTGGGGTGCAGTTGCAAGTAGCAACCGACCAAGCCTTCACCGACATTCGCGTTGATGAAATGCTTAACGCTTATAGTGGCAATGACTATTGCTTAAAAGTGCGTGTAACAGATTTAGACCCATACACAACGTATTATTATCGCTTTGTCTACATTAAGGACGAAGTGCAATATGTCACTAATGTTGGACGTACCAAAACAGCTCCAGCAAGTGACGCTGATCAGCAAGTAAAATTTGCCTTTGTTAGCTGTCAGGATTTTGTTGGACGTTATTACAATGCTTATTTGTCGGTATTAGACAATCCTGAATTAGATTTTATCGTGCATTTAGGCGATTACGTTTACGAAACAACGGGCGATCCAGAGTTTCAAACCACCGACGGTCGCTCATTTCAATTCACCGACCTTGAAGGCGCTATCAAAATTGGTCAGGGCAGCAACACATATTACGCCGCGCAAAGCTTGTCGAACTATCGACAGCTTTACAAAACCTATCGCAGCGATGCTGTTTTACGTGAAGTACATGAAAATTTTCCAATGATCGCTATTTGGGATGATCATGAATTTAGCGATGATAGCTGGCAAAATGTCGCCACCACAACAGATGGTGCTAGTGATGAAAAAAATCTACAGCGTAAGCAAGACTCGGAACGTGTTTACTTTGAATACATGCCTATCGATCATGAACATGCTAGTGACAAAACAACCGAGTTCTCGCAAGGCGAACTAGCGATTACTGAAGACCATCTATTCCCTAATACCACTATTTATCGTGATTTTAATTTTGGCAAACACGTGCAATTGCTAATGACCGATTTTAGAACGCATCGCCCGGATCATTTGATCCCTGAAGACGCATTCCCTGGCGCTGTAGTGATGGACCAAAATACCACCACGGCGGTTATCGCTCAAGCTAAAGGCATTCCACTTACTCATGCACTGGCGTTTGTGCAAGCGACATTTATGCCATATATCAACATTGACGCGCCGCAACATAACGTGCTAAAAAACGTGCTAACGGATATCGTCGCTGGGCTATATAAAGCCGACTACATGTCAATGTTGGGTGATGACGCGGCAACGGCTAGTGCTAAAGGCGCGACTATGGCGGCGAGTGTTGTCAAAGGCAACTTGGTCATCGACTACCTTAATGAGATTATTAAGCAACTGCCGGATTCGTTAAAGAGCGTTTATGCTATTAAAGAGATTTCGGCTGATGGCTTAGAGCGCGGCGTCGCTTATTTCACCATGGGTAAATCGTCACTGTTCTCCAAATTTGGTAGTCGTTATTTGGTACTTAAAGATGTCTTTGATTTATACGCGGGTTATCGCGGCAGCATAGATCCTGCCTCACAAAATGCCTATGGCGATAAACAGCTTGGGTGGTTAGGTCAGCAAATTGCTACTTCAACGGCAACTTGGAAAGTGATGGGCAGTTCGGTTTCTTTTGCACCGCTTATTTTTGATTTAAGCGATAGTCGAGTATCGACCGGTATTCCACAGCTTGAAGGCATGTTAAGTTCAGATGCGGTGCCTGATTTTTTCAAAAACCGCTTCTATGTCAACGTTGATCATTGGGATGGTTTCCCGCAAGCTAAAGTGAAAATAGTTAATGAATTGCTAAGCCCCGCAGGTGTTATTACTTTATCAGGTGACGTGCATTCGAGTTATGTGACTGAGCACCCTGTGAGTAACTTAACTGGCCAGCGTAGTTTTGGTTTTACAGCTTCTTCAATTTCCTCAGGCACACAAGGTAGCTTTATTGAAGATGCATTGCAAAACATGGCGGCCTCATTGGCCCCTGACTCAGCTGAGATTTTTAAAGCGCTTAGCCCATTCTTTAATTTGCTAACAAAAACAGCGAGCATGCGTGATGATGTGCCAACAAAGTTGGTGATGTCAGAACTTTGGAAGCACGGCATTGGCATGGTAACCGCCAATGGTGAAAGCTTTGATGTTGAGTTGCACCAATTCGCGTCAACGGGTGATGTTGAGTACGTTACCGAAAGTTTTTATGATAAACGAGCCGACTTCCTTGAAGCGGTAGTCGTGAGTAATTATCAAGTTTTAGACGGTGGGTTAACCGCCATTTAATCGTCTTAATTTATACCTGCACTTATACAGAGTGCAGGTACTTTGTCTTCACCTTCAATCGTCATTTATAACCCTTGCCAATCGTTAAATTAATACAATCAATGATCGCTCAATCGACCGCGCTCTAAGCGCTGTGCGACAGTAATTATGCTAGCTATTTGGCCATAACCTACTTACAATCGATACCCGTTATCCTTGAAACCGCAGTTTTATTGTCGGCGGATTCGAATCCCAATTACTTATAAACATAAGCTCAGGCGATTCGAACCTTGACGGCTTCACTGCAATGCCAATGATTTTGGGTATATTACCAAAAATATCCTCTACAAAAATAACAAAAATTAGGGAAATCGATGAAAAATTGGATTATTGCCACCGCTGTGATAAGTCTAGCGGGTTGTAGCATCACCGATGTTAAACCGAGCACGCCAATAGAGACTAATCAGCCTGTTGTTGTGATGCAAGCCAGCCAGCCATTGTTGTCTGGTCAGCCGCTGAGCATGAAACAAATTATGGCAGATCCTAGCTGGATGGGCATTGCACCGTCACGTGCGATGTGGGACGACAATAACGAGTCTATTTTTTATCAAGTTAAACAAGCCGGTTCCCCACTTTTCGATGCTTACGCACTGCCGTTAACGGGTGAAGCGCGCAAGTTGGCACTAAGCGAGCTGCACTTATTAGCGCAAAGCCGAGGCGTGTACAATAAAGACAATTCATTGAAAGCGTTTATGTACAAAGGCAACTTGTTTATTAAGTCGTTAAGTGACGGCATTATCAAGCAGTTGACCCGCGATACGTTTCGCCGTGCGCAGCCACAGTTTTTAAATGATGGTCGTTTAACATATCGTCAAGACAACGCATTTTATGCCATTGATTTAGCCACTGGTTTTAGTCAAATGCTGGCAGAGATTAAGTTTGCAAAAGCGCCAGAAGCGCCAAGTGCACCAACTAGTTATATTGGCGCGCAGCAACATCGTTTAATTAAATATGTGGCATTGCAGCAACATACCAAAGCGACACGCTATGCGCATAATGAAAAACTTCAAGCCGCAAATAGTGCCATTGCAGTGCGCGCGTTTTATGTTGACCCAAGCCAAGAAACAATTGAAGCAAGTCTTAGCCCAGCGGGTGATAAGATTTTATTGGTCACCAGTGACAAGAATTATACATGGCGCGCCAAGCACGACATCATGCCTAATTATTTGGGTGATAAAGGTTATGTTGACGCGGTTAATGTACGCGCCCGTGTTGCGGAAGATAAACCTCCAACACAGCAATTTAGATTATTAGATTTAACTAAAGGCACGCAAACCCAGCTTGAAATATCGCAATTACCTGATTTTGATAAAGACGTGCTGGCATCGGTAAAACGTGAAAACTACGCTAAACATGGCAAGACTTACGTCAGTAAGAAACAAGAGCGAAAAATCACTTTAATTGAAGATTGGACCTGGGATCAAAGCGCGATAGCGTGGAATAGTGACGGCAGTGAATTAGCCATCATGTTTGAAGCTATCGACAATAAAGATCGTTGGTTAACGCGTTATGATATTGCCAACAATACACTAGAAACCCTGCATCAGCTGCATGACGACGCATGGGTGAACTATACCTTTAATGATTTTGGTTGGCTAAACGATGGCAAGAGCGTATATTTCTTGTCGGAAGAGTCTGGTTATTCACAGTTATACGTTAAAGCGATCAACGGTAAAACCCGCGCCCTAACCTCAGGTAAGTTTGAAGTAAGCAATGTGACCTTGTCTGATGACGGACAATACATTTATTACAAGGCTAATAAATCTCATCCAGGTAAATATGAAATATATCGCGTCGCTGTTAGTAATAGCCGTAGCGAGCAATTAACAACACTTGCCGGTATGACCGATTACCAGTTGAGCCCTCAGCAAGATAAATTATTATTAACGCACTCAACCTTATTACAGCATCGCGAGCTTTACGTTAAAAACAGTGATGGTAGTGGTCAAGCTAAGCGTTTAACTCATACGGTTAGTGAAGAGTTCGCCAGTTATGATTGGCAAGCGCCGCGTATTGTGACGGTTCCTTCTAGTCATGGCAGCGCGCCAATTTATGCCAAGGTATATTTGCCGCAAGGTTATAACAGCGACAACGCAAAGAGTTATCCAGCGGTTATCTTTAATCACGGTGCGGGTTATTTACAAAACTCTCATTACGGTTTCTCGGGTTATTTCCGTGAATTTATGTTCCACAACCTATTAGCGCAGCAAGGTTATGTGGTGATGGACATGGATTATCGTGCATCTAAAGGTTATGGCCGTGACTGGCGCACCGCGATTTATCGTCAAATGGGCACGCCTGAAACACAAGATTTAGTTGACGGTGTTAGCTACATGAAACAACACCTGCAGGTGGATGCTAAGCGTGTTGGCACATACGGCGGATCGTACGGTGGTTTCATGACGTTTATGGCGCTGTTTACCCAACCCGATTTATTTCAAGCGGGCGCAGCGCTGCGTCCTGTTACCGATTGGGCGCATTATAATTCAGGTTATACATCGAATATATTAAACACGCCAAATGATGATGACATTGCATATCGTCGCAGCTCACCAATCGAGCATGCACAAAATCTTAGCAAGCCCTTGTTGATTATGTCTGGTGTATTAGACAACAACGTTTTCTTCCAAGATAGCGTGCGTTTGGTGCAACGATTGATTGAGTTAGAAAAGCCGATGTTTGAAACCGCTATTTATCCGGTAGAACCTCATGGCTTTAGACAGCCATCAAGTTGGTTGGATGAATATCGTCGTATATTTAAGTTGTTTGAGCAAAATTTAAAGAAATAGGATAGTTCGTGAGTCGTATAAAGAATTGGTTAAGCAAAGACAAGACACTTGAAACATCGGACGAGCGTCAGTTGGCGCGCCCTGTTGTCAAAAAAAGAAGTGGTTTAAAGCCACATGCAATACAGATTGTTGAATCTGATTTTTATCGTTTCTTGGTCAGTAAAGCCTCGTTATTGCCACAAGAGGTCGATGACGTTGCTGAAATTCCAGATGATCGCATTTTGCTGGAAGTAGAATTGGCGCCCACTTTATTACGTCAAGCACTCAAGCAAGAAAGCAAAGACTTGTTTGAGGCACTAAAGGCACAATTGTTTCAAGACGTGGAAAGCCGAGTAGAATACTGTTTGGCCGATTTAAAAGAGGATACATTGCAGCGTTTTGCGATATCTAGCAGTTCTATGGAAGCGGTGAATTTGTTGTCGACTAAAGTGGCATCAATATCACGTATCAAACCCTTTGTATTAAAGCAGTCTAATTTAGTGCAAAGCTTTGTCTCGGTGTTGAATCGATTTGGGGTAGGGCAACGTCAAAGTGGCAAGCCACTGGAAACCAAAGATGCAGGTTTAGCGCTTAGTTTTCTTGGCGTGGAACAAATACGCTATGTGATACCTTATTTAATGGTTAACGAATCGTTGAAAGATTCTGGTGTTAAATATAGCCAGTCATCACGCAAGATTTGGAATCATGTGCAAATCACCGCTACCGCGGCTCATGCCTTAGCGAGCCTTGATGATTCATTGAATGAAGATCAAGTATACATGATGGCCATTTTTCATGAAATTGGTGCGACATTTTTGTTGCACGTTGTTGATGATTGCTTTCATAGTGCGCGACGTGATATCAGTAAAATGGCGGCATCAAGCGGTGCGTCTGAGGTGAGTCATCAGTTATCCGAAATATATTCAGCGGTGCCGGTGTTAGACAAGTTAATGCCAATTAAGGCGAGAGGCCTTAGTGCACAACTTGCACGGCATTATAATTTGAACCACTTTATGTTGGCCAATACGCTAGACGAGTTAGCACAAACCATGGAGTTTGAGGATTTAGGGCCTTACGCTAAAGTCATTGCCCAAGCACGCAGTTACTCGGTGTTTAAGCAAATGTTTAAAGAGCAGTTGATTGACAAAAAACAAGCGGCTGCATTATTAAACTATTATCAGCTTGATACCCCCCAAATAAAATATTTGAACAAGCAACTCTACCTAAAAGTACCAAAAATAGAGCCATAAACAGGCTTTATGTTGGTAAGAATAAAAAAAACTCACGCTTTGTGAGTTTTTTTTTACCTATTTTTTGATGCGTTAATTAGCGGTTAATCGACTAATTATTCGGGTTAGTTCCATAGGATTGCTTTTTTATTCAATATTGGTGAATTTACTTGTTTATTGATGTGCTGTTGACGAAAATCACTCGTTTAATTAGTGAGCTGTCAAGGAGACATCTTTTATAAAATCTGTGATAATCTTCAGTCAAATTGATAGTAAGGTGCCGAATTGTGTCAGCTCGGTTTAGCCAGCTATTAATAACAAACAAACAAAAAATTTAAGCCTAGCTAACGCAAAGGTAAATAAAGAGGATTAATTCTATGTCAGAGCAAATGCAAGTTACTCGCGAGTTATTTGATGAAGTAATGGTACCTAACTATGCACCTTCAAGCATCATTCCTGTACGTGGCAAGGGTTCACGAGTTTGGGATCAAAATGACAACGAATTAATCGATTTCGCTGGCGGCATCGCTGTTAACTGTTTGGGTCACTGTCACCCAGCGCTTGTTAACGCAGTAACCGAACAAGCAAACAAAATCTGGCATTTGAGCAACGTAATGACCAACGAGCCAGCGTTACGTTTGGCTAAAAAATTAGTTGATGCCACATTTGCTGATCAAGTATATTTCGCTAACTCGGGTGCTGAAGCAAACGAAGCCGCGCTTAAATTGGCACGCCGTTGGGCACTTGATAACTACGGTAGCGACAAAGATCAAATCATTGCATTTAAGCAAGGTTTCCACGGTCGTACTTTCTTCACCGTAACGGTTGGCGGACAAGAAGCTTATTCAGCTGGTTTTGGCCCACGTCCTGGCGCTATCGATCACGTTGATTACAACGATCTTGCTGCATTTAAAGCGCTTATCTCAGATAAGACTTGTGCGGTAATGATTGAGCCTCTTCAGGGCGAAGGCGGTTTAGTTAGCCCAACTGACGAATTCATTAAGGGTGTTCGTGAGCTATGTACAGCGCACAACGCTTTGTTGATTTTTGATGAAGTGCAAACAGGTTTTGGTCGTTTAGGTTCTTTATACGCTTACATGGATCTTGGTGTGACTCCAGATATCATGACCAGTGCAAAAGCTCTAGGTGGCGGTTTCCCAATCGGCGCTATGCTAACCACTAAAGACATTGCTAAAAGCCTTAAAGTTGGTACACACGGTTCAACATATGGCGGCAACCCATTAGCCTGTGCCGTTGGTGAAGCTGTGATTGACGTCGTTAATACTCCTGAAGTATTAAACGGCGTTAAAGAAAAAGAAGCACAAATTCGTGCTGGCTTTGCTGCAATCAACGCAAAATACAACGTATTTAGCGAAGTTCGCGGTAAAGGTTTATTGTTAGGCGCCGTATTAAACGAGCAATACAAAGGCCGTGCACGTGACTTCATGGTAGCTTCTGCTGCTAACGGTTTAATGGCATTAGTTGCTGGTCCAAACATCGTTCGTTTCGCACCATCATTAGTTATCCCAAGTGAAGATATTGTTGAAGGCCTAGCGCGCTTCGAAAAAGCGGTTGCGAGAATCGTAAACGCTTAATATCTTACCGTTGTAAAGCCGATTAATACATTTGATATCAGTAATGTTAAATCGGCTTTTATATTCCCATGACGTTTAAATTGGAGACTTACTTATGTTGGTCATTCGCCCAATAACTGCGGCAGATTATCCTGCATTAATGCAAATCGCCCACGATTCAGGCGTAGGTTTTACCTCGCTGCCGACTAACGAAAAGCTATTGCGTTCACGCATCGCTCATTCAGAAGAGTCGTTTGTCACCGACACAGATAAACCTGGTAATGAAGGGTATTTGTTTGTGATGGAAGATACCGAAACGGGTGACGTTGTCGGTACCAGTGGACTTGAGTCTGCGGTTGGTTTAGAAAGCGCTTTTTATCATTACCATTTAGGTAAGGTAGTACATAGCTCACAGGAGCTAAAACTGCATAACACTATTGAAACGCTAACCCTTTGCAATGATTACACTGGTTCGGCGGAACTTTGTACCTTGTTTTTAAAAGAGCAGGCACGAGGAGGCAATAATGGCCGTGTGTTATCCCGTTTTCGTTTCTTATTTTTGGCGGAATTCACCGAGCGGTTTGGTAAAACAGTTATCGCTGAAATGCGTGGTGTTTCTGACGATGCTGGTAAATCACCATTTTGGCAATGGTTGGAAGAACATTTCTTTAGCATGGACTTTCCAACAGCTGATTATTTATCGGGCATTGGTAATAAAGTGTTCATTGCCGAGTTAATGCCGCGTTTCCCTATTTATGTTAATTTACTCAGTAAAGCCGCCCAAGATGTCATTGGTATAGTGCATGATAAAACGCGTCCCGCGCTAAAATTATTAGAACGTGAAGGTTTTGTTTATCGTGGTTACGTTGATATTTTCGACGGTGGACCAACGGTTGAATGTGAGCTATCACAGATTAAAGCGGTTAAAGACAGCTTGCGTCTACAAGTTAAAATAAGCGATGTTGAACATGGCGTTGCTTATGTTGCTAGTAATACCGATTTAGCAAACTTTCGTGCCACGCAAGTACACATTGAAGTTAATGAGCAAGAAGAATATGCCATCATCACTAGCGATCATGCCGATGCGTTATGCGTAAAAGCTGGTGATTTTATTCGCGTACTCGCCCTATAGAATTTGCAACGGAGCGTTAACGTTTCGTTAGGAGAAATATTTATGTCAAATACAGTTCAGTTTATCAATGGTCAATGGGTTGCTGGTCAAGGCAAATCATTAGAGTCAGTAAATCCAGCAAACAATGACGTGATCTGGCAGGGCGAAACAGCCACGCCAGCACAGGTTGATGAAGCATTAGCCGCTGCGCGCGCCGCTGCTTTTGGTTGGTCTCAGCTAGGTTTTGCTCAGCGCCAAGTTATTGTTGAGCGTTTTGCTGCACTAGTTGTTGAAAACAAAGAAGTGATTGCAGAGGCTATCGCCTTAGAAACGGGCAAGCCACTTTGGGAAACACGCACCGAAGCTGCTGGCATGGCAGGTAAAATTGCTATTTCAATTAAAGCGCATAACGAGCGTACTGGCACCGTAGAAAATGCGGCACCGGGTGCAAAAGCATTCATTCGTCATAAGCCACACGGCGTTGTTGCGGTATTTGGTCCGTATAATTTCCCTGGTCATTTACCAAATGGTCATATTGTACCTGCGTTATTAGCGGGTAATACCGTGGTATTTAAGCCAAGTGAATTAACGCCACGCGTTGGTGAAATCACTATCAAGTTATGGCAAGAAGCGGGTATTCCAGCAGGTGTTATCAACTTGCTGCAAGGCGAAGTTGAAACAGGCATTGCTATTGCTAACAACGATGAAATTGATGGCTTGTTCTTTACCGGTAGCTCAAACACTGGTCACTTATTGCATAAGCAATTTGCAGGTCAACCGGGCAAGATTTTGGCATTAGAAATGGGCGGTAATAACCCATTAATCATTAAAGACGTTGCCAATGTAGACGCCGCTGTACATGACATTATTCAGTCAGCGTACGTTACTACGGGTCAACGTTGTGTGTGTGCACGTAAATTATTCATTGCTA
The DNA here is from genome assembly GCA_013214905.1 of Psychrobium sp. Taxonomy (GTDB): domain Bacteria; phylum Pseudomonadota; class Gammaproteobacteria; order Enterobacterales; family Psychrobiaceae; genus Psychrobium. The sequence goes on along the minus strand of JABSRV010000052.1, from coordinate 8,105 downwards.
ACGATAGTGCTGGTGATGCGTTATTGGCACGTTTAATTGAAGTGACTAAAGCCATTAAAGTGGGTCATTACAACGATAAAGACCAGCCATTCATGGGCTCAATGATTTCAGAAAAAGCCGCCTTGTCTATGGTAACAGCACAAGACATGTTGATTGGAATGGGTGCGAAGGTATTAATTAAACTTGAGCATACACCAGGTACTGGTTTTGTGACGCCAGGATTAATGGACGTGACTAGTTTTATCAATGACATGCCTGATGATGAGCATTTTGGCCCATTGTTAAAAGTGATTCGTTACGAGACGTTTGATCAAGCGATCGAGTTAGCTAACGATACTAGCTTTGGTTTGTCGGCAGGTCTATTGGCAGATAGCCGTGACGATTACGAATATTTCTTCGACCGTATTCGTGCGGGCATCGTTAACTGGAACAAGCAAATTACTGGTGCTAGTGGCTCTGCGCCGTTTGGTGGCATTGGTGGTAGTGGTAATCATCGCGCAAGCGCGTATTACGCCGCCGATTACTGTTCATACCCTGTCGCTTCAGTTGAAGCAGAAAAAGTGGTATTGCCAGCAACGTTAAGCCCTGGTTTAACCTTTTAATCATGTAACTATTCAGCGTCTTGCCATTTGTCACCATTTTGTTGTCGAAAGTGCTCATTTATGCGTATAAACTCCGCGCTTTATGAACTACATCCATGTAGTTCACCAGCATAGCTGGCCAACTAACGTTGTTCAAAAGAGTTCCAGACTCTTTTGTCTTCTAAAACTTGCACCAAATGGCTGCGCGATGAACAGCTACAGGTCATGCTGAATAGTTACTTAATCATTTTGTCTGGCATTAGCCATTCCAAGGAAATAGTCCCATGCACAATAACGTAAATGAATTGTTTGAAAATTTATGGCAGCAATATTTGAAAGTGACGCCGTCTGCTAAAAATATCCATCAGTTTTTTGGCAACGGTGAAACGATCATCAATGATCATATTGCTATTCGTACGTTTAACTTACCTAAAGTTAACTTAGCAGTATTGGCGCAGCACTTCATTGATGTGGGTTATGAGGAAAAAGGTCAATATAACTTTGAATCGAAGAAGCTAACGGCTAAGCATTTTGAACATAGCGATCCTAATCAACCAAAAGTGTTTATTAGTGAATTACGTGTTGAAGAATGCTCACAGCAGTTACAAGACATCGTGACCGAGTTAGTAGAGCAAGTTGATGCTAGTATTCCATTGGCTAAAAACTTTCTTTACAACGGTGCACCTTGGCAGGTTAGCAAGGCGCAGTACGAGCTATTAATTGGCGAAAGTGAATATGCAGGGTGGACCGCGGCTTGGGGTTATCGTGCTAACCACTTTACGGTTCATATTAATAAACTAGCGGGTTATAACGATATTGAAACGGTAAACGAAGCGTTAAAAACCGCTGGTTACACGTTAAATGCTGCCGGTGGTGAAATTAAAGGTTCAAGTGACGTATTGCTTAAGCAATCATCTACCATGGCTGACAAAGCCACCTGTACCCTAAGTGATGGCGATGTTGAGATTGCATCATGTTTCTATGAGTTTGCTCAGCGTTACAACATGCCTAATGGCGAAGAGTACACTGGCTTTGTAGCAGCGTCTGCCGATAAAATATTTGAAAGCACTAACAACAGTTAACCTATTTACAGATTAAAGTTTGTTAACAAAAAAGGCGTCACCTCTTAACGAGATGACGCCTTTTTTATGTTCACGATGAACGGTCAGGCTTTTTGCTCCATGCAAAGCCTAAGTACCTGCATCCCTGCAAGGCAATGTGCACATTAGGATAACGCAGGATCAGTTATCGGGATGGCAAAGAGCAGAGATGTTCACGACTACATGGACGTAGGAGGTAGAGCGAAGCAGGATGCTTACCCTTACCTTGGCTGAATGATTAAGCTATGATTTATACTTTCGGTCAAGGTAATAAATGGCCGCTATCATCATAACCGTTAACAGAATTGAACCTTCAAATCCAAACTGACCACCGGTAATTAGCTCATGTCCTGCAATTTGTTGGTTAATAAAACTGTCAGTTTTTAGACCGCTTACTTCAAAACCTAATACGGGTCCTTGCATAAAGTTCCAAGTAAAATGCATGGCGATTGGGAACCAAAGGTTGCGTTTATGAATGGTGTAAATACCCAATAAAATACCAGCCAAAAATAAATTTATCGTGGGCAATATCGACACATTGTCATTTGCTAAATGCATAACCGAAAATATTAGGGAAGATACTACTAATGCCCAATATTTATTCATTGATGCCATCAAGTTAGTAAGCACGTAACCTCGCACTAATATCTCTTCAAATAATGCCACAAATAGGAAGAGGCCAAGATAACCAAACCATGGCACGGCAATAAAGTCTGTATTGGTGATGGTGATAAACCCACTGACGTATAGGGCGACAAAACCTACGCTAATCATCGCAGCTCCCCAGCCCAGTCCCTTGAGCAAATCAGTTTTGTAACCAAGCAATGAGAAACCTAAAGAGTTAACCGACTCTTTATCGATAAATCTACGTAAAAAGCAAATAATGAGGAAAGCAGTAACCGCTTGCAGCAGCATCACAAGTGCCATGACATTAATACCCATTGCATTAAAGCTATCATTGCCCGACATTTTCAGCATTTCTAATGTAATCGTGCCAGTAAATAACAGGAGGATGGCGCTTAAACTAGATAGGATAGTGATGAGGAATAAACCAATAATCGCTCTAATCCATCCTCTTTTAATGGCTGGTTTTTTTGTTGTTTTTTCAGCCGACGCCAATTGCTCTGTCGGTATTATTATTGTATTTTCGTCACTCATTGTACTAATCCTTGTCTTTAGTAAATTGTTATTATCTTGCTAATATCTGAAGTGTAGGCCAATAAAGTGGAGAATAAATATGATAGTGATAAGCGGTAAAATGAAATGATAAAGGGCACAAACTGCGCAAGTTGGCGATAATTATGACTGGCATGGGAGAGGATGGTGCAGAGGTATTAAGTCATTGCATGACAACAAGGTAACTACGGTGGCTCAAAATGATTTCTAATATTTAAAGGGATAGAGGCGATGCATAGCATCGCCTTTATACCATTAAATTATTTTATGGCGACGGTGTCTAACCACTGATGGAAATCGGCGTCCATGGATGTCCCCCATATTTTCACGACTTTTTGGTAGCGAGCGTAATCACCCCGGCGAACATGCGATAACATGTCTTCTACTTTGTCACGCTGATTTTCCATCATGTAACGAACCGCCAAATAACCCCAACGATATATACGTTTAGTATTCCAATTAGCGCTGTTGTTGTAAAATAATTCACTTAATTGAAACGTCTTGTTGGCCGCTAGCTTTAGGGCTGCTGGATTATCTTTCATGTGCGCTACGTACTCACCCAACCCTTCGCCCCACCAAATCATGTATGGCGGTTCAGGGGCTGGTTCTGGGCAATATTCTGGGCCGTAATGATTGTCGTGCGGTGGTGAGCAGTAATCACCGTAAGTATTAAAACGACCATCAAGATAATGCACAAATTCGTGGTTTAAATTCCACACCTTGCCGTTTCGTAAATAAGCGACATACTCTGCACTATTATTCTCAATGTGCGGTAAGCCTTCCAAATACATGCCACCGTTGTCAGACGGTACATCGAAATGCTCGGTTACATATTTAACGTAATCGTCACGCCCCGCGTAAATGTTGGCGCGTAATATGTTGTTATTGTCGTGTAATACGGGTTTACCTTGTCGATTAAATAGCTGGTGAAAACGAGTTTCGGTATCTTTAAGTAACTTACATGAATCTGTAATGTCTTGTGTCGACATGGTCTGAAAACGTAATACGATATTGTCAGCACAGTAATGTACGTTGCTTAAGACTTGATTTATCTTCTTTTCATTGCGCACCCAGGCTGGAATGTATACTTCGCCATCGTGGACAATATTGCCTTTGGCCAGTTTAATCTGACTGTAATCTACAGGTACTGGTGTAGGAGTTGTCGTTTGACAGCCAGCCAAAAGCCCAATGCTCAATAAAGTGAGTAGCAGTTTTTTTTTCATTGTGGGTCCATTTATCGCTGTTAATATAATTTGTATACATTATACAGTTGTGTGTGGTTATTACTACTTTGACTGTCACGCGTCAGTCGCTATGCCTGTTAACGTTTGATAAGTGCGTGACACTTAATGTTTTATTTAGTTGCAAGCGTGCGAATAATTCTACTTATGACACATTTTCTATTACACTTGCCGCGAAAGAATTCAGCCTCAATAGCGCACTACTTGAAAGTCATCAAACATTGATAGTCAAACAAAGCAATGTTGGCCGAAGCAATCGGCTCTTTGGGCTATGAAATTGTATTTAATTATCGATCGAATAAACGCTCTATCGTTGAAACTAATAACGGATTCGTTGGTGGTGAATTTGCGCGGCTGGAAAAATATTGAAAATTTGCTAGAAAACTATTCATATAAAATGGCAGTTGCTGAGCACTCGGTACTGTTTAAACTATTGGCTCGTGGGCGTCTGATTTGGTGTTCTTTAATCGAGCTACAGTATTTAAATTATCAAATTTCTCCGTCACAACATTGGTATTTGGTATATTTGGTCGTACATAAAAAACACGCTAAATTGGTCTTTAAAATTTAAAAAACCTAAAAGGGAAATACATGGAAATGTAATGCATGTATTTTCCTTTAGACTAAAGAGGTTTGATATATTAACCAGTCTCACCCACTAAAATTAATATAATCAATTGGTTAATAAGAAACCTGATCGGTGTATGTCCCTAGAGTCCCTCAAGAAGAGCTTTTATTGTACGTTGCCCCAAAGCTTTCTTCACGATAAATTCATTGAGCGAAGTGTTGTACTTATCTGTGGCGTTTGGCGCAATAGATAGTGTCATACCAATCCACATTAAAGACTGGCCACTTATGCTGGTAAAACAGTTGAATACGTTGTTGCTCTCAATAGCCAGCTACTTCTAGGCACTGTGCTCCATGTCTTGCTCTAATATCGACATCCATGTCGATATCAATCGAGCGTCTTGTATTGATTAATTTTTGCTACGCACAACATGACAACATATTTATCGGCATTGGTTTTAGGTTTTAAGTTTATTGAGCTGCTGTTCTTGCTCTTTCACCAGCTGAGCGAGGTTTGAACTGCTGGCGTAAGCATCGTCAGCGAAGCTTGACAACTCGGCGGCTGAACTAGATATGATGTTGATATTGCGATTGACCTCCTCAGTAACTGCACTTTGCTGCTCTGCCGCGGTAGCTATATGACTAACTTGTGCCGAGACTTCATCAATTTGAGTCACCATTTCGGTAATGGAATCGAGTGCTTGATTAGTTTTCTCCACCGCTAATGTTGCCTGCTCTGTGCTATTTTCAATAATACTTGCGGCATTGGAAACTTCCGAGTGCAATGCGTTAATAAGCTCGGTGATTGTGTTAGTCGAATCTTGAGTTTTTGATGCCAGTGAGCGCACTTCATCAGCCACCACGGCAAAACCTCGCCCCTGCTCGCCTGCACGCGCCGCTTCAATGGCTGCGTTTAAAGCCAGTAAGTTAGTCTGATCAGCAATCGAGCGAATAACATCTACGATGGAACTAATATTAGCGCTACTTTGCGATACTTTTGTCACAGCGTCTTTGGTTTTTTCAGATTCACTAGACATGGTCGAGACATAGTCCATTGCGGTAAGCAAAAACTTTTGACTGTTTTTAACGTTATTAGCCATCGCATCGGCTTCTTGAGCCGTTTGCTCGGAAGCACGAGCGACTTCTAGAGAGGTGGCGCTCATTTCATTTATCGCCGTCACCACGTTTTCTATTTCGCTGTATTGTCCGCTAACACTGTCTCTAATGCTTTGAGATATTTTTGCAGTGGCCTCACTTTCTTGCTGTGATTTTGACGTTAGGATTTTTAATTCACTAATGAGTGTTTTAAGTTTGCTTAAAAATAGGTTAAATCCACCGCCAAGTGCAATAAGTTCAGCGTGTGATTGTACTGTAATCTGTTGAGTGAGATCGCCATCTTCACTGGCTAATGTTTCCATACGTGATTTCAGCATATTAATTGGCGCGACAATGCTTTTAGTTAATAGCCAAATACAAAAAACGGCGAACACAGTAATTGCAATACCCAATACACTTTGCAACTGCGCTATGGCGGCTACATCATCACTCATTGTTTTTTTAAGGGCTATGGCACTGGAAAAAGCATCACGCTGTGCTACTTCAATAATAAGGGACCAAGTACTATTTGATAATGGGATTGTTATGGCATTGGCGACGGTTATGTATTCATCACTTTTTAGGTAGCCGTCTTTGCGATGCAATGACATCAATTGGTTTGCTCGGGCGCTGTCTATCGCTTCATAAAGTGGTCTGCCCATTTTGTGGTAATGGCTGGACGCTACAATGAATCCTTTTTCGCTTAGCAAGGTAACTTTGGCTCGCCCGTCATACAATTTTTGTGATAGTTCTTCCGTAAAAGACTGAAAAATAGGTAGGTTTATATCAACGCCTACAAGGCCTGTAAATTGACCATTTTTGATAATTGGTACGGTCAACGAGGTCATTAATTCATTTTTTCCAGGTACTACTTCAAATAGATAGGGTTCCATTAAACAGGGTTTTTTATTCTCTTTAGCACATAAAAACCATTCACCGGCGCGAACGCCAAATTCGTCGAGCGTTGTATCATATTTGTCGGTGGCATTTGCGACGATTGATTGCGTGACTTTTCCTACTTTATCTTGAATGTAGTAGACCTCGAAACTGCCAGCGTTGACAACGCTGTGACTAAATCCTGTGAGGAATTGTGCGTCGTTATTATCAAAACCATTCGCTTCAAACTGGACGTACATTGAGGATATTTGCCGATTTTTTTGCAAGGTTTTAGCTATGGCATGTTGGGTTTGTTCTCTTGATAGTGAAATAGAGTGTGCCAACATAGCTGAAAACGAATAGGGGATGCGATAAGACTCATTGATGAAACCAGCAATACGCTGGCTATATTGCGCTGCTGTTGATTCCAGTTTGGCTTTAATTTCCAAGTTCAGCGTCGACTCGGCTTGCTGTGATATATGTCGATTACTCTTGGCGATGCTAAGCCAAACTGATATTGAAAGGGTCATCACTGTAATTAAAAATAACGCGATAGATGTGCCAAGTAACTTTGAGGCGATGGAGTACTTTCTCATAACAGACCTTGCTGTGGATAAATGTAGGGGAGCGTATACAGCACGATTATTTAATCGTAATGTTCAATGTCAATAGTACCATTTAATTTATGTGTAAAATAAGCTAGTTATGGTTTAAATAAAGCATTTAAAATGTTGTTGTTTTTCTTTAAAGCCAGATATTGATTTAAGCCATTATAAAATACAGGCACCTAACAAAAACATAGGGCAATTTCAAACTAATCTTGGATTAATGCCTTTTGTGCTTCGCGTTTTCGCTCGACTATACGTCGAATCACTGGTGTTAAGATGAGCTCCATCGCCAGTTTCATTTTCCCTCCTGGTACGACTAGCGTATTAATACGAGACATGAACGAGCCATCTATCATCGATAAATAATACGGAAAATCGGTATTGTCGACACCACGAAAACGAATCACCACAAAACTTTCATCTAAGCTGGGAATGTCTTTTGCGCTAAATGGATTGGAGGTATCAACGGTTGGTACGCGCTGAAAGTTAATATTGGTGCGAGAAAACTGTGGTGTAATAAAATTAATGTAGTCGTCCATTGAGCGAACGATGGAGTCCATTACTTTTTCACGGGTGTGGCCTCGTTCATGGGTGTCTCGGATGATTTTTTGAATCCATTCCAAGTTAACAATTGGTACCATGCCGATAAGTAAATCAACGTGCTGGGCTACATCATTGTCTTCGGTGACTACGCCGCCGTGCAAGCCTTCATAGAACAATATGTCAGAGTCTTCAGGTAAGTCTTGAAATGGGGTAAAGGTGCCAGGCATTTGATTGTACGGCACCGCCTCATCAAAGGAGTGAAGATAACGCCTGATTTGTCCGTTGCCTGTTTCACCATAACTAGCAAACAGATTCTCT
>JABSRV010000051.1 GCA_013214905.1 Psychrobium sp. | reverse complement strand
TCATCAAAAAAATAGAAATGAGTAAAGGTAAACATCGGTAGGTAAATGCCCAGTATTAACATAATGCTAATAGCTAACCAAAGGGCATTTAAACTAATAAGTAGCGGTAAGCGCATAGTCAATTTTAATGGTGATAAAAATGTCACTATGCCAGAAAATAGTCAATGTGCCTATGCGCTTGTAAGTTATTAATATTGGCACTCTTTGGCGAAGTACTCTTTTGCTGTGGTATGTTGCACAGTATTTATAGCATGTTGCTCAATCGTGTCAGTTAGTCGCTTACAGCGTTGCTCAATGTCGCTGTTTATTTGGTTATCACCTGTTGCAGCACAGCCTGCCATGATGATGATAATACTGCTAATTACTATTATTTTTTTCATTTTTAGTGTTCTCTAACGTTAATATGGAGTCGATAGGCAGTGGTTTTCTCATGTTAAACCCTTGTACATATTGCACACCCAATGAGGCAAGCTTGTCAAAAGTTTCTTGGTTCTCGACTGATTGTGCAATGGTTTTAATATCTAACACATGACTTATTTGCATGATCGAGTGCACCATCGTGGCGGAAATTTTGTCAAAAGCGATGCTTTTTATCAGTGCGCCATCAATCTTAATTTTATCAATGGCGATGTCTTTAAGATAAGAGAAAGACGAGAAGCCATGGCCAAAATTATCGATTGAAAATTGGCATTTGGTGTGACTCAGTGCATTAATAAAGCGCCTACTATTACTGACGTTTGAGGTCAGGATATATTCTGAAAACTCGAAGGTCAATTTACTAAAGAGCGACGCATATTTATCGGCTAAGTTAAGTAAACGCAAGGTGAAAGATTCATCGGTTAATGCACTCGCACTCAAATTAATCGTAAGATTGTCAATCTGTTTAACCTTTTCTTGATGGTTATGACACCAATTTAAGACTTGCTCAACGACCCAGATATCAATGTCTAAACTGAGATTGTAACGCTCAGCAGCAGGCAAAAATTCCTGTGGCAGTATCATCGCGTCATTTTCAAGGCGCATGCGTAAATAGACTTCGTAGCCAAGCATATGTTGTTGATTATTTACCGCGACTATCGGTTGCACAAATAATTCAAATCGCTGTTCAGTGAACGCCAATTTAATTTGCTCAGCCCAATAAAAATCACCACTTTTGATCATATTGTCTGACAGTTTCTCATCATAAGTTGCAATTTGTAGGTCGTTGCTTTCCTTAGCGCTATAACAGGCCAAATCGGCTTGGGTTAAACTTTCTTGATAAGAGCGACTGTTGCTAGAAATCTCAGTAATTCCCACGCTAATGGTGATTGGGATTTGTTGATGATGCCAACTAAATTCATAGCCTTTAATGCTTTTGTTAAGTTGCTTGGCCAATCGGATCGCTGGGGGTAATTGGCAGTTTTCCATCAACACGGTAAAGTGGTCAGCGCCCAAGCGCGCTAACGTATCCCTATGACGTAATTGCTTGGTAAGCACTTGACTGACTTGCCGCAATAACTCATCGCTCGCCCCCGCACCAAATCTTTGTTCAATATCTCTGTATTGGTCAATGTTAATACAACATAGCGCATGAATGCTGTCATCTTCCTTAGCTTGAGCAATCAGTAATTGTAGATGATGTTCAAAGGATACTCGATTAAATAGTCCGGTTAAAGGATCAAGGTTTGACTGCTCATTGATCTGTTTATGATGACGGCTAATTTTAGTGATGTCCTCTTGCACGATAACTAAGTTACTGATTTTATTTTGGTCATTTAAAATCGGCGTAATGTGCATCATCGCCCAGTACGGCTCATTAATCTTGTTCAAGCATTTAACTTCACCGCGCCATTGTTGGCCATTTTCGATGGCTTGTTTGATCTCTTTTAGGTTTGAGTCGGTGCTTAACGTTACGTCTAACGCTGGTAATAAGGTGCCAATAACTTCAATCGGACCAAAGCCAGTGATTTGATTAAACTTAGGATTAACGTACTCGATTATCCCTTGACTATCGGTGATAGATACAGCGTTATCACTGTGTTTTACCGCTAATGACATTTTATTTAAACGATGGCTATCGCGATGACGCTCTAAGGTCAAAGACAATAATATTGCCGCTTCTTTTAAAGCCATCACGGTAGCTGGCGACGCTTGATTAACCGATGAGGAATAAAGATCTAAGGTGCCAAGTATATAACCATTGGCCGCATGAATAGGTTGTGACCAACATGAACGTAAATTAGCTTGTGCTGCTAGCTCTTTAAAATCGACCCAGTACGGGTGCACTTCTATGTCTTCAACGATGACTAGTTTGTCTAAAAAAATCGCACTGGCGCAAGAAATCGTGCGATCGGCAATCGGTAAGCCAGTGATCGAATCAATATAAAAGCTTGGTAAGTTTGGCGCGATAATATCGTTAATCTTATTGGTACGATTGTTGGTTAAACAGATAGCTGCGATGACCCCAGGGATGTTTTTTTCGGTCTCGGCAATCACATGTTCGAATATTTCTTTAATGGGTTTATCGTGTGCGAGCATGTCCAGAATAATATTACGGCTGGTATCTGAGATCAGCGAATTGCTATATCCCTCTATTGAATGAGTGACACATATAGCGCCAAAGCTTTCTAAATTTTTCCTTTTCAAGGGCTGGCTATATAGCTCTAATCGTTGCGGGCGTTTCTCAGTTGGAATAACGACAACGGTTTTACTCATCGTTTCACTATGAAATAGTGCTTTATTAATAGGATGCTCTGCCGGACTCACAATAGAAATGCCATCTTCTTCAAAGAGAATCTTCTCTTCTTGCTCCGTGTCATAAGGCACATCAATATTAAGTGGAATATGTTTATTTTCTTTGGCCGACTTACTTAATAAAATCACCTTTCCCTTGGTATCAGCAATGATCACTTCATCACTAATGTTGTCTAAAATGCTATTAAGCATTATCGATTGGCGTTCATAATCGTTAGTCAGCTTGTTTAACTTCCGTCGTAGACGCGAAGGTTCTGACAAACTCAAAAATACAATGAGTGTAAAAACGGACGCAACTAACAGACTAAACAGAATGTTTATTGTGGCATAGATTTTTAACGCATCATCGGCTGGACTCAATTTTAATTGCCAATTATTGTTGGGTACGCGGATCGCGGCTGTGTAAAATTTTTGTGCTAGCGGACTTTGTGATTGCGCTAGAATAGTTGATTTATTAAATGGCGCCATATGCAATAATTGATAACTGTATTTAACGTTTCTTAGACCAGAAATGTGACTGTTATTTAAAATTAATTTCAAATCCAAGTGGTAGGAAATATAACCCCAAAATTCGTTGTCAAGCACAACGGGCGTATGGCTAACAAAAGATAAACCACCGAGGCGGTCACGTTTTGGACTGCTAAAAAAATGGCTGTATTGCAGGCTGGAATTAGATGGCGGCATAATAAAATTACCGATATTTTTGTCATTCGCTATGACCGGGAAAATATGAGATGTCAGACTGTTAGGGGAAAATCTGATATGAATTATTTCGGGGTTATTATCAATGATTGCCATCACTGTGGCACTTAATTTATCAATGTCTTTAGGGGTGTTTCTAAGCTGACTGATCAGCCATTGCCGAGAATATAACGTGCTATTAATTTGATGTTCGACTTCTATCGCATGGTCAATGGTAAGTTCTTGCAGTAGTTTCTTATGCTCGTTTTGCAATAGGTCGTGGGATAAGTTTGACCAATAATTAATGGTGAAAAAGAATAATAAAAAGCACGAAATCGCGCCAATAATATTGAGTTTACTTCCTTTGTTAATCATAGCACCGTATGTCCATATATCTTGCAAGCGTTCACTTATACCAATCCGCATTAAAGACTGCCCACTTATGCTGGTTAAAACAGCTGAATACGTCGTTGCTCTCAATTCCAATAGCCAGCTATTGCTCAATCGAGCGCCTAGTTTTCACCAGTTTTTCCTTTGCATAACAAAAACACTCTTCAACGAGGATTGGTATTATTCATATTTGAACGGAACAGAAAAAATCATGTGAGCTAAATATGTTACAAAAGAGGAATTTATTCAACTTATTATTTAGATAACACTATACGTTTTAATCAGTATAGAAGTTAAAATAGAGAAGGTAGCGCGATGTTTTCCCGTTTAGCGTTTGTTGGTAAAAAAAGAGGTGGCTACTGCCACCTCTTTTAAATCAAACTTGTGGGTATTAGAGCGAAAGAAATAGGCCTGCAAGCGTTGCACTCATCAGGTTTGACAGGCTACCTGCGGCTACCGCTTTTAAGCCTAAGGTTGCTATTTCTTTACGACGACTCGGCGCCATCGCGCCAAGACCACCTAATAAGATGGCTATCGATGACAAATTAGCAAAACCACATAACGCAAAGGTAATGATCGCTTGAGTGTGCAATGATAAAGTATCTTTCATTTGCACAAAATCGATATAGGCGACAAACTCATTAACAATAAGTTTTTGACCGATAAAACTGCCCGCGGTTATGGCTTCATGCCAAGGCACGCCGATTAAGAAAGCCAGTGGTGCGAAAATATAACCTAGCAGTAGTTGAATGGTAATACCGTCCCAACCAAATAAAGAAGCGACATAACCAACCATCGAGTTCATCAGGGCAATTAATCCGATAAAGGCCAGCAACATTGCACCAACGTTTAGCGCCAATTGCAAACCTGAGGCTGCGCCTGAGGCCGCGGCATCAATGACATTGGCTGGCTGTTCTTCTTTAAACTCTTCGCTAACTTCTGTTTTAGGTATTTTAGTTTCTGGCACCATTAATTTTGCCATCAAAATACCACCAGGAGCGGCCATAAAGGACGCAGCCACCAGATATTTAAGTTCAATACCTAAACTCGCATAACCGGCCAATACCGAGCCTGCAACCGAGGCTAAACCACCGACCATGATGGCAAATAGTTCAGAGCGGGTCATGCCTTTAATGTAAGGACGTACAATTAATGGTGCTTCGGTTTGACCAACAAAAACGTTGGCGGTTGCCGACAATGACTCGGTTTTGCTGGTACCAAGTGCTTTTTGTAATAAGCCGCCAAACACCGAAATGACTTTCTGCATGATGCCCAGATAATATAAAACAGCTATCAAAGATGAGAAGAAAATAATGATTGGCAATACACGTAAAGCGAAAACGAATCCGCCGCCGCCAAACACTTCAAACATCTTGTCGCTAACCAGTCCGCCAAACAAAAAATTTAAGCCGGCTTGTGCGCTATCAATGACTGCTTGTACACCATTGGCTACACCACCCAATACGTGTTGTCCCGCTGGAATGTAAAGCACGAAAGCGCCAAATCCAGCTTGCAGTAAAAAGGCAATGCCAACGGTTCTGACATTAATCGCTTTACGGTTTTCTGAAAGTAAGATGGCAATGGCAATTAACGTAACAATGCCAACAATACCCATTAAAACATTCATCTAATAAATCCCCGTGTTTTAATTATTATTATATTTAGTGAAACAGCTGTCGATCATCCATCATAACAGGTTGAAGAGACAGCACTAATTAACAAAAAACACTCGTTTAATTAGCGTCGCCGCGTCAGGTTGAAAATGACGATAAAGTTAACGCAATACTAACGAGTTTCCAGCAGTAAATCAGGCAAACTAACAAGTAAATGATTAAATCTTGAATGGCCTCACAGATTTAAAAGCATAGTGACTTATGTTGGGTCTTTTATCGGCAATATTTAACATTTATCGACGCTGTAATCGACATTATGCTAGGGTCTGTTGAAATTCTACCAATGCTTTAGGATTATTTAATGAATAGTATTCGCTGGCAAGTTAAAACCTTTGCCCAATTGAGCACCACCGAGTTATATGATTTGTTAAAATTACGTATTGCGGTGTTTGTGGTTGAACAAACCTGTTTTTATCAAGATCTCGATGATAAAGATATTGTAGCAACAACCTTACATTTGATGGCGTATAAAGGCGATGAACTGCTGACTTATGCCAGAATCGTCGCGCCAGGTGTTTCTTATCAAGCGCAAGCCAGCATAGGAAGAGTTATTGTTAGTGAGAAAGTGCGTGGTTTAAAAATGGGTCATCAGCTAATGGAAAAAGCCATCGTGTTGTGCGGAGAACATTGGCCACAGCATGACATTAAATTGGCGGCGCAACAGCATTTGCAAAAATACTATCAACAACATAATTTTGAAACGATATCAGCGATGTATTTAGAAGATGATATACCGCATGTTTCGATGTTGTTTTCACGATTATAACCATGCATTTACAAACAGTTGATTAGTGGTATATAGTCGTTAATACAAAGTTCTTCATTTCGGTTTGCACAGAAATTAAGGAGTGACTTATGTATCAAGAATTTCACCATCGCGATTGGGTGGCGCTCATCAACAAGGTATTACGGCAAACTGGCCACCAACGTATTCACATCAAAAAAGTATTGCAAGTAGCGCCTGATCACGTGTCATTTATTACCTGTCAGGGCGGGACTATTCTCGCGCCGACGTTCAATAGCATTCATGGGCATGGCATTGGCTTTTTAACTGTATTACGCCTGCTAAATACTCGCCAACAAGCGAGTTGGGATAGTGATACCGGACAACCTATACACCACTGTCAACTGCTGGTGAAAACACAGCATAATTTTACCGCTATGTTATATCCGTCGTTGAGACAAATTGAACATTGGTTGTGGCGTCAATATGGTGAGGGAGCCGCGAGTCATCGGGCACCGTTTGAGAAGGATATAGAGCGTGGTTTCATCGGACAATATCCAGCGATTGTCGATATACAGCGTCAGTTAAGTTATCCTGTTATTTAATGAGTGATTATTCGAGCCCAAAGGAGTTTCAAATGAAAATTAAGATTGCATGGTGCTTTGCGTTAGCATTGACAATGCTTGGTTGTAAATCAACGCCGAATTATGATTATGATCAAAGCGTAAACTTTAACGAAATTAAAACCTATGCTTGGGTCGTTGAATCTAAAAAAAGCGCCACTGATGCTGAGTTTTTTCTTAGTGATATTAATCATAAACGCATTGTTAGTGCTATCGATAAACAGCTGTTAGCCAAAGGTTTGCAAAAAGTCGCGCCGTCGCAAGCGCAGGTTTTGGTTAATTATCATCGGGCGATAACAACCAAAGTAGAAAGAGATCTTGCCACTACTCATCCGGCGTACTGGAGTTTTGGTTATGGTTTTCACCATTCCAATCACATGAGTCTATTTATGAATATTAATAGCCTTAATAGGCAGTATAAGCTTGGCTCTCTATTAATTGATTTTATAAACCCAGATAAACAGTTAATTTGGCGCGGCGCGCAAGAGACTCGTTTGTCGAAAAAGTCTGATCCAGCGAGACGCTTAGCTAAAATTAATGACGCGGTGGCGAAAATTCTAACTAACTTCCCGCCATCACCAACACAGTAATAAAAAAGGGTGACGAAAACGTCACCCTTTTTATGATCAAACCTATACCACTTGGCCGTTTAAAATCCGCCTGAGAAACTCTGAAACCTGCATTTCAAGTAGCACGGGTATAAGTACCGTCGTTTTAAGAACCGCAGCTTTCGCCTTCACTATGGTCGTGGCCACAGCCGCCTTCTTGGAACAAATGACCTTGCTCTAATTCTGTTGGCGTCGCATCACGTAATTCAACCACTTCAACGTCAAAATGTAATGTTTTACCTGCAAATGGATGATTGCCATCAACGGTAATAAATTCATCGTTAATTTCTACGACAGTTACTTGTCTTTCACCGTGTTCAGTTTCTGCAATAAATTGCAGGCCAACCTCAGCGTCTAACCCAGCGAATGATGATACTGGAATTTGTTGCTTTAAACCTTCTTCGTAATCGCCGTAGCCATCTTCTGGTGCCACGGTAACGTCTAATTTGTCACCGGCAAACTTCCCCTCAAGCGCTGTTTCAAGGCCAGGGATCATTGTGTTATGACCATGCAGATAACTCATCGGAATATCGCCAAAAGAATTTTCAATTTCGTTCTGGTCATCGTCGGTTAAACGATAGTGAATGCTTACAACTAAATCTTTTTCGATATGCATAATAAAATCTCTGTAGTGTCTATTTATTTTAACCAATGAAGTTTGCATTGGTTTGTTGGCGCACATAATACCTTATAAATACCCTAAGAAACTACGTACGAACGACAAATTTTATAAATGTCCCTTATGCTTTTTATAGATAGACATATACTAAAGTCGTAACAATTGATAAACAAAACCCATTGACATTATCGTATTTAGTGTCCATTGTATTTAACAAGTTTTATACATTATTTATAGAGACATTGATGCTACAGATCGCAACCACCCATATTATTATTAGCACCGGAACCATTCTCCGGAGGCTGGGTTGAGCGCATTTCTAACACATTGAAATTAGCAAAACCCGCGCCCTCACCGACGCGGGTTTTTTTATGTTCACGATTACAGGGATGTAATCGGTAGAGCCAAGCAGGATGCCAGAGCCGAGTTTGCACATGGATGTGCTTATAAGAATAACGTATTAGCTCATGGATGAGCGTAAGTAGAGCAATGCAGGAGCATATTGCCGTGGAGCAGTTATCGAGCAGGTTTTTTGTTCCAGACAGAACCTAAGTACGTGCATCCATGCACGCAATGGCAAAGAGCGGCGATGTTCAGGGTTAGAGAGATGCTTGATCTACAGATGGTCGACAGGACAAGAGTTTTTATTCAATACAATTTAGTTTAAGTGCACGAACTGCATGAGGAGAAACAGAAAATGCGAGTGATGAAGTTTGGCGGTTCCAGTTTAGCCGATGTAGAGCGGGTCGAGCGTGTTGCAAATATATTACTAGATTCTAGCAAAGAAGATCAGTTAGCCGTTGTATTATCAGCGCCAGGCAAGACAACCAATAATATAGTTGAAGCCGTTGACCTCAATTGCCAAGGGTTAAGTGACGATGACGCATTGTCACGTGTTGCTAATACGTTTAATGATATCGTCGAGGCGTTAGCCGCTAAATATCCTGACTACGACAAACGTGTTGTTGAAGCTGTGTGGCAAAAGCAGTCTGCCATGTTAAAACGCAGCCTTAGTGGCGTTAAATTGTTAAGTCAGTGTCCAGATAACATTCGCGCGCAGTTAATTGTGGTGGGTGAGCGATTATCTATCGCCATCATGGCGCAGCTGTTAAAGGTAAAAGGGATTGATGTTGGGTTGCTAGAACCAACCGACTTTATGCATGCCGACAGTAATTACCTTGAAGCGCAGGTTGATATCGAAAAAGCCCGTGCGGCGATGAGTGAAAAAGATTTATCGAGCGCGCGTGTTTGGTTGATGCCTGGATTTACCGCGGTCAATGAAGACGGTGAAATAGTTACCTTAGGACGCAATGGTTCTGATTATTCAGCTGCCTGTTTGGCCGCCAGTTTACACGCTGATCGCTGTGAAATATGGACCGATGTTGACGGTGTTTACAATGCCGATCCGCGATTAGTCAAAGACGCACAGCTCATTAAGCAACTGAGTTATCAAGAAGCGATGGAATTGTCTTACTTTGGCGCAAAAGTATTGCACCCAAAAACAATTGCCCCCATTGCGCAATATCATATTCCTTGTTTGATTAAAAACAGCTTTAATCCTAGTGCGCCGGGTTCATTGGTGTCGGCAGAGCGCCAAGATGATGAAAATCAAGTAAAAGCTATATCAAACCTTGATGACATATCGATGATTTCTATTTCAGGCCCAGGCATGAAAGGCATGGTTGGCATGGCGAGTCGTATTTTTGAAGCGATATCTTTGGCTGGTGTGTCGGTAAGTCTTATCACCCAATCGTCCAGTGAATACAGCATTAGTTTTTGCGTTGCATCACAAGATCACTTAGTGGTGAAAAAGGCGCTTGACGCTGAGTTTGAGCTAGAGCTGCGCAGCGACTTGTTAGAGCCGTTTGAAATTAGGCATCAATTAGCGATTATCTCATTGATTGGCGATCGCATGAAAACAGTGCAGGGCGTTGCGGCTAAGTTCTTTCAAGCGTTATCGCAAGCGCGCGTTAATGTGGTGGCTATTGCTCAGGGATCATCAGAGCGTTCAATCTCGACGGTTATCGATCAGCATCGCTGTCCACGCGCCATTAAAGCATGTCATCAACGATTCTTTAACTCCCTACAGTACATCGACTTGTTTTTAATTGGTTGTGGTAATGTCGGTACAGAATTATTGGCACAAGTGCATAACCAGCGCGAATACTTGGCGAAAAAGAATATTGTAATCAGAGTCTGCGGGTTAGCTAATTCTAAAAAGATGCTGTTAACTACAGAAGGCATTGATACCACTAATTGGCAGCAGAAATTACAATTAAGCGAGCAAGCTTATGATGTTGACCAATTGATGTATTTTGCCAAGGACAATCACTTATTAAACCCGTTAGTGGTGGATTGCACCAGCAGCCAAACGATTGCCGACCAATACGTGCAATTATTGGAAGCGGGTTTTCATGTGGTCACGCCTAATAAAAAGGCCAATACCGCGTCACAAGAATATTATCAGCAGCTACGAAAAGCCGCATTGGTTAAACGCCGTCGTTTTTTATATGAAACTACGGTAGGTGCTGGTTTGCCAGTTATCGATAATTTACAAAACTTGCTGAGTGCGGGTGATGAGTTAGAAAGTTTTAGCGGTATTTTGTCAGGCTCATTATCTTATATCTTTGGTCAGCTTGATGAAGGCATGACATTATCCGAAGCCACCGAAATAGCGAAAGAAAAATGCTTTACCGAGCCTGATCCCCGCGACGACCTTAGCGGTATGGACGTGGCGCGCAAGGTGCTTATTTTAGCGCGTGAGTCAGGCATGTCACTTGAGCTTAGCGATGTTGAAGTACAATCAGTACTGCCAAGCGATTTTGATAGCAGCGGTACGGTCAGTGAATTTATGAGTAATTTACCTAAAGCCGATGCTCACATTGCCAAGCAAGTGAATGACGCAAAAGCGCAAGGCCAATTATTGCGTTACGTTGGCATTATAGAAGGGGAAGGTGAGCAACGCGTCTGTAAAGTGCAAATTAGAGCGGTTGATGCAAGCGATCCTCTCTATAGTGTCAAGGGCGGCGAAAACGCGCTGGCTTTTTATTCGCGTTATTATCAGCCGTTGCCGTTTGTATTACGTGGCTATGGTGCGGGCAATGCAGTGACCGCCGCTGGAATTTTTGCTGATATGCTGCGTACGCTAGCATGGCAACGTGAGGTATAAATAATGACTATTCGAGTGTTTGCCCCTGCATCAATGGGCAATGTTAGCGTTGGATTTGACGTATTAGGCGGCGCATTGGCGCCCATTGATGGCAGTTTGTTGGGTGATTTTGTCACCATATCTGCTATCAAAAGCGGCATTGAGGTAAATACCGTTGGCAGTTTCGCACATAAACTACCAAGTGATCCCAAACTCAATATCCTCTATGACTGTGCGGTGCAATATCATGTCAAGTTGGACAAAAAAGGCCAATCATATGATGGAGTTTGCCTAACACTTGAAAAAGAGTTACCGGTAGGCAGTGGGCTTGGCTCAAGCGCAGCGTCTGTGGTTGCAGCCTTATACGCACTCAATGAGTTTTACGATAATGCATTAACATCGTCGCAGCTATTATTACTAATGGGAGAGCTAGAAGGTACTATTAGTGGCAGCGTGCATTTTGATAATGTCGCGCCGAGTTATTTAGGCGGTTTGCAGCTTATGGTGCAGCGCGGTGATACCTTATGCTCAACCATTCCTCATTTTGAAGATTGGTATTGGGTAGTTGCCTATTCTGGTGTGAAGGTTTCGACCGCGCAAGCGCGAGAAATTATGCCAAAACAGGTGCCGCTAAAAACTGCGTTAGCCTTTGGTCAAAATTTGGCGGCATTTATAGACGCTAGTCATCGCGGTGACAGTGAGTTAGCCGCTAGCTGTTTAGTGGACGTGATTGCCGAACCTGTGCGCGGTGACATCATTAGCAAATTTAGCGAGAACAAAGCGGCGATGTTAGATCTTGGCGCAATGGCCAGTGGTATCAGTGGCAGCGGCCCTACGTTATTCGCGGTGACCGATAATGTGACCAAAGCAGAGCAATTACAACAATATTTAATGCAACACTATATTCAAAACGATGATGGCTTTAGCCACATTTGTAAACTAGATACTCAAGGTGCTCGTAGGGAGACAAGTCGTGGAACTGTATAATTTAAAGAAAAATGAACAACGCGTGAGTTTTTCTCAAGCGGTAAAATTAGGTCTGGGCGATAATCAAGGGCTGTTTTTTCCAAGCAATATCCCAACGTTGCCAAACATTGGTGACGTGCTTAAACAAGACTTCGTGACACGTAGCGTCACCATTATTAACGCATTTCTTGGTGACGAGCTGGGCAGTGACGTTGTTGAAAAAATGGTGCGTCAAGCGTTTAACTTTCCATTGCAAGTGCGCAAGGTAAGAGAACAAACCTACGCTCTTGAATTGACTCACGGTCCAACATTGGCTTTTAAAGATTTTGGAGCCCGTTTTCTAGCACAATGTTTAAATCAATTATCAAACAATGAAAAAGCCACCATATTAACGGCTACCTCTGGTGATACTGGCGCTGCCGTGGCTCATGCCTTTTATGGTATTGATAATATTAAGGTCGCGGTGCTTTATCCCAAAGGGAAAATTAGCGTATTGCAAGAAAAACTATTTTGCACCTTAGGCAGTAATATACATACCTACGCTATCGATGGTAGTTTCGATGATTGTCAGCAAATGGTTAAAGACGCGTTTGACGATCAAGAGCTCAAGCAAGCCATTAGCTTAAACTCTGCCAACTCGATTAATATTGCCCGTTTATTGGCACAAATTTGTTATTACTTTGAAGCGGTTGCCAAGGTGCCGGAAAATGAGCGCGATAACATTGTGTTTAGCGTACCCAGTGGTAACTTTGGCGATTTAACCGCCGGCATGTTGGCTAAAGCAATGGGCCTGCCGATCCGCCGTTTTATCGCTGCCACTAATCTTAACGATACAGTGCCACGTTATTTGGCGACGGGCGAGTGGAGTCCTGTCGAAACAATCGCCACCCGCGCTAATGCGATGGACGTATCAGCGCCCAATAACTGGCCACGCATCGAAGAGTTATTGCGGGTTTATCATTGGGATAAATCGCTGATTTGCGGCGTGATGGTCAATGAGCAGGAAACCGAAACTGGCTTAAAAGAGCTATATAACGATGATGATTATCTGTGTGAACCCCATGGCGCTATCGCTTCATTTGCGCTTAAAAACGAGTTAAAAGAAGGTGAAACCGGCATATTTTTGTGCACGGCTCATCCGTCAAAGTTTCAAGATTCGGTGCAAGAAGTGCTCGACATTCATGTTGCGCTGCCTAAAGTTTTAGCCGATGTGGCAAACAAAGAAATATTGTCCATCGACTTGCCCGCAGATTTTGCGCAATTGCGTCAGCACCTAATGGCGTTATAGCCTGAAACTGTAAAGATGAGCACGCCCGTGCTCATCTTAATTTCTCATTATCTTTTTTTGTTACACTTGGATTTACATAGAACTCATATAGTACTTAACATTAATCAAAGCATTACGTTACAATCATCGATAATCACTCCCTTCATTTTGAATAAGGACATCGTTTGAAACTTTCATCAATACTTAAGGCCACCGTGCTGAGCTTTATAAGCTTGGGCTTACACGGCTTTAGTGGTCAAGTTAGCGCTGCATCCACGCCATCATTAACCTTAGAACCATTAATCTTAGAGCCTTGTTTTGTTAAAGGCATTAAAACGCAGGTACAGTGTGGCAAGTTAACCGTGCCTGAAAACTGGCAACAACCTAGTGACAAGACGTTAGACATTCACGTGATCCGTATTAAAGCTGTCGCCACTACTGCAAAAAAAGATCCACTATTTTTACTGATGGGCGGCCCAGGTCAAGCAGGTTCAGAGCTCGCTGGTGGTCTGAGTAAAATATTTAGCGCGGCGCAAAAAGACCGTGATTTGGTGTTAATAGACCAGCGCGGCACAGGCAAGTCGAGCCCACTCACCTGTGACGACGATGACGCCGACATGTATGGCGACATTAGCAGTGACTTTTCCGTTGATGACGTTAAAACGTGTTTAGCGACTTATAAAGACATTGATTTAGCGCAATATAATACCAATAACGCCATTTTAGACTTTGAAGCGGTGCGTAAAGCACTGGGTTATGAGCAAATTAACTTGTACGGCATTTCATATGGCTCACGTGCCGCCATGGTTTATATGCGTGATAAGCCGGGCGCTCTTCGCTCGGTGATATTAGATGGCGTCGTGCCGCCACAAGTAGTTGTTGGTCCAATGGGTGAGCAAGCCGCACGTGCCTTTGATATTTTAATCAAGCAATGCAGTGATAATGAGGCTTGCGCGACTAAATATCCAACCTTGTATAACGATTACCAAGCTATTCGCAGCCAGCTTGAAAATCAGGTGATTGTAACCACCATCGATCATCCAATAACGGATAAAAAAATCACCTTGCGCATCGACAGTAAAAAATTCATTGGCACCTTACGTGGACAAATGTATGGTCGCGACGCCAGATTAATGATCCCCTACATTATTAGTGAGTTTGCCAAGCAAAACTACAAACCTTTTGTTGGTTTAATGTCGTTAAATGAAGACGCGGCTAGTAAAATGTATATTGGTTTAACCTTTAACATTTTATGTAATGAAGACTTGCCACGCGCCAGTGCTAATTTATTAGCAAAAGAGCGCAGCAATAGCTTCTCTGGTCGACATACCTTAGAAACCTTCACTAACGTTTGTCAGTATTGGCCTAAATTTACCCCGCCCGCCAACTTTGCCGACAAGATAGTATCGGATATTCCGACTATGTTGCTGTCGGGTGAACTTGATCCGGTAACGCCGCCAGCATGGGCAGAGATTGCCTTGCAAGGTTTATCAAATCATCAGCATTATATTGCTAAAAAAGCAGGTCATGGTTTAGTGACTCAAACGTGTGCCGCAAAAATGGTGTCGCAGTTTATCGACAACGTTTCTTTTGATGACGTTAGCGATAGTTGCTTAGACAAGCAACCAACGCCGGGTTTTCTTATTAATAACAACGGCAACTTATAGGAATTATTATGTTAAAAGTTGATAATTTATCGAAAAAATTTGGTGAGTTCACCGCTGTTGAATCCATTTCGTTTGAAGCGAAAGATGGTGAGATCACTGGTATCTTAGGTCCTAACGGCGCCGGAAAAACCACCTGTTTACGCATCTTATACGGCTTGTTAAAAGCCGATACGGGCGTGGCGACCATTGATGACATTGATGTCGCTAAATCGCCGCTACTGGCACGTGCATCCTTGGGGATTTTCCCCGATCAATTTGGCATGAGTGAGCGCTTAACCGCCCGCGAGCAAATTGAATATTTCGCGCAAATGCACGGCTTAAGTGGTCAGGCATTAAAAGAGGCACTGGATCGGGTGATTAACGAACTTGAAATGAGTGACATCGCAGATCGCCGCACCGAGGGGTTCTCACAAGGTCAGCGCATGAAGGTCACTTTGGCACAAGCGTTAGTACATCAGCCTAAAAACCTAGTGCTTGATGAGCCAACCCGTGGCTTAGACGTCATGAGCACCCGATTATTGCGCAAGCAGTTATTGGCATTAAAAGATAAAGGACATTGCATCTTGTTTTCAAGTCATGTAATGCAAGAAGTTGCGGCATTATGCGATCGAGTGATCGTGGTTGCCAAGGGCAGGGTCGTGGCGCAAGGTTCACCGCAAGAGTTGTGTGAATTAGCCGGTAAAGAATATTTAGAAGACGCGTTTGTAGCCATCATCGGCAGCGACGAAGGAGTAGCAGCATAATGAGCGTAATGAAGGGTTTAGTCGTTAAAGAGTTTCGAGAAGCGTTTCGCGATCGCCGCGCTATCATGGCAGCATTGTTTGCCATTGTTACCGGGCCAATCATTATGGCGGCGGTCTTCATGTTCCAAATTGAACAGGAACTTGACGTTAAAGACAGCTACGTTGAATTTGTTGGCGCACAGTATGCGCCAGAGCTAATTACTTTTTTACAGGCTAATCACGTACAGTCTCGCCAAGACATGCCAGAGAATGAGACTGAAAAATGGTCTAAACAAGAAATATCATTAAGTATTCCGCATGACTATATTGAGCGTATGCAACAAGGCAAGCCGGTAATACTTACCTTAAAAGCTGACTATAGCGAAAAGAACTTAAGAACGCCGCTGCGCCGACTTGAGAGTTTAATCCAAGGCTATAGCGCACAAATTGGCTCAACCAGGCTGATTATGCGCGGCATTGACCCGCGTATTACCACGCCAATTACCATGGACGTGCAAAGCACCGCCACACCAGCCTCTAAAAGTGGGTTGATCATGGGCATGGTAGGCATGTTCATTATTATGGGCTTGTTCACCGCATCGATGACCGCCGCCATTGATACGAGCGCTGGCGAGCGTGAACGTCATTCATTAGAGCTTATCTTGTGTCAGCCTGTATCGACTCTTAAGATTGTGTTATCTAAAGTATTGTGTGTTAGTTTCTATGGCGCCGTGGCGGCATTGTTAACCATGCTTGCAATGACCCTAACGATGTCATTGTTACCGTTAGAGAAGGTAGGTATATCAATTGTGGTTGACCCCATGACCATGGTTATTATTACCGTTATGCTACTACCATTGGCTTTTTTCGCTGGCATATTCCAATTGTTCTTTGCCTATCGCGCAAAAAGTTTTAAGGAAGCACAGTCTTATTTATCGATGATTTTATTGCTGCCTATGTTAGTGCCAATGGCCATTATGTTTGTGCCGCATAAACCAGAATGGCTAAATTACTTGCCATTAGCGGGACAAAATATTCTGATGGGCGATCTCTACAAAGGCGAAAGCCTAGATTGGATGGCTTTTTCAATGAGTGGCTTTAGCACCATCGCCATCTCAATTTTGATGACGTTGTTTTTAGCCAAATCACTACGTTCTGAAAAAGTGGTGTTAGCGCTCAGTTAATATTAAACATTGAACAACTTAACGACATTGAAAGGACAGCATTTGCTGTCCTTTTTTTTGAATAATTGGTAGCTATTGAGCATGACAATACGCTGAATAGTTACGAACGTTTTTTTCTGATCTTAAGATAGCTGAGCAATGACTTGATAAATACATTAGAATTGGCCGTAATAAATTACGTAATCACAGGAATTATCATGTTCAAATCAAAGCAAGCGTTATCGATGTTATTAGTTGGCGTGCTATTTAGTGCTGGCAGTTTTGCCAATACAAATGAAGTAAGCAATTGGTCAATTGACAATGCGCATTCGCAAGTAAACTTTATTAGTATAAAAAAAGATCACGTGGCAGAAGTGCATAGTTTCGAACAAATATCGGGTACCTTCTCTAAGCAAGGCGAGTTTAGCCTAAGCATTGACTTAAGCAGTGTTGAAACAGGCATTAGCAAGCGAGACAAACGTCTGAAGCAACATGTATTTAATATCGAGAAGTTTGCTAACGCTACGTTAACCTCAAAACTAGACGCTAATGAAGTTGCGACGTTAGCCGTTGGTGACACAATGATCAAGAAAGTTAGCGGTGTTTTATCCATTGCGGGTGAGCAGCAAAAAATTCGCTTTTTAGTCACCATCAGCAAATTATCGAATGATGTATTACTGGTTAATAGCAGTCAGCCAATCATTATTCGGGCGGCTAAATTTGACTTAATTGATGGTATTAATAAACTGGCGCAGCTAGCTAAGTTAAATCGTATTAGTTATAGCGTACCTGTTACTTTTAGCCTGCGTTTAACAAGCCAATAAGAAACGTCTTAAGCAGCCTGCAACAATCGCTACCACCTTGATTACATTTAATAACGGTGAAGTGGTAGCGTTTAACTTATCAAGCTAATAAAATAGCTGCTTTAATCACTCGCTAATAAATGAGAATGTAGTCCATGTTTACGACACATAAAATACTAAAAAATATCACTAAAAAATTACCGCTGTTATTGGCGTTGGCAAGTTTTAGCATGTTGTCTAATGTGGCTCAAGCAACCATTGTTGAATTTGACACATCGCAAGGCAAAATTAAGGTTAATCTTTACGATAACCTGACGCCCAAAACGGTGGCTAACTTTATGCAATATGTTGAAGATAGCAGCTACAATCAAACCATTATTCATCGTTCAGTCAATAATTTCATTGTACAAGGTGGTGCTTATTTTTTAGATGGCGATACATTGGAGAAAATTGATACCAATGGCACGGTGATTAACGAACCGATATTTTCAAATATCAAAGGCACCATTGCGATGGCAAAACTGAGCGGTGGCGCAGATAGTGCGACCAGTCAGTGGTTTTTTAATTTAGGAAATAACAGTGGTAACTTAGATCTTCAAAATGGAGGGTTTACTGTTTTTGGACATGTTATTGCTGGCATGGATGTTATTGAAAAAATTGCTAATCTAACGACATGCGGCTCAACCCCCGTGGTTGATTTTAGTGTGGACTCATGTAAGGCTGGCATCAAACCTACGTTTGAAAATTACGTTAGCATTACTAATGTTGATATACCTGATAGTACAGTTGATACACTAAATGGCTATACCCCCGTTAAAAATACGTTACTGACATCAAGCAACGGCGGCGGCAGCGGCGGCGGCGGCGGCAGCATCGGTTGGTTGGCGTTTTTTGCTATGATGCTGGTAACGTTGCGTCGACGTTTTAGCACCTAGTGCGGGATATTTATCCTAGATCACTAATTTAGCAAAGTATTCGCCCATAGAAACATGTAAACTAGCGCCATTAGTATTTTAGGAAGATAGACATGAGCAACAGTAAGAAATTTGATATTCGTTTGATTGAAGACGGCGCTACTTGGACCGCACAAATCACTCGTCGTAAGACATCTAAAGAAACCATTATTTCAAAAAGCCAAGACGGTTTCGCATCAGAAACAGAAGCTAAAGCGTGGGCTGACATTGAGTTAGTATCGTTTTTAGCAACGATTACAGCGCGTAACAAGCGTCGTTAAATTGTAACTATTCAGCGTCTTGCCATTTGTCACCATTTTGTTGTCGAAAGTGCTCATTTATGCGTATAAACTCCGCGC
>JABSRV010000050.1 GCA_013214905.1 Psychrobium sp. | reverse complement strand
CAAAACATCTAACAGATAGCAGGGCCGTGAGACTTAGCAAATTCATGCGAAAATCCCTGACGTTCAGTATTAATTAGAAAGTTAATATCATTTTGATGATAATGAAAAATCTCTTTGCTTTTATGTTTATTTATTTTTGAAAAACCAAAATCAATAAATACTTGATGCATGAAGCTTAGGTCTGGTGTTGCAAATTCGGTAAATTCAATGCCACATAGGCCAATAGGATTTTCTTGAGCAGTCATAATAATATCTCTTTTCTTATAATGATTTGTAATTGTATTAATAGTGTTTATCAAACACCTTTATTACATATACTTTATCGCTAATCTTGTTCTAAAAATATAATTATGTTTTAATTAACTCAATCGATTTTATGGATGGTTTTGCGGTGAGATTAGATATTGAAACATTGAAGATTCTTGACTTGATTGTTCGCTTAGGCAGTTTCGCTAAAGCGGCCGAACAACTCAATCGGGCACAATCTGCGATTAGCTATCAGATAAAAAAATTAGAACAACACCTAGGTATTGCTTTATTTGATCGTAGCCAATATAGAGCAGAGCTTACCCCAGAAGGGAATGCTATTTTAACCGAAGGTCGGCGCCTATTACAACAAGTTCATAATCTTGAAGTATTAGCCGCTCGATTCAGTCAAGGCTGGGAACCTCGTTTAGAAATCGTCATAGACGGAGCGTTACCTATCGAGCCTATCATGCGTGCGCTTAAGCGATTGTCTGAATTGGATATCTCGACTCGCGTGCAGTTACGCACGGAGTTTTTAAGTGGTGTACAGCGCTGTTTTGAGCGAAATAGTTCAGATCTCATGTTAGTGAAAGACTTTCAATCTAACCCCTACTTAAATGCGAAACCATTGCCAACAATCAACTCGTTGTTAGTGGTATCAAAAGATCACCCTTTGGCCTATGTGAAGGGGCTAGAGCTTAAGCATTTACATGAACACGTTGAGTTAACTATTGCCGACTCTGGCACTGTTGATCCGCAATTCCAAGACGATTTGCAGTTTGGAGGTGAAAGAGTGTTTTATCTTAATGGATTCATTGCGAAGAAAAATTCAATATTGTTAGGTATGGGATTTGGCTGGGTACCTGATTATCTAATTGAAGACGAGTTAGCCAACCATAAATTGGTAGAACTAGATTTCGTTGGTGGTTCTTGTCATAGCTTTGTGCCCAAATTAGTGCACTCGTCTGAACGACCATTAGGTAGAGCGGGTCAATTACTCAGTGATCTTATCTTGGAAGAGTTTAATCAAAAGAAACCGACTATTGAATAATAGTCGAATACTTGCTTGAAAATTTATCAATGACTGCCCAGTTACTTTCACCACGGCAGTCATTGAATCAAAGCGCTTGTTATAAAAATAGGGTTATTTACTTAATTTCTTTGACTTTAATTTATTCGTTTTAGCCTTTGTTGATTTTCCCTTTTTCTTGGCTACATCCACTTTAGAGTTACCACTAAATTTAATGCGACCATTATTCTTTTCTAACAACTTTGGACCAATGCCTTTAACGGCTAATAAATCGCTATTAGACTTAAATTTCCCGTGTTGTTTACGATAATTTACAATAGCTTTTGCTTTCTTGCTACCAATACCGTTTAACGCCGCAACCAGTTCTTTCTCGGTGGCCGTATTGATATTAACGTGCATATTCGCTTTAGCGTTTTTTAGCTGCTTATTTTTCTTCACTTTTGATTTGCTCTTTTCGGCTTTATATTTGTTTTTGACGTTAGCCTTGCTTGATTTTGTCTTGAGAGCGGTTTGTTTTTGCTTTTTCGTCAGTTTTTTCTTCGCAGAAGACTTTTGCGTTTCACTCGCAGGAGATGGTGCTGAGCTAGCATGTGCAAACGACGACAGGCTTAGTGACACACTAAATAATGAACAAATGAGCAATGTACTTAGTTTGGAAGTTAATGATGGCATGGGTGAGTCCCTCTTGGCTTTATAATTAATTAACAAATTAGGCGAAAATTTATTCAACACCCAAGTCGCTTGGAAAAGTAAGTATAGTTAGGATTTTTTATTTACCAGAAAATGTTGTCAAAAATGACCACATAATGATGAAAGAGTGATTGAAAAGCGTGTTGTTGATGTTTAATTGTGCAAACGAAACAGATAATACATAAATAGGACGTAAACTACTTGCCAAGAGGGCACTTTCTCATAGATAATGCGCCCCGTTATGGTGACTAATTGGTCCCCTCGCAATGATAGATAGTGAACTCGGCCAGGCCCGGAAGGGAGCAACCGCAGCTATCGACTCGTGTGCCGAGGTGTGGCTGGTTAGTCGCCCCCAATTCTTTTTTATCCTTGTTGTCACTTGCACCATAAGCCATCTCTATAGTCCTTTATCTATACCAAATACACCTAAAAATTAATAAACCCTCATAGTAATTATCCCATTATTAAATCAATAGCAATAATTGTATTCTCCCCGTCATCCTTGAAGCCGCAGTTTTATTAAGAAATACGTCCTGTATTTATCCAAAGGCCGCCGCAAGCGACGTTAAAAATATTTCCAGAATATTTTTTGTCTGCGTTTCGAATCACAATCACTTAGCTTTTACTGGCTAAGGGCTCAATAAGCTCAGACGATTCGAACCTTGACTGCTTTGCCTAGAGCGAAAGTAGAACCCTTATGCCAGTGGCATAAGGAAGTCAGCTAAAGCAGTGATGTAGGTACTCAGTTTTTGTCTGGAACTGAAAACCTGCACTGAAATTCCAATGATTTTGGGTATCTAGCTACTAAAATAACTATTTTTTTGTGGTTCAAGATTCGTATTATTTTACCTACATAATATTATACTCGGCTAAAAAATGAGCTACAATCGTCGGCCGTTCAAATCTGATCTATTTGCAACCTAAATTGTTGCTTAACTTATGACTACCAATATTCTAACCCGTGTTCGACCAATATTAATTACTGTTTTTGCGGTCGCTATCAGCATTAACTTATTTTTCGTGATGTTACCTATTCGCCTAAAAGAAGGTGGTTATTCAGCGACAGACATAGGTATGGCGATGAGTATGTTCGCCGTTGGCTCAATTATGGCTGGCATTTTCGGTACTAAGGTTGTTATTAGATCTGGTCATATCCGTGCCTTTTGTACCATGGCGGCGGCATTGGTAATTGTGGCGGTTATCCACCGTTATACCAATGATATTTGGATTACCGGTATCCTTAGAATAATCGCCGGATTTTGTTTTATTACTAATTTTATTACACTTGAGAGCTGGTTAAACGTGCTCAGTGATAAGAGTAACCGCGGTAAAGTTTTTGGTATTTACCAGATATGTTTCGCCGTTGGTTTTGGTGCAGCCCCTTTCCTATTTAGCTTATCTAACGAGCAAGATCCGCGATTATTTGGCCTAATCGGAGTGTTTTTGTGTATTGCGTTAATCATCATGTCAATGAGCCGCCTACCGCTGCCCGAGATGCCTAAGCGCAGTAGCGCTATGTCGTTAAAGTAACTGTGGAGCTATTCGCCCTCAGCGACGATGTCTTGTTTTTGTGCTGGTTTGATCAACGCCACAAGTGTCTCGTTAATCTCGCTCTACGCCTATGATCATGGTGTATCGGGAATTTGGTTGTCCCTTATTTTAGGGGCATACCAAATGGGTAGTTTATTAACCCAGATACCGACAGGTTGGCTCGCAGATCGATACGATAAACGTATAGTTACTTCCGGTTTAATGATGATGGGTATTATCAGCAACTTACTGATCGTTGCTGAATGTTTTTACCCTATGCCAATTCAAGTATTAGTGGTGATTTTCCTCATTTCAGGTGTCGCATTATTTCCATTAGCTGTTACGCAATTTTTTGACCATATTGATTTGAATGATGCGATGCCAGCAACCAGTACTATGCAAATTATCCTGGGGGTCGGTGGGGTAATCGGGCCGATTGTGGCCGGTTTCTTAATGACAGAATTTAGTAGTATTTGGCTGTATTATTTCCTCATCGCGATCCATGCGTTTGTTATTGTATTCTTGCTCATACGTAAGGTCTTTGTTCGTACCGAAACACCGCAAGAGGCGGGTCCATATCAAATGAGTATGCAGCCTACTAGTTCCGCTGAATTAGATTCGCGTATCGAGAATAATTTGTCAGATATCGCAGATCCTGAGTTAAAGCTACTATTGGCCGCGCTGGCGCAACGGCCTAAAGATCCGGCAATACTGATCAAGACAGTGCTCGAGAGCTCTACACTTAAAGCCATCGCTATTAGACGGGGCTAACGAGGAAGACAGCTACGAGATAAATTCGCACTTAAAAAAATTTTTGCAATAGGAGGATTGTTTCGTCAGTAATCTATAGCAAAAGCATTTTTGTTATAGGTTACTTATTTTTCTGCTAACAGCGTCGAGCAAAGCGTTAATATCCATCTGTTCCTATACGAAATATAATCCCTAAATCAACATAGGCATAAAAATTATGTTTCGCTTTGCGTCCTAAACGCATTTAACAATGAAAACCTGACCGAGCGAAGTTTATCGATTATTGCCACTAAACTTCATTGATAGACTAGCTTAGCACTAGTTAATTACACCGCTATTTTTAGTGAGCTATCTAGTAAATTTACAACATATTTAACATGAAAAGTTTGAATAAAGTAAGGTGTTCCGGTCAGGTAAACTCTGGCAATCTAGTTAAGAGATATTTTACCAAGCTTTCAATATTACTTCTTATTCATTTGGACTCACGTAATTTAACGTTAAGTACCATGGGGGGATCTATAAAACATCGTGGTACACAGATTGTATGTAACGTGAAATAGGTATTATTTTTAAACTATATCTGCTTCTTTTTTATCGCCAATATTCGCGGCTGCACCACATGATTTAAATGAAAATATCACATGATTTTGTTTTGGAAGCGTTCCTTAATTTCGATTATTTCAGCAATTCTCTTTTCAAAAATATCCACCAATCTTGGTTCAAAATGACTACCTGAATTCTTGCGTATTTCAATGATGGCATCCTCGACACTCCAAGCTTCTTTATAAGGTCGTTTCATGGTCAGTGCATCAAAAACATCCACCAAAGCAATGATTAGTGCAACTTCTGGAATAGCCTTTCCTACGAGTCCTTGTGGATAACCGCTGCCATCCCATTTCTCGTGATGAGCAATAGCAATTTTCGCAGCCATTTTGAATACTGGGGTGTCGGATTTGCTCAAAATGTCGTAGCCAATCTGAGTATGATTTTTCATGATCACCCATTCTTCTTCTGTCAAGGCGCGAGGAGCTTTCAATATTTCATGTGGAATACCTACTTTTCCCGTATCATGCATAACTGCGGCAAGCTCTATTATATCCAATAGATGTTCTGGCCAACCTATACCATCGGCCAAAATTCTAGCATAGGCCGCCATTCGCCAAATATGATCCCCAGTGTCGGTATCATTATAATGACACGCATCGCCAAGCATGATAATTGCTGCGCGAGATAATCTTTCTAATGCTTCAGCTTTTACCAATGAAAGATGCGTGCGTACTCTACGCAACACTATTTCTCCTGAAATAGGTTTGGTAATATAATCAACCCCCCCGACATCGAAACCACGTTTTTCATCATCCACTTCGTTCATAGCCGTTACAAAAAGAACGGGGATATCGGCTGTTTCTTTGTCAGCTTTTAACCTTTGGCATACTTCATACCCATTCATTTCCGGCATCATAATATCAAGAAGTATAATGTCTGGTTTATGCTGCTTTGCAGCAGCAAGGGCTTTCTCACCATTATTTGCAAAAATTAACGAATAGTGATTTTTGAGTATTTGACGTAGTATCTGAAGGTTATTGGGTTCATCGTCAACAATAAGTATTTTTTGAGAAATCATCTTTATTTATCCTCTATATTAACACCTAGCTTCTCAGCAAGTTTGTATAACTTATTGCTCGCCTCGTCAAAATCAAAATTTTTCAAACATTGATCGATGGTATAAATATCATCTTCGGAGACGTACATGCGCAATTTTTCTATCATTTCATCCGCAGGATCAGGGTTTAGTTCTTCAAATGCCGAAAGCGTTTGTTGCAGAAGTTCCTTAACAATATCAGGATCAAAAGTTTTAGTTTCAATTACTTTAATATCTCTCGTAATAATAAGGTTTTTAATGGCGAAGGTTACGTTATCTAATTCTTGTTGTAATTGATTAACAAGCTCTTTCGCTAGTGTTTTCTCCTCAGTTCTTATCGCATTATCAATATCCATACTGAGTTGTGCCGTTTTTTCCAAATACAAGTTGCCAGCCAGTCCTTTCAATGTATGGACCATATTTTTAACAACTTTTAGATCGACTGTCATAGCCGTTTTTATTTTATTGCCGCTCTGGGAGTGTTCTTTGGCAAAGTTAAGTAAAGCATCGGCATATACTTCTGGGTTTTGCCAAGTTACTAATCCTTTTTTTGTATTTGCCACCTCATTAAGAGGTGAAAAATCTATAGAGGGGCTCTGGGTAAGTTGAACACTAAAAGTGTCATTCTTCTTACCCTTGTCGCTTTGTACACCCTTTTCCATTGCGGAAAAAAGCTCGGTAAAATCAATTGGTTTACCAATAACCTGATCCATACCACTTTGTATGCATTCATTAACATCTTCTAGTAAGATGGATGCTGTAAGGGCAATTATTTGTATATGTGATTTACTTTCCGCTTCTATCTCCCTAATGATTCGAGTAGCGGTCAGACCATCCATCTCAGGCATTTGTATATCCATTAAAATGATGTCGTATTCACTTTTTTTAAAAGCTTCAACCGCTTCCTTGCCATTTTTTACCCAAGTTATGGTGTGTCCTTGTTCTTTTAGTCTAAAGGCAACAAGGGCAGCATTTTCTGCGATATCCTCAGCAATTAATACATTAAAACAACGAAGAGAGTGGAGTTGTGGCGCTTCTGATGTTATCCCTACATCAACACAGTAGGCTTTACAACTAGCCTCTGGAATTGCAATAGTAAAATAGAATGTCGAACCTTTTCCTTCTTCACTTTCGATCCAAATATGGCCATTCATCTTTTCAATAATATTTTTACTGATCGTTGTACCAAGCCCTGTTCCACCAAAACGCCGTGATATAGAATCATCCGCTTGAGAAAAAGCTTGAAACACACAGTCAATTTGTTTCTTAGACATACCAATTCCGGTATCAGATATAGCAAAGAGTATTTTTCCACTTTCTTCTGCCTGACTAATACTGACCACTACTCCGCCCGTTTTTGTAAACTTAATCGAGTTTCCAACGAGGTTTATGATAACCTGGCGCAGACGAGATCCATCACCTTCAAAGCAATGTGAAAGTTTGCTGTCATATTGAAATTCAAGGGTTAACCCTTTACTTTTGGCATTTGGCTGCAGCAATCTAAGGGCATCTTTAACAAGATAAGGAATATTGATAATGATTTTTTCAAGCGTCATCTGGCCTGATTCTAGTTTACTAACATCTAGAATATCGTTAATAATAACAAGGAGACCTTTAGCTGAATTATATGCCGTGTCTAGATGTATGCGTAAATCTTTATGGAGTTGATTACTGTCAAGTGCTATATGAAGAAATCCAAGAATTGAATTCATCGGCGTTCTAATCTCATGACTCATATTAGAAAGAAAAGAGGCTTTGGATAGCGCTGCTACTTCTGCCGCTTCCTTGGCAATGACAAGATCCTTGGTTCGAATTTTAACCTTCTCTTCCAAGTCCTCCTTTGCCTTTGCAAGTAACTTGTTGGCGCGTTCAGCTGATAGAGTGGTAAAAATTAGGGAAGCGCTAACAATAAGTAATAATACAATAAATACGCTAACCATAGACCATTGCATAAGACGAAAGCCATCTAGAGCTTCAGCAACATCAATTTCAGTTGTCATACCAATCCCTAATGTGTCACTCCATATCCAGGTGCCAAATACGGGTACACCGCGATAATCTCGATATCCTTCCATATTACTTGACGATTCTTTTTGGGTAGCGCTTATTGCCATCTTTGTTAATGGCAATTGATTAGAAGGTACCTTTGGTTTATAGCCCTCCAATAAGTTTCCTCCAGGATCTTTAATTCTTACTGAGAGAATAGTCTGTTGCTTACCTTTAATAATCCCCACTTTCCTCAGGTGTTTATCGAAACGACTTTGTGATAATAATAGTCCTGTTTCATCAAAGGCATAGGTCTCACCACTTAGTCCAACCTTACCTACTTGAAGTATGCGAGAAAAATCTTTTTCAGGAATAAGTCGTTGGGCGAGTGCAGCAATAACAGCACCATTAGTTGAATAAATCGGAGCCATGATAAACATGGTGGTTTGGGATTCACCAATTAATACGTCCGAATTAATGGGGGGGACAAAAACATTTTCTCCTTGCAATACTTTATTGAACAGCTCAGGCTTTTGCTTTGCTATTAAGTTTAGTGTACCAATATTGACATCTCTTCTTGAGGCAATACTCACGCCTTCAGGATTGATGATGAAAAAACCAGTTTCGCCAAAGCTTTTATTTCTTACTTGAAAAAAGTGGCGGATATCTAGTTGTGATACGCTGCTCTTAAAGTTACCTTGGTTTATTGATTTTTTAATAAGCTCTTCTGTTAAATGAACTAGTTCGCTATTTGTGCCTATTTCCCCTAAGTATGCTTTTTTGTCAGCAATCCATAAATTAAGACCAGCACTCGCCATACTAAGCACGGACTGTAAACTGTACTTGGTATCTTTCAATACTTTTTGTTTATTAAAATCAAAGATGATGAATGACATCAACACCACTAATCCAAATAAACTTAAAATAGTATAAAAGGTTATTTTTCTATAACGAGTTCTACCGAATTCTAGCGAGTGATGGCTCTTTTTCATGGTACTAATGGTTATGAAAGCAATAAAAATGGTAATAAAAGAGAGAATAGCTACTTCAATTGCTAAAGATTCAGCGGTAAACGATGAATATATTACGACATCATCATTGGGTAAAAAAACAGTGGCCGCCATGCCCATGTAATGCATAGCAGTAATGGAACACCCCATAATAATACCACCTACTAAAGGGATAGCTGATTTATGATATCCCTTTTTATATTTGGTCAAAAAAGGTTTTGTTGATAAGGAAAGTAGTGATAAAACAACCGCCAAAATAATAGATAATACAAACAATGATGGATGATAATAAATATCAGCATTCATTTGCATAGCATTCATGCCTATATAATGCATCAAGCCAATACCGCCGCCCATCACTGTTCCTCGCAGTAAAACGTCAAAGGCTGAATTATTTGTACTGGACATAGTGTTTAACGCAACTGAGGCTGCTGCCATGGCTGGAATAAAAGAAATTAAGGTAATCGTTATGTCGTAATTGACCGGATGTCCCATCTTAAAAGCAAGCATTGCGATAAAATGCATTGCCCATATACCGACGGCAAGAACAAAAGAGGATAATGCGTGAAGTGTTTTTCTCACTTTTGCTTTATGTATACTGGCAAGGAATGCTGATAAGTGAAAAGCGGTGAAGGAAGAAAATATTGCGATGAATATAGAAACCGATACCATCCAAAGATTATACTCCCCGTGCATAGCCATTAAAATGTTATGCTTTTCACCAAAAAACGGGAATAATATATCAACGATTGTCATATAAGCTTTCCTTGTTAATATTCGTTAATTCTGCTGCAAATTTATTGCTTTAATAAGTATGCTAGTATGCTAGAATGCTGGTTAATAATCCACCGCCTCTGAATGGGTGGCCAAATTAACTTGACCACTATAAGTGCTGGAACGACCCGGTATACGTGTTATACCTTGGTTCTCGCGATATTTTCGGTTAGGCGGTATCTCACGGCCTTAATGATAAACTAGCTAAAGCAGCCTTAAATCATGCAAACGAAAAACATAGATTTAATTTGGGAAATCTGATGTTTCATTCTGATCAAGAGGGCAGTATTCAGCGAACTTGTTTACAAGTGATTTATCCATAATTAAAATAAATCAGAGCATGAGTCGTCTAGGGCAAAGTAAAAAGGGACACACACACAAACCTATCTAATAAATAACGAGTTAATGACTCGGTTAGATTTTTAGCCCCTTTTTATTAAATCAGGACAGTAAAAAACGCTGCGGGACTTATTTTTTTAGCGGCTAATGGCCTTGGTTACTGATTGATATCGGCACCAATATTCACAATCATCCACACAAAATCAAATCCAAAAAACAACATTGGCGGAACTATTTCTAAGGCGCTATCGCGCAATAGATCCTCCATAAAGATATCAATGCGATCAGGGTATTTTCAATATATTTTCTAATGAGTAATAAATTAAAACCACTCACCTGACTGGCATAAGTGTCAACTTCCCCCCGTGTCAGTGATGATGACAGTAGTGATGCCAAAGGCAAACAGTTTGTCAGTAAGCGTTGGTTATATAAAGGTGAAAACGGTTATGTTGGGCAGAGACTAAACTGGATCGATCGCCCAACTATTAATCGACGTGCGCTAACCTCAGCAATAGATTATGGTTATGATGAAAACGACTTACGCTTAAACGGCACATTTGTGTATTCAAACGTTGAACATGATGTCGAATTAGACGGTTTAGGGGCAACATTCAATCTTAATTATCGCCGCAGTCGTCAATGGAAAACGAAGCTAAACCTAACTTGACTCGACGATGATCTTGCCCTAAATGATATGGGGTACCTGGCTATAAATAATCTTAGAGAGTTTCATGTAGCAAGTGATTATTTAATGCTGCTAAGCGATAAAAATAGTGTATTTCGACAGATTGATTTTAAGGGGGCGCTAACCTTATCCAACAATTTTCAAGGTGAGTCTTTACCGAAAAAATATACGGCGAAATGAATGCTAAAATACAAAACAATGCAAATATTGTGACCTCAATGAATTATAAATCGTCAGGTTATGATGATCTCATTTTACGTGGTAATGGCAGAGTCAAGTTAACGGACAGATAAGACTACTCAGTAAAATACATCAGCCCTTATTCTGGAGACTTTCATTACGACGTTGCTCTCAATTATTTACAAGAAGGTATTGATGGCTGGGCTAAAAGCATCAGGGTATATGCTGAGTACGCGCTAACCGATAAAACCATTATTTCTCAGGCAGTATGTCCCATTTAAGCAGTGACGATTGGTTAATCGGGGGCTCTCACGGGAAGTTAACAAGTTACCAACGTACTTTCGACCAATTTAGTTTTAAAGTGCTTTGGTCCATGTTTGACAATCAAGAACTTATTATCAAAGGGCATTGGTACAGTCTTGAAGTTGAAAACGCGAAGGGCGTGATGTTACCTAATAATGTCATAAAAAAATCATCTTCTGCGACACAAGAGTCTAACTTTAAGCAAAGCCAATTAACCTTAAAACTTGTTATCGCTACCGTTTTTCGCCGTTATCTGATGTGTATTTCGCTTATGCAAGCAATGGCAGCTCCTTTGAGAAAAATCGACAATTTACCGGTCATGGCGATGTGATTAGAAATTAATTTGAACAACCCGATGTTGATCTATTAATGCTTAAAGTACGTTTCATGTACTAAATATCTTTTCAATTATGCCTATGGCGTTTGAGGATTAGTGCCATAGATATATTCGCCCATCTCCTTGGTCATTTTGAGGGTGTAAAAATAACCGAGCGTTATTTTTGTGCCTGTCCCAAATTCCACCAAATTCCAACAGAACGTAATATAGCGACTAGCTACCTATTTCATGGGGCTAACTTATCGCATTAAGCAGTATTTATATCGGTCTAATTAGTTGAAAGTCCTATTTCTCATTTATCACATTGCTGTTAACATACGCGCTTATGCACGTTCTACCAAACACCACTGTTCTTTTTTGCACAGCAGATGTTTTTTGCCCGACATTCCATTTAAAGGTTAAACCGTGGACGCTTTTACTGCCAAGCAAACTGACAACACCGAATTAAGATCCCATCCTTGGACGTCGATGATGACAGAACAAGCCAATGTCTATATCGATTTTAAAGAGAATCCCAAACTAATACGTAGCTCATTGGAAGATTTTATTCCTTTTAAAAAATCGCCATTTGTTGATGATTTTTATTCAATGATTGAATGGCTAAATGGTTCCACTTCATTGTTTGAAAGCAACGATTGTGCATTTAATGCCGCAGAAAAAAATACTGACAAACCATACCCCTATGCGCTTAAATGCAGTGCACGAGTCATGATCTTGTTCCGTGATATTGAAGAAAACTGTCAACAGCGCAGTATTGACTGGTTGATGAAAAACATCCTACAAACGGTTGCTAGCACCAAGCTAGGTTTTCGTGCGGGGGCTATTTGTTTATCACCTGCGCCAACTTGTTATTTAGCGCTCGGAGATCAACCCGACACGGGGGGCATAGGCCAACAAGTGGTTCTTAATTTCTTCGCTTATGGTAAAAACGAACGTCGTTGTTATGAAAATATGCAACAAGTCATTAGCCACGCGCACCACTGTTTAATGACCGTCAATAAAATGATCAAAAAAGGTGAGTTAGACAATATATACAGTTAATTTAAGTATAAAAGTACCGTGCCGACGTCATTTTAGTCTCTAATAAATATTAACTTAATAACTGTCGATTATGTTGTAAGCTGGGCTGTTAACGGCGCGTTAAAAATCGACTTCTGACTTCAAAAAAATGTATTAATCACAAAGCGCCGTTGCATCAGTTCAAACAGCACCGACACCTATTGCATTTATTATGTGCTCTTGTTGTGTGAATAAAAAAGTTAACTTGCACGAGGCGCTCGAATGATGGCGACATGACTATTGATAAAGACTACCTCAATATCTAATTTATTAATCTCTCGATGTAACCAAAAAGGGTGTTTATTGCGCCGCTACTTTAATGGTGATAAATTACGCTTCAGAAAAGACTAGCGTAAAAATTATCCAATATCAGTCATATATTAATACTTATTCGTTACTTCAGCCAAAAATCTACAGACTAGGTGCAAAATGGACGTTCTTGCTAAAAAAATGAAAACCGTTGATTCGTCAAAACGAATCACTGAGTTCATCCTTAATTTGATGCCTGGGAAGATGTTGGATTTGCAGTTTTCTAGCCCTTTATTAGTTCGTATGAAATTGATGTTAGTTGGTTATGATGTCGGAAACTTCCTGATTGTAAAGCATCCCAGCGGCCATGACAGTGAATATGTTGATGTTCTTCAAGCAGGCAATGTGGCAATTGTTTGCTATATTGCGGAGGGGCAGCAAGGTGAATTTATCGCATTTTCAGCGCCTATACGTGCAATTACCAGTCACGGCAGCAAGCTTATATTTCTGGAATACCCTAAATACATCGAGAATAGACAATTGAGGGTTTTACAGCGTTAACAAACCCATATTTTAGGGAAAATAGAATTATTATCTGCTTCTGGAGAAAAGGTGGGAAATGCCATTAGAGGGATTATTTTCGACATATCTAGCAAAGGTTGCCGCTTTAGCTTTAAAACAAACAATACAAAGGCGCAAGTGAAAAAATCTGCCATTATTGTGTCGGCATCCAATTTACTAATCAGCAAAACGAGCACATTACACAGCGGCTATCGACATTAGCGATAAACTAAAAAAACGCTACGTTTCTTTCTCTATACTGTTATCTGTCGACGGCTCATTGAGCCCATCTAGCCAGTCAACGAACGTATCAGATACTTTTGTCACGGTGCAAATAGCGCGGTCAAAAAACCACACGGCGCAATCTGTTTGTTTATTTTTACACTCGCTCAGCTTAAAACAATACATGTTACCGTTGCTGTCTGACGCAAATAAAATATGCCCGGTTGGCATGCCTGTCATTTCATATAATTTAGACAGCGAACATACATCTTCTAGACTTAAAAAATCTTGCACGATCGATATTTCAACATTCAAATCACAAGTTTTAGTTAATACATTGGGAGTGCGCACTAGGCCATAAGTAGAGAGTAAGTACTTATATGAGTCGGGTAAATAAGCCGCTAAATTTGATTCAAGATCCGTGATGTTGTCCCAAGTAATGGGCACCATAGAGTTTTTTCCTGTCCAGTTTTCTATAAATAGGTCAATATTTTTCATTTATAAGTGCGCCATTTTTTCTGTTCGTTCGCTTTTACATTCATAAGAGCCCATTTCAAACTCACGACAAATCCATGGCCTATTGTCATAAATAGTACACATCAAAGTATCTCTATCTAACGCCGAGCACCAGCCATCGTCCAAGCGCAACATTGATTCACTACCGTATTCGTCAACGTCAATATGGCGGCTAGGCACGCCTGTATCTGAAATAATGATCACTTCTGAGCTGCAACAACATGCTTGACAGTTAGAGCATAAAATTTCGGGCGTTGGTATATTGGTTATTTTGATAGTCATAAATATTAATCATAAGTTCGATTATCGATAGGATACGCTATATTGGAAGCACACTCGAGGGTATAACGCATGAGTGTGAAGCTTAACGATCAATAAACCATGAAAAATTATCTAATGAAGGTCTGATTTTTGTTGATGTAAATGAATCTGACATTGCGCTGAGTATAAAGTAGCAAGATGTTGGTCAGTTTATTCACCGTTTGCTTAA
Organism: Psychrobium sp.; assembly: GCA_013214905.1. Lineage (GTDB taxonomy): Bacteria > Pseudomonadota > Gammaproteobacteria > Enterobacterales > Psychrobiaceae > Psychrobium. The sequence goes on along the minus strand of JABSRV010000050.1, from coordinate 4,546 downwards.
ATTGGGTGTCAGGTGCTAGTTTGACGGCTCTATGTTTTTAAACAAAGTTGGTCGTAGTGCACAAATAATAAAAAAGTGGTGTGCGCAAAGGTGGCACACCACCTATTGTTCTTAGTTTAGTGCTGCTAAATCTTCAACCATTTGGTTGCCCAAGGTAACGTTGCTAGCCGAACCTGATACCGCAGCGCGAGTATCTTCGACAATTTGCCCAATGTTATGTAAAATGGTTTGCGCATCGCCCACTTGTTCTTGCACTTGAATAATAACGGCATCTGCAGCGTTACTGCTTTGAGCCGATAATGAATGCATTTCACCAATGTTATCAACAATGCTTGTGGTGATTTGACGACTGGCCTCAATACTTTCAATTACATGTTTTTGTTGGGTGATGATATTGTCTGAAATGTTCATTATTTGGTTCATTTCGTCATCTATTTTCTCTGCCGAGTCATTGGCTGTGCGGGCGAGGGCGCGAACTTCATCAGCCACTACAGCGAAACCGCGACCGTGTTCACCGGCTCTAGCCGCCTCGATTGCCGCATTTAATGCCAATAAATTGGTCTGACTAGCGATAGATTTTATTGAATCTACTAGCTGCGAAATAGCCTTGTTGTTGTTAGTTAATCCCTGTAACAAGCCAGTAAATGTGGAGATGTTTTTTTCAGCCAGTGATATTTTTGAGGCAAGTTCATGCAGCTGTTCTATGCTTTGTGCGCTTCTGCTAGAGGTTGATTTTGCCGACTCAACGGACACTGCTGATAGTTGCGCAATATCTGATGATTGTTGTGATAAGTGCTGCACCAGTTGATAGTTTTGTTCAACATTACTCAAGCGTTGTTGTGATGCTTGATTGACAGACATGGCGTTCGCCGTGATCTGTTGTGCGTTAATTTGCAACTCGCTGGCTGCTAATTGATCAAACAAAGCGGCCTTTTTTTGTAATTCATTTAACAGCAGCTGGTCAATGACCGTTTGATGACTTGCAACGGGATTTTTTTTAGCAAAATACATAATGTGATCCAATAATATTTTTTAACGAAAGGGTTAAGGTGCTAACTTTGACGCGACACCACTATAAGTTGACACCATGAACGGTACTAGGTAGGTCAACGCAATTTTAAAAACGTGCAGCATACTAATATGGCCCAAAAAAATCACATCACCATGATTTATGATCATAAGAATAGTGCCTACAATGGCTGATACAGTCAGCGAACGCCTCAAAAGTCGTGGTTCTAGCGCCGTCGATAGCCAAGTTTGTTTTTTGTCATTGCTCGTTTTGCCTACTTTTTTGCAATCTATTTAAGCCATTAGGCTTAACAGCATTGATTATCTAATCACGGTAACATGACCATGGGGAAACTATAATCATTTTGTTATCAAAATCAGCCAAGCATCGGACTAATCTCGCCCACAAGAGACGAATGTATGACATGTATCTCATACATCGAGCTCAAGAACTAACTCGATTGAGTTTGTGAAATGGCGTTAGTGATATTGGTAAGTTTGTTCGCATTGCTGTTAGCTACGCCTATCACGCGAAAGAGCGAACATAACATTGTCATTACACGCGAAAAGCTTGAAAGCGCTTAAATCATGCGATAACCACGGATGTAGTAGCCACAAGAAAAATTTAGTGATTTAATAGTATTAGAAAAGGTTTAAAGCATCAGCGACTGATGGAATGAAGTCTGGATTAGGTTTTATACTATCAATAGTAATATCTCATGAGCTGTCACTCCCTATAAAATGCATTTGCATTTGCATTTGCATTTGCAAGATAAAGTTGCCCGCCTTTTCAGCCAGCATAACGGATTATTGCCGACTACATACATATGCTAAATATAACGAGTATTGTAATGTTAACAGGCTGCATTAATAAGTAAAACTCAATTCGCAAAGTGTCCAGTTGGACTTGAGCAGATTAGCTTGCCGGAGACGCAATATGATAAAAGCCCGATTATTGATACAAACAATATATATTTCTATCTTATTTTTGTGCAGTACAACCGCGCTCGCAGTTCAAGGTATTGATGGGAAAACACATATAGAGTCACAGAACGTTGAAACTACGTCAATTCAACGTTATCGAGGTTTTTTTACGCCGATAAGCCCCGTTAACAACCTCACCACTGAACAGCTGAAAAGAATAGCGCTAGGCCAAACGTTATTTGAAGATGTTAACTTATCGCATAATAATAAAATGTCGTGTGCTACCTGCCATATAACGGCTAAAGGGTATGCCGATGGCAAGTCATTCTCACAAGAAAATAAAGGTGTTAATAAGGAATATAACACACCTTCAATTCAATATAGTATATACAATCAATACCTTACTTGGTTAGGGGCGTTTTCAACTCTACAAGAACATTTAGATTTTTTAATTACAAATTCGACGTTGATGAATCGAGATTGGGATGATTTAACGAATCAATTGAAGACTAATAGAGAGTACAAGCACCTATTTGAACAAGCAGGGTATAAACGTATATCTCGACTATCTATTAGCAACGCCATTATCGCTTATGAGGCTAGTTTAGCTATTCCTTCTCGATTCGATTTTTTCTTATTAGGTGATGTGACACAACTGACTTCGCAAGAAATAAAGGGACTAGATGTTTTCATCACATCAGGTTGCATAAGTTGTCATCAAGGGACTAATTTAGGTGGGAATTTGAGGCAGAAATTTGGAGTAATGAAAGATTATTTCCCAAATAAAATAAGTAAAAATAGGGATTTAGGCTACTTCAATATTACAAAAAACATAGATGATATGCACTTGTTTCGAGTGCCGAGTCTTCGTAATGTTACTAAAACAGGGCCTTATTTTCATGATGCGTCGGCCAAGACATTGGAAAAAGCGATTGAGATTATGTTTTCATACCAATTGGGAATAAAGGCATCACAGGAAGATATTTTAAGTATTAAATCATTTTTGGAGTCGTTGGAGCCTGTTCAATGAAAACGAAAATAAAACTGTTTCGAACAACTATCTTAATTATCGCTTTGGTATTCCCTTTGGCTTGGCTATATCTGCACGCAGAATTAGGAACCAGTAGGAAAACTCATGAGATTGATTTATTGCTGTTAGAAGTTATTCAAGTTGAAACGCAACTGACAGAACATATATTAAAGAGTCGAAGCCAGCTATCGTTACACTATGATGATATTGCACATTCGCAACAGCATTTGTTTCTTTTGATGCGAAAATTACATGCCTTATTGGCGGAAAACATCAATATATCATCCCTTGAATTGAAATCGGTCGAGCAACAATCTCAGTCGTTGCAATTAGTTGTTGAGCGGTTTAAAACTGCTAAAGCGCAAATTAGCCAACTGCAACGCTATTTAAAGCTACTAGCCGAGAATGTGAGATTGTTGATAGAAGATGATCCGCACCATATCATTAATCAAGTCGATCTTATTATTATAGAAAGTTTTAGCGCGTATGTTTTTGGCGATACGCCCACAGATAATAAATTGATAAATAAAATAAAAAAATTAGAAAAACATGCTTCACTTCATCAGAAAAATACACAATTATTAATCAATAATCTCGTCATTAATTTTACTAAGTTGATCTCGTTAAAACAGCAAGAAAATACCATTTTAAATAAGGTGTTTAAACATGAGATGCGACAAAAAATACAGTATATCCGTCAACGAATAATCGATAATCAATATCAAATGGTAAGTCATGGCAACATGACGCTACGTTACCTAATCATTTATGCAAGTTGCTTAGTGATGTTGATTTTGTTCTTTATTTTTAATCGCCGACACATTCAAAAAAAGGTGTCCATTCATAAAGAGAGAAGTGAACGCGATCATTTAACACAACTTTATAATAGACGCTTCTTCTTATGGCAGTTAGAAGAAAGCATAAATAGCAGTACTGGCGCTCTGTTATTTATTGATTTAGATGGCTTTAAAGAAATTAATGATCAACTGGGGCATCATATTGGCGATGAAACACTAAAATCAGTTGCTAATAAATTGAATAGTTTAGCAAAAAGCATTAATCCGTCATTCTTTTCTGCGCAGGCATACCGCCTTGGTGGAGATGAATTTGTGATATTAATTGACGATATGGATGAACATGATGCGCTTAACTCCCTTGAAAAATTTGCGGCTAATGTGGTTAGCACTTGTTGCTTTTATCTCGATAAACCGTTTCAACAATATAACCTATCGGTTAGCGTCGGTGTTGCGCTATTTCCTGAGCAAGGTACAAATGTCGCTAGCGTATTAAATTGTGCTGACAAGGCAATGTATCACTCAAAACATAATGGGCGAAATTGCTACACTTTTTATAGCGAATTATAAACGTGAAACAATAGTCGTTGTTTATGTAGCAGCATTAATTAAAGGCTCTGTTCCAGAATACTGTTGTCACCTATAAGCCGCTTCCAATATTTTCTTATTATCTAGCTTAGCGTTACTTTCTCTAAACCAAGCTAGATAATTCGATAAATACTTTGTTGCAACCCCTTTCATTTTTCCGTTAATCCAACCTTTAAAATGAGCTATCGCGCCATTAACCGTT
>JABSRV010000005.1 GCA_013214905.1 Psychrobium sp. | reverse complement strand
GCGACTAATGCCACCTGCACGAGGGTTATTAGGCATTAGTACCAAATAACCACCGGCTAAGCTGATGAACGTTGTTAGTGCCGCGCCTTTATTGCCACGCTCTTCTTTATCAATTTGAACAACAACTTCTTGCCCTTCTTTGATAACGTCTTTGATATTTGGGCGACCCTTAAAAGAGTATCCTGCTGGGAAATATTCACGAGCAATTTCTTTTAACGGTAAGAAACCGTGACGATTAACACCGTAATCGACAAAAGCGGCTTCTAGGCTTGGCTCATCGCGGGTGATTGTGCCCTTGTAGATGTTTGCTTTGGTTTGTTCATGACCAGGACTTTCAATGTCTAGATCATAAAGGGTTTGGCCGTCAACTAGTGCGACGCGCAACTCTTCAGATTGAGTTGCGTTGATTAACATTCTTCTCATTTGGAAACTCTTCCATTTTAGGTTGCCAAATGATCAGCTTTTGGTTCCGGTACCTTTAATACGGTCTCTCGACGGGATCAGGCGCGAATAAACAGTGTGCATGGTTTACAAATTTGATGGTTAAACTTACTTACTGTTGTTGATTTGATTAATTGTCCTTGGTCAATCTTGTGATTGAACTCAGGGTTTTACAACAATAAATTACAACAAATGTCTCACGACGATTTGTCTGTTTTAATAAAATTAAAAGATTAAGTACCTTCAAATAGGTATTTGCGAACATGTTATTTAGCTAATAAATATTGCTGCTTCGCCTTGTCAGGGCAGTGCATTACTTGGCAATGTTTATCTTCAAAATCGTGATTTAAATATCACGCTGAGCTAAATCAAATTGGTATCTACTTTAGTGCACGAGATACCGTTGTTTCATGTTTGCTATCAATTGCAATAACATCTGTATTGCAACGCTGAGCTAAGGCTCAATAAAAATTGTTTATTCAGCACAGTTCGTCATCTCGACGAATTGGCTATAATTTTTCCGGTAAAAACCATTTAAACTGGTCATTTTTACAACGGGTTTGCATTCTTACATTAATTATCAGACGAATAATCGAATGTTGTTCGATTCATTCGTAAAACTTTCTTGGTTTTTATTAATCTTGTGGGGCAAACTTTATCGATGATAGCTTTTGTTATTTGTGCAAACAAAACGTCTATCATATTGATCTTCGGCACTATTATAAGTGCGATTAGTTGAGGCAGCGCGTAGCATGCCAAAAAAAATCATGCTCAACCAACAAGAATTTAAGATTATCCCACTAAACTGACGTAACTACTACTAATTATTTCATTTGAAAAACCACCATTAACAAGGTGTTATGATGATTAGGACAATCAATATTAAAATTTTGTGCGGGGTCGCCAATTACTTGTAAATTGATTGCATAATCGCGGGTAGCCCGACAACTATTGCGGTACAATGCGCGCATGACTGATACTCCCAAAAAAGAAGTCGCCACCAAAGTGCAGTTTGTCACCATAGATGACAATCATGCTGGTCAGCGCATCGACAATTTCTTACTCACCTTATTAAAAGGTGTGCCTAAAAGCCGCGTTTATCGGATCCTTCGCAAAGGTGAGGTTCGTGTTAATAAAAAACGCATTAAGCCCGTTTATCGTTTAATCGACGGTGATATTGTGCGCGTTCCTCCGGTGACGATGTCGGAAGAAAAAGAGTTGCCAAATCCTAAGTTAGCAAAAATAGCCTCGTTAGAAAGTAACATTATCTTTGAAGATAATTATTTAATCGTGATGAATAAACCATCAGGTATTGCGGTGCACGGTGGCAGTGGACTTAAGTTTGGCTTAATAGAGGGGCTACGTGCCTTACGCCCAGATGCCAAATTCTTAGAATTGGTGCATCGATTAGATCGTGATACTTCGGGTTGTATATTAATTGCCAAACGACGTAGTACGTTACGCGCCTTACACGAGCAATTGCGCGAAAAAACGGTCGAGAAGAATTATCTGGCCTTAGTGTTAGGACAATGGGATAAAAGCGATAAGGCGGTTAATGCGCCGTTATTGAAAAATACAGTGCAGTCGGGTGAGCGCATCGTGCGTGTAAATCCTGAAGGCAAAGATAGTTATACCCGTTTTAAAATCGAACAACGTTTTGAAGATTGCACCTTAATACAAGCAAGTCCTGTCACCGGGCGTACCCATCAAATTCGAGTACATACGTTACATACTGGTCACCCAATAGCTGGCGATGACAAATATGGCGATAGAGACTTTGACAAGAAAATGAAAGCTCTCGGTCTTAACCGTTTATTTTTACATTCTGCTAACTTGCGTTTCTTCCACCCTAATGTTGAAGAGACCATGTTCTTTGAAGCGCCGTTGGACGATGTGTTAAAACGTACCTTAGCCGCGTTGAGAAAAACATGAGTTATCAATTAGCTATTTTTGATTGGGACGGCACCATCATGGATTCGGTTGGGCGCATTGTATCGTGTATGCGCGGCGCCGCAAAACGTGCTGGTTTAGCCATTCCAAGCGAGCAAGCGGTAAAAGATATTATTGGACTGAGCTTACAACCCGCATTTGAACAATTATTTCCTGGCATTAGTGAAAGCGATAGTGAAGCAATGCGCGAATTTTACCGCCAAGAGTATGTAGCAAACGATGGCACGCCTACACCTGTCTTTGAAGATATTGAACACGTTTTGCAAACCTTATCCAAGCAGGGCATTAAACTTGCCGTGGCAACAGGTAAAGCACGAGCGGGTTTAGAGCGTGTATTTGCCGCCAGTGGTCTTAAGCATTATTTTGAAGATTCGATTGCTGCTGATGAAGCGAGTTCTAAACCCGATGCAGACATGATCAATATCTTAGTTAAACGGTTTAATATCGACAAAACAAAGGTAGTGATGATAGGCGACTCACAACTTGATTTAACCATGGCCAATAATGCTGGTGTTGACGCTATTGGCGTAAGTTACGGCGCGCATAGTGTGGAAGTGCTGTCGGCTAAAAATCCATTGGCCGTAGTATCAAAGCCAATGGATATTTTGAAAATAATGTCAGCCTAACCATTTTATATACCCAAAATCATTGGAATTGCAGTGAAGCCGTCAAGTTTTAAACCGCCTGAGCTTATGTCTATAAGTGATAGTGGTTGAAAATGCAGACAATAAAACTGCGTTTTCAAGGATGACGGGTATATATTAATGATTAGTACTCTTGCCAGCATTTAACGAAAATGAGTTTGCGTAGTACAAGGAATTTACTTTTGTCTTCAGATAATATTGCACCAACGAGTCCCGAGCCAGCAATGGACAACGAACCCGAACAACATCCTATTACCGGCATGCAGCGCGTATTAGAAGCCTCTATTGTTACCTCAACGTTGTTGTCTTTGTATTTGCTATTGGCGTTATACAGCTTTAGCCAAAGTGATGCGGCGTGGACGCAAACGGCAATATCAGGCACCGCGGCAAATTGGATGGGGCATACTGGCGCATATTTGGCCGACATTCTGTTTTTTACCTTTGGATTTGTCGCGTATAGCATTCCGTTTTTATTAGCGGGATTAGGTTATCTGTTATTTAAGGCGCATCACAAATTACGTAGCATCGACTATTTCACCTTGGGTCTACGTTTCATCGGTTTTTTCTTGACCTGCTTTGGCGTCCTAGCCACCGCTAGCATTAATTTTGATGACTTATATGCCTCTTTTTCAGCGGGTGGGGTAATTGGCGAAATGATCTCGGGCGCCATGTTACCCAATTTTAATTTTATAGGCACTACGTTATTGCTAGTTTGTTTTATTGCGACCGGACTCACCTTGCTCACCGGCATAGGTTGGATGCGAGTGATTGAAAGTACTGGTGCGCTTGTTATCTCAGGGGTTACTTGGTGCTGGAATTTCGCGTTGAAATTGCAACGTAACGCGAGTAGAAATGAAGATGTAAGCGTGGCGTCATCGGAACATTCTGAACAAGAGCTCTCGACACAAGAACCATTATCAAAAGAACTGGCATTAAAAGAACAGCCCTCACAAGAGCAACTATCTGCAGAGCCAATCAAAGAAGAGGCGGCGTTAACAAGCAAGTTGTCATTAGTTAGCGATACGCAAAAACAACCGCGTAGCCAAGTCATAACACCAAACTTTGGCCCTGAACCATCGGGCGAGCCGACCATGTCTGGTGTGCAGCGTAATGTATTAGACGATTTTTCCGACGATGTATTACCAAGCTTTGGTGCATTGCCGCAAAATGACACTGAAGTAGACCAAATGGCTTCTTACCAGCGACCAACCGGTAATGAAACTACATTAACAAATGAACCTGCTGCATTGGTAGACGGCGAATGTTCAAATGATGAACTCGCCGAAGCCATTGCCGCCGTGCAACCAAAAGCGATCGCTGTAGTGCCGACAGCAGCGCCTCAGGTATCTGTTATACCTAAAGCCGTGACACCAATGCCTTCGTTAACGCTATTAGATGAAGCCAAGACAAAATTCGAACCCATTTCACAAGAGAGTCTAGATAGAGTATCTCGTCTGGTTGAAGCCAAATTTCTTGATTTTAATATCATCGCCACCGTGGTTGATGTATTCCCAGGACCTGTGATCACCCGTTTCGAACTTGATTTGGCGCCAGGTATTAAGGTCAGTAAAATCACTGGTTTGTCGAAAGATTTAGCCCGTTCATTGTCAGCGTTAAGCGTACGAGTGGTTGAGGTAATTCCTGGCAAAAGTGTTATTGGCTTAGAAATCCCTAACGAAAATCGTGAAATCGTTTATTTACGTGAAAACTTAGCCAGTGACGCTTTCATTAACTCAAAATCCGCCTTAACCATGGTATTGGGCAAAGACATTGCCGGTAATCCAGTGGTGGTTGATTTAGCCAAAATGCCGCATTTGTTAGTGGCGGGTACCACCGGCTCTGGTAAGTCGGTTGGTGTTAACGCAATGATAATCTCGTTGTTATATAAGTCGACACCAGAAGAAGTTCGCATGATCATGATTGATCCAAAAATGCTTGAACTCTCGGTATATGAAGGCATTCCACATTTATTATCAGAAGTAGTTACCGACATGAAAGAAGCGGCAAATGCGCTGCGCTGGTGTGTAGGGGAAATGGAACGTCGTTATAAATTATTGTCAGCCATGGGCGTGCGAAATTTAGCGGGCTATAATGCCAAAATTAAAAATGCCATTGCAGAAGGCAAACCGTTAAGAGATCCTTTATGGCAAGCGGGTGATAGCATGGACGAGATAGCACCTGAACTTGAAACTCTGCCCGCTATCGTGGTGGTGGTTGATGAATTTGCCGACATGATCATGATTGTTGGTAAAAAAGTGGAAGAGCTAATAGCACGTATCGCGCAAAAAGCACGTGCCGCCGGCATTCACTTAATCTTGGCTACGCAGCGACCTTCGGTTGACGTGATTACCGGCCTTATCAAGGCTAATATTCCAACGCGTATTGCTTTTCAAGTATCATCACGCATTGATTCTCGAACCATTTTAGACCAACAGGGCGCCGAGCAATTACTAGGTCAGGGTGACATGTTATACATGCCTCCTGGCACCGGATTACCAACCCGTGTTCACGGCGCCTTTGTAGACGATCATGAAGTACATGCCGTGGTCGCTGACTGGAAACGCCGTGGCAAGCCAAATTACATTGAGGCTATTTTGTCGGGCGAAAGCAATGAGTCTATTTTATTGCCTGGAGAATCGGCGGAAGGTGATGAAGAGAATGATCAATTTTACGATGAAGCCGTGGCGTTTGTGACAGAAACAAGACGTGGTTCTATTTCTAGCGTGCAACGTAAATTTAAGATTGGTTATAATCGTGCGGCTCGCTTGGTTGAACAAATGGAAGCCTGTGGCATTGTAAGCTCTCCTGGTCATAACGGCCTGCGTGAAGTGATTGCACCGCCGCCACCAAAGCACTAACCAAATACTGAAAAAACATTAACAAAAAAGTTAAATTTGATGCTCAAGGTGTAACTTAAGTCCTTGAGCGTAGTCATAACATTTATTGAAAACAAAGTTTTTATTTTTTATAGCGGTTTTTAATCAAATATGTTTACCCTATTCACTCTTTTTGCTTTACCCGTATCTGCTGTTATTGCGACAGAGCTAACGCCTATTACGCCATCCAACGCTGTCACTTCAGTCTTGCAGAATGAGGCGTTCATCGAGCTTCGTCAAAAGTTAAAGTTATTGCCGAAGTTCTCTGCCAATTTTAAGCAGCAAGTATTTGACACTAAAGGTCAAATTATTCAAGAGTCTGACGGTTCAATGTCGTTGCAACAACCCAATAAATTTCGCTGG
>JABSRV010000049.1 GCA_013214905.1 Psychrobium sp. | reverse complement strand
TTGGCTAGCCTGGTCTAGCGCAAGGTGAATATATCCCTGCTCTTGATTACCACGACTGTGATTTTGTTCAAGTTCAAGCAATTGATTAATGCTAACCAATGCCTTGGGGAATTGTTTGTCATAACGTTGAGCAACGGCGACTAAATACCATAGCTCAGCTTGCTGTTTTTTATCATTAGATTGCGCTAATAGCGTTTCACTTAGCGTGATCGCATCATTAAATTTTGCCGCTTGAATCAATGTCTGGATCGATTTAAGTTGCGCTTCAATTGGGGAAAGGGCTGGTTTGTTCAACGACTTGGCTCCGTGAAAATAAAAATGATATTATCAAAAAAAAACCGCTTGATACAAATATCAAACGGCTTTTATTAGCGTGTTTTACTAATATTTCACTATCGTTCAGTAACGTTTTAGTAACGGCTTAGTAAAAATCATACGAGATTCTAAAACCTACGGTACGTGGTCTATTGGTCACAACTTTTGGGGTAAACTGCTGCGTATCAATATATAACGTTGCACTTTCGTTAGTCAGGTTATCGATAAATACTTCAGCTTTCCATTCGTCGGTGGTCACACCAAAACTAAGATTAGCCAATACGTAACTTTCTTGCACGTAACGACCGCCGGCAAAGGTATTGCCATTGCTGTCTTGATAGTTAACACCTGAATAAACGTCGGCTTCTTTTTGAATTTTCAAGCCAGAACCCGTGCCGTAAACTAAGTTAGTAGAGTCTTCTAATACGTAAGCATCCATGGTCATGCTTGCCAGTCTTTCACCTGTGTAGATGATTGAGCCGTTGATGAAACCTGTCATACCATCATTAAGTTGATAGTAATATTCGGCTTGTAAGTTACCCGAAAATTTTGCCGAGTAAGGTAGTCGACTGCCTACAGCTGGTGCAATGCCTGCCAATTCTGAATTAACTGACGTTAGCTCGGTATCGATGTAACTGAACGCGCCCATGATCATTAAGCTGTCAGTAGCCGCCCAGCTGAAGTCGCCGTCAATACCGGTGATTTCTGCGTCACCAACATTATCGGTAAACACCAAGAAACTAATATTGGTTGGGTCGAAACGCGAGGTTTGCAGATCAGATATTTTTGAGTGATAAGCCGTCGCATTGATACGTAATGTTTGATCGAGCAATGTCGACTTAATACCAATTTCAAAATTGTCTAAGCTATCCGTTGTTGAATAAACAGGAATGCGGAATCCGTCAAACGCGCCTTCTTGATTTTTAGCTTTACCACCGCCAATGCGGTTCGTCACAGGAGGTCTGAAACCTTCTGAGTACGTTGCAAAAATCATTACATTGTCACTCATTCGCCAATCGATAGAGGCTTTAAAGATTACATCATCAACGGTTAACTTACCGTCGCTATCAAGCAGGCTAGTGTCTAGCTGACCATTAGCAATAGCCGTTTTAATAGCGGCCGCTTCTTCGGCGCCAAAGAACTCGGTTAATGCGCTATCGCTACCATCGCCAAAAGCGCGAAGTCGACCAGATACATCAGCTGTGGTCGTTGCCCCTTTAAATGAATCTTCAATTTGATACCAACGTGCACCAAAATTAGCGGTAACAGTATCGGTTATATCAAACTCTAAATTACCAAACACGGCGACTTGATCAATGACGTGGGTAATATCGTTAACAAAGCTGATTTCTGACGAAAACGGTCCGCCATTGCTGTTAATGCCTTCAGTACCTTGAAGCGTTTTTTTCAAATCGGTGAAATAAGGTAATTGGGTATTGCCTAACTGGAATTGACCGACCGTTGACAACTCTTGTGAATCATAGAAAACACCGGTGATTAAACGAAAGCGATTGTCAGCCGAGGTACTAATGCGAAACTCGTGAGTGATACGAGAAGTGCTAGTTTGCTCTTTATAGAATTTTGTTGGGTCAACACATACTTGTGTTTCAGGGGTACCTGCATAATTACAAGCGTAATAAGCAGCAAATGAACCGCCATTGGTATAACCCGTGTAATCAATAGTCGAATTGATATCTCTATCAAGATAACCACCAGTGTATACAAGTTCTAGGTGTTCAAGACGCCCTTCTAAGGTCCAGGTTGTTAGGCCAAAATCATCATCGTTATCTTCTGGTACGAAACGATTGGTTGATGATTCGCCTTCAAGGTTAGGATCATAAGCAAATACACCTTCGGTATCAAGAGACTGCTGAGTGTGTTGCAGTAAGAAATCCCAATCATCATTGATGATGTATGAAGCGCCAAAACGCACACCAGCATAACTGGCGGTATTGAAGTTATCTTCAACCAATGCGTCGTTACGCGGCGTCGTTACGGGAATACTTTCAGGATTTGTTAACGCGTCGCCAGATATCCGGCTGATAACAACTGCGCTGCCCTTAAATCCACCTTGACCAGGTGCATTTAAAATATTGTCAATCCAGCCACCTTGATGATCGCTGTAAGTTGCAACACGCACCGCCAATGAGTCAGTAAGCGGCAGATTAAAATATGCCTCAACCGAGTTGCTCATGTCGCCACCCGCGGTAAAGCTATTGCTGATATCAAAACCAGCGGCAAACGAATCGTGATTTGGCTTTTTGGTGATTAAGCGCACTGTGCCCGACTGAGAGCTAGCACCAAACAACGTACCTTGTGGCCCCGGCAGCACTTCTATGCGCTGCACATCCGTTGCGTAAATATCTAGATTACGCCCCTGCATTGATACTGGCTGCTCGTCTAAATAGAAAGCAACTGAAGGCTGTAGTGCTTGCACCGAAGATACTGCGATGCTGGTTTGCGACGTCGCCGCGCCGCGAATATATATTTCATTTTGTCCTGGGCCTGTACCCTGAAAGGTTACGTTAGGCAGAAATTCAACATATTGATCAAAATTTGAAACGCCAAGTTTCTCTAAACTATCGCCAGTTAAAGCGATGACAGTAATCGGCACATCTTGAATAGATTCTGTACGTTTAGTCGCAGTAACTTCGATAACTTCGATTTTTGCTTTAGGTTGCTTTTTTGCTTCTTCAGCATAAAGCGAACCTGATGCCGCGATGGCTGATAGCACAGCACAATGCAGCTTAGTGAATTTCATGTTTAGTGTCCCTTGGCGTTTTGATTATTTCGTTAGAGTTCTAACTATTTTTAACGGCGCAAGTTTAACAACATATTTACATTTATTCAAAGTTATTGGTTATATCGCCGTAATCATTGGAAATGCTTGTTTCAGAGTTTGGCTAGGATCCGAGTGTGATTCATGAGTCATCACGAATCGTTATTGCCTGAATATGCCTGATAACGCCGTAGCCTATTGCAACTAAAAGCCCGCATGGCAAGCCATGATCATTATCCTTCACTATTATGAGATGTGATGAAGGATAATTTAACTCCACATATTATGCCTAGCATTTGGCATATTGCTCGACTTGTACAAATGATGAATTGTCATTGGTGACGGGTATATAGCGAAGATTTAGCGTTTTTACTGTATGGTAGTCATCGATTGTTGCTGGTATTTGAAACACAGTTTGAACACGAATAATATCAACACATATAATATCAACACATATAATATCAACACTTAGAATATTCTGGAGAATGAGTTGTCCTCATCCGCAAAAAGTCACTTAAATAAAAAAGTGTTCATTAGTGCATCGGCCATTATTATTGCACTAATCAGTTATGCCGCATTACTACCACAGCATGCCAATGACGTCTTTAGCATTACTCAGGCAAGCATTATAGAAAATGGAAGCTGGTTCTATGTGCTTACCGTCGCATTCATTTTCTTTTTTGTTATCTTTTTAGGGTTCTCCCGTTATGGCGACATTCGCTTAGGACCCGACCATTCAACACCGGATTATTCCTTGCCTAGTTGGCTGTCGATGTTATTTGCAGCAGGCATGGGCATCGGCTTAATGTTCTTTGGTGTGGCAGAGCCATTGATGCATTATTTAGCACCACCCACGGCAGAAACTGGCACCGTTGAAGCGGCTAAAGAAGCCATGAAAATGACATTTTTTCATTGGGGACTGCATGCTTGGGCTATCTATACCATCGTTGCCTTAGTGCTCGCCTACTTTAGTTATCGTCATGGTTTGCCTTTAACGTTACGCTCTGCTTTATACCCATTGATCGGCGATCGTATTTATCAATGGCCAGGACATTTAGTCGATATTTTTGCGGTAGTAAGTACCGTATTTGGTGTTGCCACTTCACTGGGGTTAGGTGCGGCACAGGTTAACGCTGGTTTTGGTTATTTATTTGATATTGATGTGTCGGTAACCAATCAAATAATCATTATGTGCGGCATCACAGGACTTGCTGTTATCTCGGTAGCGACAGGGCTTGATAAAGGCATCAAAATCTTGTCAGAAGCGAATATGGTGTTAGCCATTATATTGATGACACTGATATTTGTACTTGGTCCAACCCTATTCTTGCTGCAAGCATATGTACAAAACATAGGAAATTATTTAACGGATATTGTACATAATACCTTTAATTTATTTGCCTACAATAAAACAGATTGGATTGGTGGTTGGACAATATTCTATTGGGGCTGGTGGCTAGCCTGGGCACCTTTTGTTGGATTATTTATCGCGAGAATTTCTCGTGGTCGCACCATTCGAGAGTTTATTTTTGGGGTGATGTTTATCCCAACCGTATTCACATTGTTATGGATGACAATCTTTGGCAATAGCGCCATTGATTTGGTGTATAACCAAGGGGTAACCAGTTTAGGTGAGATGGTCGGCAAAGACTCCTCGGTTGCATTATTTGTGTTCCTCGAAAACTTCCCGTACGCCGCTGTGCTTTCAGGTTTTAGTGTACTGATGATAGTGATTTTCTTTGTCACTTCCTGTGATTCCGGCGCGATGGTGGTAGATATGCTGTGCTCACACGGACGTAATGATACGCCATTATGGCAACGTGTTTACTGGGCCGTAGGTATTGGCGTCGTAGCAGCAGTATTGCTGTTAGCCGGTGGGCTTAGTGCACTGCAAACCATGACCATTGCCAGCGCCTTGCCGTTTGCTATTGTGTTGTTGCTTGCTATTGTCGGTTTAATTAAAGCGCTACGAGTTGAAGCCTTTAAACAAGAAAGTCAGTTAATCACGGCGATGCCTCATTCTGGCAATGATAAAAATGACAGTTGGCAAATGCGCTTAAAGAATATTGTTGATTTTCCGAACAAAATTAACGTTAACAAGTTTATTGCGACAATCGTTACACCGGCCTTTGAATCGGTGGCTAACGAGTTAAAAGAAAATCAAATTGACGTTAAAATATCGACGGTTAATGGTTTGAGCTTAATTGTTGACCATGGTGAAGAACAACAGTTTATTTATAGGGTTGTTGCCCGTAAACACTCGCAACCAGACTTTGTCACCGAAGAAGACGATGAACAAGACTACTATCGCGCTGAAGTTCATTTACTCGAAGGTGGGCAAGATTATGACATTATGGGTTGGTCAAAAGCGGGCGTAATCAACAACATTATTGATCAATACCACAAGCATTTGCATTTTCTACACTTGCTGCGTTAGACCGTATACCCGTCATCCTTGAAACCGCAGCTTTATTGTCTGCGTTTCGAATCACAATCACTTAGCTTTTTACTGGCTAAGGGCTCAATAAGCTCAGGTGATTCGAATCTTGACGGCTTTGCCTAGAGCGAAAGCAGAACCCTTATGCCAGTGGCATAAGGAAGTCAGCTAAAGCAGTGATGTAGGTACTCAGGTTTTGTCTGGAACTGAAAACCTGCATTGAAATTCCAATGATTTTGGGTATATATTTTCCTATGTGTATACCCTAACAACCCAGCTATTATACAATCCAGCGGCGATTAACCACATGATGCAGGCGATGAGTAAATCAATGAAACGCTTAACCTTAGGTTTTTGCAACTGTTTAGCACATTTAGCCGCGCCAAAGGCCAAGGTAAAGAACCAAACAACGGATGCTGCCATTGCGCCGACCATAAAGTATAACTGCTCTTCGCCTTTAAACTGACCGCCAACACTGCCCAAGATCATGATGGTATCGATGTAAGCGTGTGGGTTTAAAAAGGTTACAATTAAGCTCGTCACAATAATCATTTTTAGTGATTTGTGTTTGTGTGGTTGCTGATGTTCGATTGCTGGCTCAAACGCCTCTTTGTAAGCCATAGCGCCGTAAGTTATTAAGAATAAAATGCCGCCCCACGACAGCAGTGTAAACATCAAGTCACTGCTAGCAATTAGTAAACCACCGCCCAAGACGCCGATTGAAATTAAAATGATGTCATACAGAGCGCATAATGCTGCCGTTGTTAAGTGATGATTACGCTTAATTCCTTGATTAAGTACCAACGCATTTTGAGCGCCAATTGGCATAATCATGCTCAGCCCTAAGCTAAATCCTTTGACGGCAACTAATATACTCATGCGTGTTTTCCTGTAGTGAGGTGGTGTGTTTCGCTAGATTTTGCACTTTAAAACTGCTTTAATAAAATTAATAATATTTATGACGCATTAATTTTTCTAATGATGCTTTCAAGGTGGCGGGATTATCACATGACATTTGACTATAAATTACTGGCGGCGTTAAACGCTGTATTAACACAGCAGAGTTTCGAGCTTGCCGCTAAGGTATTATTTGTCACGCAGTCGGCAATTTCACAGCGTATTAAATTGCTAGAAGAGAATCTTGGGCAACCTGTTATTGTGCGCAGCCAACCTATTGTCGCAACCGTTGCTGGCGCGCGTTTACTGGCGCATTACAAGATGGTGCGTCAACTAGAAAATGACTTGTTACCCGAGTTACTGCCTGATGCGCCTAAAAAACCGATTAAGTTTTCATTGGCGGTTAATGCAGACAGCATTGCGACGTGGTTTTTGGGCGCGATTACCCCAGTATTAAAAAATGACTTGGTTGAGCTCGATCTGATCATCACCAATGAGTCGAAAACCATTGATAAGTTGCGCAGCGGCGAAGCCTTAGGAGCGGTGAGTAATCAGAAAAAAGCATTGCCGGGTTATCAATCGTTTTATTTGGGGCGAATGGATTTTATCTTAGTAGCCGCGCCTGAATTTAAGCAGCGTTATTTTGCTAATGGTCTCAATAAAGAAAGCCTTCGCTTGGCCCCTGGCATTAGTTTTGATCCCGATGATGATATGCACGTAAATTTTATTGAGCGGCATTTTAAGTTAGCCGCGCGAGATTATTATTGCCACAGTGTGCGCTCTTCCCAAGCGTTTGTTGAGCTTGCAAAGCAGGGCGCTGCTTATTGCTTGGTGCCGCAATTACAAGTGCAACAAGAGTTGCGCGATGGTTCATTGATTAATCTGTGTCGGGACAAAGTATTGAAACAACCGCTATATTGGCATAGTTGGGTGTTGGTTAAAGGCATTAACAAGCAAATTTCAAAAGAGATTGTGAACTACGCTCGCACGCAACTTGCAGGTTTTGATGAGCAGGAGGAAAAGGCGCCATGAACAAACCGCAAATGTGGCAACAGTTATTTATTGAATTAAAGCGTTTAATTAACGTGGCGGAATTGGCGGCTAATCGCGCCCATGAAACCGCGACCAATGATGGTAATGTGGCTGAAAATAAATACGATACTTTGGGCTTGGAAGCTGCGTATTTAGCGCATGGTCAATCACAACGTTTGGCGCAATGTCGTGCCGATTTAGACGATTTCGAACAACTGAAACGACGTGAAGAAGCAATGCCGCTGCGTGTTTCATTAGGCTGTTTAGTGCAATTGTGCAATCAAAATGATGAAGTATGTTATTTCTTTATCGGGCCGAGTGCCGGAGGTATTAAACTAGATGTGCAGGGTGAGTCTGTATTGCTAATTACTGCGCAGGCACCGCTGGGGGCAAAACTATTGACGACGGAAGTGGATGACGAAGTGACGCTTAATATTGGCGATAACTCGATAAGTTATGAGGTTACCGCCATCATTTAGATACGTAACTATTCAGCGTCTTGCCTTTTGTCACCATTTTGTTGTCGAAAGTGCTCATTTATGCGTATAAACTCCGCGCTTTATGAACTACATCCGTGTAGTTCACCAGCATAGCTGGCCAACTAACGTTGTTCAAAAGAGTTCCAGACTCTTTTGTCTTCTAAAACTTGTACCAAATGGCTGCGCGATGAACAGCTACATGTCATGCTGAATAGTTACAATCTGCTTAGTTAAAAACTAGGTACTCAACAGTAAAGTCTAACGCGTCTTCACCAACGATTTCTTCTAATGGGTATTTTTTAATGCGGTTGCTAAATTCGATGTAAGCTTCAACACGGATAATGACTTCGCCATTTTCGTCTTGTTGCAAAACATTGTCGTCTCTAATGCATGCGATGATCTTTTTACGTTGGTTGTTTGAAACCGTAATATCTTGAATATTCATTGAGTATTTACTTATGGTATTAATTAATTATTGCCATTATAACCAAATTATCTGCTTAGTGGTGTTTTTCGGTGTTGTTGTTTCACAAAATTTACTTTTACTGTTCGACTAGCTGGCTTATAAACTGTGCTAATGGCTGTGGATAAAGGCCTAACAGCACAATGAAAAGGGTGATCACTACGCTGCCAACAATCGGGATTCTTTTTATGGCGGTGGTATTTTTTGATGCAGTTTTTTTAGCGATGGTAAGCAACAGATTAAAATAGTAAAACAAGCCGATGATACTGCCCAATACTAGCGCGCCAATTAATAGCCATAATTGTTGCTCAACCGTAGCCAATAGCAAATAAAATTTTGCGACAAAACCTATGGTTAATGGGATGCCAGCGAGAGATAGAATCAGCAGCATAAAGCAAATACCCAACAAAGGTTGTCGCCACAATAAACCTTGCAACTTTTCTAAGGTATCTTGATCAGGCATTAGACTTAACAGGGCAAAAAGACCACTTAGGCTCAAAAGGTAGGCGACCATATAAATAAGTAATATTTCTTCACTAGCGATATGGCTGTTATTCCCTAATAACATGATTATTAACAGATACCCGAAATGAGCGATTGATGAATAAGCGAGCAGTCGATAGATGTTTTGTTGTCTTAACGCCAATAGGTTACCTAATAACATAGATATTATGGCCACTGCGCCAATAACTTGCGCCACAATGGTTATTTGTATCCATTGGCTTGATAACAGCAGTTTAAATAGCAGTGAAAAAACGGCCAATTTCGATATAGTGCTAAGCAATGCCGCGACGGGCGTTGGCGCGCCCTGTAATAAATCGGCAAACCATAAATGACAAGGCGCAATGGATAATTTAAAGAACAATCCACCAAGTATAAAAAAAATAGCGCCGTAGATTAACCATGGCGGTAGTAATTTTCCTTGTGCTACCTGATGTAAATCGGTCAGTGATAAACTGCCAATATCGATATAAATTAGTGCAAAACCAAGCAGAATAACTGCGGATGCGATAGCTGACAATATCAGGTATTTAACCGCCGCTTCAATGCCAATCGCTTCACTACTTATTTCAGATCCATTGTCTGCCGGCTGGTTCCTAAACTGTGGGCATTGATAGGCGATAAGACCAATAAGCGACAAGCTCAATAGCTCTAACCCCATAAATAGCAATGCAAAATGATTCGCTAAAATCATCACTAAGGCGCCAATAGTCGTCCATAATAATAATAGGTAAAAGGGCGTTGGTGATGAGCTATGTTGGCTGAGCCACTGTTTTAGAGGCCAGTAAACGATAAGAACAATGAGCAGAGTCAATTGACACAAAAACTGATTTAATGGCGAAAATAATAATAAATCGGCGCTGACACTTTCGGGGTTAAATAAAATGCATTGCGCGGCTAATGCGCTAACTAGAATGATGCCGGTCAGCCAATGGCATACTGCTAAACTACGCTTATACGCAATGATCAGCACCATGGTCAATGAGCCAAAGATAATAATGATTAAGGGCAATAACATAATATTCATTTGTTTTGTCCTATCGATGAGATTGCGATGATTTTAACGCTCAAATTATCGGTAAATTTAAGCAAGTACTGTGGCTGCAATCCTAAAACAAAGAGTGCGACGATAAGCACCATTAAGCTTAACTTTTCACGAGCATTAATATCTGATATTTGGCGTTCATGCTCTTTAGCAGCGCCCCAAAAAGCGCGATGAATGATCGACAAGCAATAACAAGCTGAAAATATCAAGCCAGTGGCGGCAATGACACTAAACAAGGTGAAATGCTCGAAGCTACCGAGCAGCACTAACAATTCACCAACGAAGTTGCCCAAGCCCGGCATGCCTAATGTCGCAATGATTAAGATCATTGCTAGGCCGGCAAGTTTCGGCATTTGTGTGGCTAAGCCGCCAAGTTTATTCAGATCACGTGTGCCATAACGTGCCTGAATAATACCAGCCACATAAAACAACCCAGCAGAGGTAAAGGCATGCGCCACCATTTGCACGATTGCGCCTTGCAGCGCTAAGACGTTGAGGCTAAAGCAACCTAACAATACAAAGCCCATATGGCTTATGCTGGAATAAGCGATTAAGCGTTTAATATCACTTTGCGCAAAGGCCAGTATGGCGCCATATATAATGCCGACCACGGCAATGGTATTAATCAGCGGTGCAAATTGAATTGAAAAGTCGGGGAATAAGACTAATACAAAACGAATAATTCCGTAGGCCGAGGTTTTAAGTAAAATGGCGGCTAAAATGATGCTAGCGCCCGTTGGCGCTTGGGTATGGGCGTCGGGCAGCCAGCTATGAAATGGCAGTGCCGGCAGTTTCACTAACAAGGCCAACATAAAGCCAAGCGCCAGCCAATTTTGCTGTGTTGCGCTTAAGCTGATTTGTTGTAACTGCAGATAATCAAAACTCCAACTGCCGGTTTGCTCAAAATGGATAACCCCAAGTGCGCAAATGCTCAGTAACATCAACAAACCGCCGAGCTGGGTAAATATTAAAAATTTCAATGCCGCGTAATGACGATGTTCATGGCCCCAGATATTAATCAGGAAAAACATTGGTACTAGCATCACTTCCCAAAATACAAAAAATAGCAATAAATTAAGACTGATAAAGACGCCGATTATGCCAGCGATGGTTAACAATAAGTTCAAATAGAACAAGCCACATTTATCGACTATCTCTGACCATGAAGCGCACAGCGCAATGATAGCAATGACTAAGGTTAGGGCGATTAACATCGCGCTAAAGCCGTCGATGGCTAGATGAATGTTGAGGTTGAACCGGCTTAACCAGTCAGTTTCAAAATGGCTGTACCAGTCGCTGCCTATATTCTCGCTACCAGCTTGTTGTTGCATAATGGTTATCAACGGCAGAAAACAGAGCAATAAAATGACTAGGGTAACGACGCGTGGATAATTGGCATTTATTTTACTGCTGAGCCAAGCTAGCACCGCACCGATGAGCGGTAATAATATTATGGTTGCTAACATCATAATGACTGCCCCGCCAACATTAACCACGCTAACGCGCAGATGATAAATATTATAATGCTGGCGCTATAAAAACGCAGCGATCCATTTTGTGTTTTGCTTGCTAAGCTATGCAGCGCGATCATCATGCGTTCAATGGCGCGGTAACATTGATCAACAATGTCTGTTTTTAACCATCGAGTGAGCGTAAAAAAGGGCTGAACAAAGAGAGTCTGATACAACAAGTCAATATGCCAACCTGACAATAAGACTTTGTGTGCTTGTCGATCCAATGTCGATTTCAATTTTTTCCTGAAAACCCCAGTCTTCCAGCAATAAAATGCGGCTGTAAATGCAACAAACGGTAAAATGATGGGCAAATAATGTTGTAGGGCGGATAAGTTAGCGGGTGGTGCTGGAAATTGCAGGTCGATACTGCTTGGCATAAAACCGCCAAATAGGCTCAAGAGTATTAAACAGCTCAATACAATGCTCATGATTAACGGTAGCGGTTTGCTTGGCGATTGTGCCAAGGGGCCAAAAAAGATCACTAAGACTAAGCGCGCACAATAAAACGCGGTGCAAAAAGCGCCGAATAATGCGCCAATCCACAGCCACTGGTGCCCTTGAGCGATAACTTGCGATAAAATGAGTTCCTTGCTGAAAAAACCTGACAGCAGTGGCAAGGAAGATAACGCCGCACAACCAACGAAAAATGCGCCAGCGACCAGCGGCATTTTTCTCATTAATCCGCCCATCTTAAATATATTGTGCTGGTGATCTAAGCAGTGAATTAACGCGCCGGCACTTAAAAATAACAAGGCCTTAAAAAATGCATGGGTCATTAGGTGGAAGCTCGCCGCACTAGTTGCGCCAACCCCTAAGGCTAAAAACATATAACCAAGTTGGCTAATGGTGGAATAGGCCAATATTTTCTTTAAGTCAGTTTGCACCATGGCGGCTGTCGCGCCGAGCAATAAGGTGATGGTGCCGACAATGGCAATGAGCTGTAACGTGTCACTAGCATTGTTAAATAATGGCAGCATGCGGGCAATTAAATAGATGCCTGCGGTGACCATGGTCGCCGCATGAATAAGCGCACTAACTGGCGTTGGACCAGCCATGGCGTCGGGTAGCCAGCTGTGCAACGGAAACTGGGCAGACTTACCGGCGGCGCCAACAAATAACAACAAACACGTTAAGTTGATTAATGAGCTATTGTTAATAGCGTCACTAGTGGCTTGTTGGTTAATGCTGGCAATGTCTAGACTGCCAAATTGCCAAAACAGCAATACCAGACCTATTAACATCGCGGTATCACCAAGGCGGGTCATCATAAATGCTTTATTGGCAGCGATGTTGTTGCCACGATCCTGATGCCAAAAACCTATCAATAGATAACTGCATAAACCAACGCCTTCCCAGCCAAGGTATAACAACAACAAGTTGTCGCTTAATACCAGTATCAGCATGGCGGCGACAAACAGGTTTAGATAGGCAAAGTAGCGCCGATAATCGATGTCATCACGCATAAAGGACACTGAAAATAAGTGAATTAGCCAGCCTACGCCGCTAATAATACTGATCATCATTAGGGATAACGCATCTAGGGTAAACGCGACATTTAGCTGTAAGCTATCTACCGCTAGCCATTGCCAGTAAATGAAATGCATAGAGGCAAAGTCGGTGTTGGTATTTAGCTGGATCCACAATACCGCCGCCGCTGTTAAACCGGTGCTGGTTAATGCCAGAAAAGTCACCAAGGGTTTAGTCAGTGGCAGCAACAATAATATTAATGCGCTGAGCAATGGCAAGGCGGGGATAAGTAATAACAGATTATCGATCATCAGTTATCCTCGCATGTTGGATAGTTGATCAACATCAAGGTGATGAAATTGACGATACATGTTAATCACCAGTGCCAAGCCGATAGCCACTTCTGCCGCCGCCATTGTTAATATTAATAGGTAAACAATTTGTCCGTCACTGCCGGGATGAATTGTTGAACCTGCAACAAATAATAGCGCCACCGCGTTTAGCATTATCTCTATCGATATTAAGATGAAGATAAGGTTACGCCGCGCCAGCAAGCCAAAAAGACCAATAGCAAAGAGCGCTAAACTAAAGGCAATAAACCAAGGCAGTGAAATAGTCATATAGACTCCTCGTTGCTTATTGCGGCTTTAGATATATGAATGGCGCTAATTAAAGCAGACAACAGCATTAAGGCCGCTAATACAATAAGTTGGTAGTGAGAAGTAAATAACGTTACAGCGATTTCTTTGGTCGTCTCGCTATGGCTGGCTAGCAGCGCCGATGTTTGATCGAACATATTTGCTGTAAAGAGCAATACCAGCACTTGGCTTAATAAGGTTAATGAAATCACTAACGCCAGTATTGAGCTGGGTAAATTAAACAGTCTTTTTTCTGCGGTAATGCTTTTGGGGCCTAAATGCAGCATCATGGTGACAAAAATAAACAGCACCATAATCGCCCCTGCATACACGATAACTTGCAGTGCGGCGGCAAATGGCGCACCGAGTAAAAAGAATATCAGCGCAATGGCCAACATCATTAACACCATAAATAGTAAGGCGTGTACCGCGTTATGATTGAGCACTGTTAATAATGCGCAAAGCAGGGTGATGGTCGCGCTAACAAAAAACATTTGTTCAATCATGGTAGCAGGCCCTTGATATTAATTGGTTTAGCCTCATTTATAGCGTCGCCTTTGTCTTTGCCCGCAATGGCTTTGCCACTGACCCGGTAAAAATTATAATCATGATATTTACCGGGACCATCAATAAGCAGGTGTTCTTTCTCGTAGACTAAATTTTGTCGTACATATTCGGCCATTTCAAAATCAGGGGTTAGCTGTATCGCATGAGTAGGGCAAGCCTCTTCGCAAAAACCACACATGATGCAGCGAGAAAAATTAATACGAAAGCTGCTTGCCATCCAACGGCCATCCTCGGTTTCTACTTTTTGCAAGGCAATGCAATCAACAGGGCAAGCGACCGCGCATAAGTTGCAAGCAACGCAGCGTTCTTCGCCATCGGGATCACGAGTCAACACAATGCGGCCACGATAACGCGGCGCCAAATAAGGTTTCACCTCAGGATATTGGCGGGTGGCGTTTTTAGTGAACGTGTGTTTTAGCACTTCAAATAATGTTCTTAATTGGCTTAACATCTGCGCTCCTAACTATTGATTGGTCATTCACAAGACGCTTACTTTAAGCAACTTGCTCTCTGCGTTTTAGCCTTTAAGAGGCCATATATACCCAAAATCATTGGGATTGCATGAAGCCGTTAAGTTTTGAATCGCCTGAGCTTATTGAGCCCTTAGCCAGTAAAAAGCTAAGTGATTGTGATTCAAAACGCAGACACAAAATGTTCTGGAAACATTTTGAGCGTCGCTTGCGACGACCTTTGGTGAAATACACGGATGTATTTCATAATAAAACTGCGGTTTCAAGGATGACGGGTATAGGGTTACATCTTTTTCACGTATTGAGTAATAATCACAATGCGTGTGCCATTAACGCGCCCTTCAATGTGCTCAGGATTACTGGTTAATGAAATACCGCGCACCGGGGTACCTCGTTTAGCGGTGAAGTTGGCGCCTTTAACGACTAGATCTTTAATTAACACCACGTTATCACCGGCTACTAATACCGCGCCGTTGCTGTCTAGGTGTGGCTCCTCGGTATCGACTTCTGCACTGCCTTTGTTGGCCCATGCTAGGGTTTCATCATCTAGGTATAACATGTCTAATAAATCTTGTGCCCAAGTTTCTCCTGCACCAACCAAACGCTTCAACATGCGATAAGCCATTACTTGTACCACTGGAACTTGACTCCACATGCTGTCATTCAAACAGCGCCAGTGATTAACGTCTAACGCGTCGGTATTGGTGATTTCATCATGACATTTATCACAAATGAAAACACACATGTCAGAATTTACTTCTGTCGGCGGTACTTCAAAAACAGATAGGTTATCGCCATTGGCACATAGTTCACATTTTGATTCGCTGCGTTGTTGTAGGGTGGCTTCAATAGTCATGAGCGTTGTTTTACCTAAAAAAGGGGATAAAAAGAGTCGCCGAAATAGCGTATTATTTGCATTATAGCAAGGATGAAATCTGATGCATAATTTATACCCATGCTACATGAAAATGCAGGTTTCAGATTTTCCAGGTGAGTTAGCACAAGGCACATCATTTTAGGAATGCTTATTGCCTTTAAAACTGATGTAACGCCGTGATTACTTACCTGAGAAGCTCCCGCTGAAATCACGAATTTCTAAGTGGCATGGGTATATCGTTAGGTGGTGTGACAAGGCAAGGATATGTTTTAAAAAACAACCTTGTGGTGTTAAAGTAGAGAACATAAAAATTATGAAACATTAACTCTTAGGTTAATGTTTTTAGTTAAGCCTGAGTAACTTAGGCATAAAGGATTCGTCACTTGAACATGAATAAGTCGTTAGATAGCGTTATTGAAAAGCTGACCAGCGTGCTGAGCTTGGTTAAACACGTTGCAAGACGTGCCAAGCAAAACCGTTTGCGCATGGTCGCTGGTTATTTAACTTATGTCACCTTGTTGTCGATAGTGCCATTGATATCCGTCATCTTTACAATGCTCTCTGCCTTTCCTGTATTTAAAAAGATGCGCTCGCAAATGGAAAACTATGTTTACCAAAATTTCATACCCGAAGCTGGCGATATGGTGCAAAAAAATATTGCCGAATTCGTTGATAATGCTTCAAAAGCTAGTGCGGTAGGCATCGTCTTTTTGGTGGTTTTTGCATTAATGCTGATTTCGACTATCGATAAGGAATTGAACCAAATTTGGCGTAGCCCCAAAAAGCGGCCACTAATCATCTCATTCTCAATTTATTGGATGGTCTTGACCTTAGGCCCAATGTTTTTGGGTGCGAGTGTCGCCATTTCATCTTACGTCATTTCATTAGGTGGCTTGGATCAGGGTGCTTTTGGAGGCGTGATGGAATTCTTTTTGCGTTGGCTGCCTTTGGTTTTCTCCGTATTGGCATTTTTAATGGTTTATATGCTGGTGCCCAATGTACGCGTTAAATTTATCGATGCATTGATTGGAGCTGTTGCTGCCGCCTTATTCTTTGAATTGACCAAGAAAGTTTTTGCAATTTATATCGGTAACTTTGCATCCTATAAAGCCATCTATGGCGCGTTGGCGGCGATCCCCATTTTATTTTTATGGGTATATCTATCTTGGATTGTGGTGTTGATTGGCGCTGAAATAACCGCGGGTCTGCCAGAGTTTCATGCCATTAATAAAGAGAAAGAACAGGAAATACTTAGCGATAACTCAGAACAAACAACGGAGGTCATAGCGGATGCACACTCTATACCCGGCGATAAAACCTTATAGCGAGTTTTTTGTCGCTGTATCGTCGTTACATCGATTATCTGTCTCACAAAGTGGCAACCCTAAAGGTGTGCCCGTTGTTGTTTTGCATGGTGGCCCTGGTGGCGCGCGTTCCCAGCGGTTGAGTCAGTTTTTTGATCCACAGCGATATCGTATTATTTTGTTCGATCAACGTGGTTGCGGTCAGTCATTGCCTTATGGCGAATTAAAAGAGAATGACGCGAGCGCGCTCATTGACGATATTGATAAAATTAGGCAAAGCCTCAACATTGAAAAGTGGTTAGTGGTTGGCGGTTCTTGGGGCGGACAACTCGCACTGCGTTATGGTTTTGCCTATCCTGCACGAGTAAGTGCTTTTGTATTACGCAGTCCTTTTTTGGGGCGTAAGCAAGATTTTCATTGGCGATTTTGCCCCGATGGCGGTGCTGCGCAGATTTTTCCCGATCATTATCAGTCATTTTCCGAGCGTTTACCGCTGGATCAACGTCATGAACCCATTAAGGGATATCAGCAACTGTTTGAAACTGGGCATGAATTTGAGCAGCTTAATGCCGCGCGTCAGTGGTCTATTTGGAAGGGCGGATTATCTCACCTGTTACCACTTAAAGACGCCGAGCAACGTTTTGGTCATGCACAGCAATCGTTGGCGTTGGCTAAAATAGAAAGCCATTATTATAGCCAACATTGTTTCATGCCTGAAAATCATATCCTTGATAATATTGATAAAATAAGTCATCTATCGGCAATTATTGTGCACGGACGATATGACATGGTGTGTAAATTAGAGGGATCGCAATTGTTAAGTAAGGAATGGCCCAATAGTCAGCTGCAAATTATTCCTGGTGCTGGGCACTCTAGTAGCGAACCAGCGGTGATCGATGCGCTAATTCAGGCCTGTGACAAAATGGTCACTTGGCTATATTAATTAAGATAAGAATAAAAATTATGATTGCGTTAATACAACGGGTTCGACAAGCAAGTGTCGTGGTAAACGGTGAAAAAATCGCTGACATTCAGCAGGGTTTGCTTGTTTTGCTAGCAGTTGAAAAAGAAGATAATTTTGCATTGGCAGATAAGCTGTTGCAAAAGATCGTTAAGTATCGAATGTTCAGCGATGATGATGAAAAAATGAATTTGAGTTTAAAAGACATTGCTGGACAGTTATTAGTGGTCTCGC
The DNA here is from genome assembly GCA_013214905.1 of Psychrobium sp. Lineage (GTDB taxonomy): Bacteria > Pseudomonadota > Gammaproteobacteria > Enterobacterales > Psychrobiaceae > Psychrobium. The sequence goes on along the minus strand of JABSRV010000049.1, from coordinate 1,224 downwards.
AGTTTACCTTAGCGGCAGATACCAATAAGGGATTGCGACCAAGCTTTTCTAGCGCCGCGCCGCCAGTGCTTGCCGAGCGTTTATATGAGTATTTTCTTAAGAGCGCAAAGGAACTTGATATCGACGTGCAGAGCGGACAGTTTGGCGCTGACATGCAGGTATCCTTAGTCAATGATGGCCCGGTTACATTTTCTCTAAAGGTATAATTTAATGACTCTTTCTTGGCAGCTAGTCGCTTGTGATAACCTTCTTTTATGCCAGTTTATGGTGAGCTACGAAGTGCGAGATGGCAACTATTTAGTCGCTAGAAACGAGCAAGATCAAATAGTGGCGGCGGGGCTACTATGTCGAATAGGCAACGGCGAAGCGCAAGTCGATATCGTGGTTGCGCCGCAATATCGCCAACAAGGTATTGCGCGGCAATTAGTCTCGCGATTAATCAGTCAAGCGGATGAGATGTTGTTGCAGCGTTTAACAGCGCATGGTGAGAGTAAATTTTGGTTGGCATTAGGTTTTTGTGAAGTCGATGTAAACACCTTTGCATATATATTGACCCAAGCGGAACGTCAGTTAGTAACGACATGGCATGATGGTATACCTGTTACTAAGTTTTTGGCGCTAGACATTGTGCAATGCAGCGAAAACACGCTAATAACCTCAGCAAGTATGGAAGCCAGCATCAATGTGCATCAAAGCATGTTTGCCGGTGCTATATACTCACAGGCTGTTTTAACCGGTTGGGGGCTCATTCATTTACGCCTGCAATGCTCAGGCATTAAAGGCAGCATCGTATTGGCCTCTGGCAATATTAAATATCGCCAGCCAATCACCAGCGAACCCAGTGGTAAGGTCGTTGCAGACTTACCGATGAAAATTTTCACTCCGCTTAATGCAGGGGAGAAGGTCAGTATTGAACTGGAAGTTGTTATGGCTGGCGGTAACAGCGAGCGAAGTTGTGCGACCTTTAGTGGACGTTATGTGATCCTGCCTATTTCTAATACCGATTAGCCTAACGCTAATGGTATTATTTAATGACGCATACCCAAAATCATTGGAATTGCAGTGAAGCAGTCAAGTTTCGAATCGCCTGAGCTTATGTTTTATAAGTGATTGTGATTCGCAACGCAGACACAAAATGTTCGGGAAACATTTTGAGCGTCGCTTGCGACGACCTTTGGTGAAATACACGGATGTATTTCATAATAAAACTGCAGTTTCAAGGAT
>JABSRV010000048.1:12794-19321 GCA_013214905.1 Psychrobium sp. | reverse complement strand
TATTTGCACTGAAAATAACCGCGATAAAAAAACAGATGAAAACGATAAGTGTGGCGAAAAACGATTTCATTGATGTACCTCACAGGGTGTTAGCAAAATTGAACACTCATATTCTTGAATGCCTTCATTATCTAAGAAATTTTGCTCGCTTGCTAGCCATAAATAGCGATTTAATCAGATGTTTTTCAAGTATTAACCTAGATTCGGCGGTTGGGCGCTATTGCCCGTTGTTCAACTGCTGAATTTAGGTTTAACTTACAGGCATAAAAAAAGCGACCCGTAGGTCGCTTTTTATTACGCTTTGCAAATTGTTCTAGAACTTACATTCAAGAGCAATTAAGCATTAAGACTGGCATTGACTCTTTCTCGTAGCTCTTTACCCGGTTTGAAGTGAGGTACGTATTTCGACCCTAATTCAACCGTTTCACCAGACTTAGGATTACGTCCTGTGCGAGGTGCGCGATAATGTAACGAGAAACTACCAAAGCCACGAATTTCAATTCGATCACCAGACGATAGCGTATTGGCCATCAAATCTAGCATGTCTTTGACAGCACCTTCGATATCTTTTGCTGACAAGTGTAATTGTTTCAGGGCTAACCTTTCGATTAATTCTGACTTAGTCATAAACCTTCCTCTTTGCTAAAACTAATATTAATAGAATGAGGCGTTTACACGCCCCAGTCAACTAATAATTAGTCGCGGTTTGCGTTTTTGAACGCTTCAGCCATTGCACTAGATGCGAAGCTATCTTCTGATGCTTTGTTTAGGTCTTCAACTGCAGATTTCTCTTCAGCTTCGTCCTTAGCACGGATAGACAAGCTAACAACACGGTTCTTACGGTCTACACCGACGAACTTAGCTTCAACTTCTTGACCTTCTTTAAGCTCAGTAGAAGCATCTTCAATGCGATCACGTGAGATATCAGCAACACGGATGTAACCTTCAACGCTGTCAGCTAGTTCAACTGTAGCGCCTTTAGCGTCAACCGCTGTAACCTTACCTATAACAATAGCACCTTTCTTGTTTTCTGCTAGGTAGTTATTGAATGGGTCATCTTCAGATTGCTTGATACCAAGACTGATACGTTCGCGTTCTGCGTCAACTGCAAGTACAACAGCTTCGATTTCGTCGCCCTTAGAGAACTCACGAACTGCGTCTTCACCAGAAACATTCCAAGAAATGTCAGACAAGTGAACAAGACCGTCGATGCCGCCGTCAAGACCAATGAATACACCGAAATCAGTGATTGATTTGATCTTACCAGAAACGCGATCGCCTTTAGCGAACTTAGAAGAGAACTCAGACCAAGGATTAGCAACACACTGCTTAAGACCTAGTGAGATACGACGACGTTCTTCGTCGATGTCCAATACCATTACTTCAACAGTATCATCTAAGCTAACAACTTTAGATGGGTGGATGTTCTTGTTAGTCCAATCCATTTCTGAAACGTGAACAAGACCTTCAACGCCTTCTTGAATCTCAACGAAACAACCGTAATCAGTAAGGTTAGTTACGCGACCAGTAAGCTTAGTGCCTTCTGGGAAACGAGCGGCGATTGAAACCCATGGATCTTCACCCATTTGCTTAAGGCCAAGAGATACACGAGTCTTTTCACGATCGTACTTAAGTACACGAACGTTGATTTCATCACCAACTGCAACGATTTCACTTGGGTGCTTAACACGCTTCCAAGCCATATCTGTGATGTGTAGAAGACCATCAATACCACCAAGATCAACGAATGCGCCATAGTCCGTAAGGTTCTTAACGATACCTTTAACTTCAAGACCTTCTTGCAAGCTTTCAAGAAGTTCTTCACGTTCTGCACTGTTTTCAGTTTCGATAACGGCACGACGAGAAACAACAACGTTGTTACGCTTTTGATCAAGTTTTATAACTTTGAATTCTAATTCTTTACCTTCAAGGTGAGAAGTATCACGTACTGGACGTACATCTACTAATGAACCAGGTAGGAAAGCACGGATCGTGTTAACTTCAACAGTGAAACCGCCTTTAACTTTACCGTTGATAACACCAACGATAGTTTCTTGCTCTTCAAATGCTTTCTCAAGAACACCCCAAGACTCATGACGTTTTGCTTTTTCACGAGAAAGTTGAGTTTCACCAAAGCCATCTTCCATAGCGTCGATACATACATCAACGATATCGCCAACAGAAACTTCTAATTCGCCTAAAGCGTTTTTGAATTGTTCTGCAGGGATTGGGCTTTCTGACTTAAGGCCAGCATCGACTAATACAGTACCGCGTTCGATACGGATAACCGTACCTTTAACGATGGAACCAGGACGGGTTTCTAATTCTTGAAGAGATTCTTCAAACAGTTGAGCAAAAGATTCAGTCATGTTTTAAATTCACATTTCAATCCATTTCCGCAATCCGGCGACAATGGGGTTGTTAATTAATACTTAATCATCCTTGATTAAGTGTATAGGTTAGTTTTGACCGATTAAATATCAATAGTTTGGGCGGCGTGTTTAACCACTTTCGCCAAAACTTCATCGATAGACAATCCGGTCGAATCTATAGTGAGTGCATCATCGGCCGGTATAAGAGGGGCAACACTACGGTTACGATCTCTCTCATCTCGTTCGCTAATCTCACTCAAAAGGGAGTCGATATTAGCATCAAATCCCTTTTCTTGCAACTGATTAAAGCGGCGCTGGGCACGCTCTTCCGCGCTGGCCGTTAGGAAGAATTTGACCGCTGCTTGTGGGAATACTATGGTGCCCATATCGCGGCCATCGGCGATGAGCCCTGCTGGACTCAAAAATGCGCGTTGACGACGAAGCAATGCTTCACGAACACGGGGAAACGCAGCCACTTTAGACGCGCTATTAGCGACTTTTTCGGTGCGAATTTCACGGGTGACATCTTCACCCTCTAAGATGACTTTGATGACATCTGATTCGCCGTCGCTGACAAAACGTACGTCTAAGTGCCCTGCCAGTGGCGTTAATGCATCTTCATTGTCTAAAGCGACGTTATGATGAATGGCTGCAAGCGCTAATACTCGATAAATCGCGCCGCTATCGAGTAGTTGCCATCCCAACTTATCAGCCAACAATCTTGCGATAGTTCCTTTTCCGGCACCACTTGGTCCGTCAATTGTTATTACTGACAAATTTTCTATCATTATTCGCTCCTTTCTTGCTAGCCTGAAAATCAGACTCAATTGCCTGCCATGTTCGATACATCACAGGCCTAAAAATTTGGGACATATTCTACAATAGCCAGGCGCAAGATGGTATCTTGTTTACGACATTTAAGCACAATTTCAATACTTATTATTACATTACATCAAGAAGCCGAACTAACAGATGGACTTTAGACTCTCAAAAAAAGTGGGGAATGTTTTTGCGGTGCAACCAGGATCATTGATAGTGACCGCGGTATCACTTAACGCCACCAAGGAAAAACACATGGCAATTCGATGATCATTATAGGTATCTATTTGCGCGTGCTTTAAGGTTGTCGGCGGCGTAATGCTAATATAATCATGCCCCTCTATAACGGTGGCGCCAACTTTACGTAATTCGGTGGCCATCGCCGCCAGACGGTCGGTTTCTGTAACGCGCCAATTATACACGTTGCGAATGGTGGTGGTGCCTGTGGCAAACAATGCGGTTGTTGCAATGGTCATTGCCGCGTCTGGAATGTGATTCATGTCTAAATCAACGGCCGTTAGCTTATCGCGGCTAACGGTGATTGAATTGGCTTGCCACGTGACCTTGGCGCCCATTTCCTCTAATACGTCGGCAAAATGTTTATCACCTTGTACCGAATCGCTACCGACTCCAGTGACGGTAACACTGCCACCTTTGATTGCCGCAGCGGCTAAGAAATAACTCGCTGATGACGCATCACCTTCAACAAATACGTCACCTGGCGACTGATAAGTTTGACCACCTTTTATGCTAAACGATTGTAGGTTTTGATGGGTCACTTCAACGCCAAATTTTTTCATCAAATCTAAGGTAATTTCAATGTAAGGTTTTGAGACTAACTCACCGACAATCTCAATCTCAATATCGCCTTTGGCCATCGGGGCAGCCATTAGAAATGCCGTTAAAAACTGACTTGAAACACTGCCATCAATTTTCACCTTGCCGCCCTTTATACCAGTACCTTTGATGGTCACCGGCGGAAACCCCTCAAAATCATGGTAGCTAATGTCACACCCCATGTCATGGAGCGCTTCGACTAATGAGTCAATTGGGCGCTCAGACATGCGCGCTTCGCCGGTCAAGGTGAATTGACCCTGACCTAAACATAATGCGGCACATAATGGGCGCATCGCGGTGCCAGCATTGCCCAGGAATAGCTCGACACTGCCATCAATATTTAATGGACCACCATTGCCCTGTACGGTACATTGTGTTTTATCATCACTTAACTGATACGACACGTTAAGGCTTTTTAGGGCGTTTAGCATATGACGAATGTCGTCACTGTCGAGCAGATTATTGATCACGGTTTGACCTTGCGCTAAGGCGGCCAATAACAACGCGCGATTTGAAAGACTTTTTGAGCCTGGTAAATTAACGGTGCCATTTACCGCTGAAATCGGAGATAAGGTAAGCGAGTCCATGGGGTTCCTGATTGAGTTATCTTTAATATTTGATTGACTCCATCATGCCAGCGTATGGAGCTGATGCCAACGAAAATTATTGGCATTTTAATGCTCTGTTTAATTATCACTCATTCAAGCAGAGATATTAATAAACATAATGATAAATAACGGCGCCGCTAAGGTTAAAATAAAGCCGCTAACAATGGCCAGTGGCACGGCTGCGCTGCCACCACTGCGTTGAATAATAGGTAGCGTAAAATCCATCGATGTGGCCCCGCCAACGCCAATGGCGCTTAGGCGATACTTTTTGATGAGTAAAGGGATCAACAAGATAGCTATCAGCTCGCGTGCTAAGTCACAAATAAAGGCGACACCGCCAAGGACAGGAGATATGCCGTCACTGATTAAAATGCCCGACAATGAATACCAGCCAAAACCAGAGGCGATAGCCAAGCCATGATTAAGTGGCATAGACAAATAAAGGCTAACCAATATGCCCGCCAGCCATGAGGTAATCATCACCACCACCGCGATTAACATGCCCTGTTTGTTGAGTAAGATTTCTCTCATGGCGATGCCGCTATTACGCAACTGACAACCAATCAGTGCCAACAACCCCATTAACGCCCATTCACTAACTGTATCGATAATGGATTTTTCAATAACTATATAGTGACTAGTAAAATATCCTAAAACAAAGCCCAAACAGACCAGTCCTAGCAATTGCAACGACTCAAGAATTAACGGTAACTTGGCGATAGTCTCCATTTTTTCTTGTTGCTGGCGCTGATTGTTTTTGCGATCAAAATACAATAAACCCAGTATATTTGCACTAACGATTGCAATGATAAAGAGCGCGCTATAGCCAAATATTATTAAGGCGTTATTGGCTAAGTTATCTAATAGGCTAAGACTAATGCCCATTAAAAATAAAATAACGTACACCATATAACTGCAGCCACTGTTGATAATATGCAGCCATTTCTCAGATTTAATAACAACAAAATACCCTAGAAATAGCGGTAGCAAAATTAACAAAATACCTAAATACATCTTAATGCTCAGTGATTAATGAAAAGAGTCGTTTAGTAGCTAACGGCTTTAACGCCTAATTTTTTCAAATTATTGGCCATATCCAATGCCGCCGATTTTGGTGTAATGTCTTCATCAATTTGACTGATGGTGCCATCTTTTGCGATATAAAAGGTGATACGAGACGCAACGCCAAAGAAATTTAGTACGTCATACGCTTTTGCCGCAACTTTTTTGGGGTCGCTTAACATAGGGAAATCTGCTTTGGTTTTCTTAGCAAAATCAAGGTTATCTTCAAGGGGATCAACGCTGGCCATAAAATAACTTACGTCATATTTTCTGATCAGCGCGCCGTCTTTAACCAACGACTTACATTCAATGGTGCAACCACGGGTATTAGCCATTGGAAACCAAGCCAGTACAACCGCTTGTCGATTGCGATAATGGCTAAGCTGATACGTCTTACCGTTAGTCGCTTCCATGGTAAAGTCAGGCGCCATGTCCCCTACTTTTAATTTCGTGGCTTGCGCTATCACCGGTAACAATAACGCGGTACTCAAGATGACTAATTTAATTAACTGCTTCATGTTTTATTCCTTTTGATATTATGGTTTTTCGCTAACTATTTTTTTAATAATTTATAGGCTTTGCTTATATAAGGCAATTTGTTGCTTGATACGTTTTTCAGAGATTGGATAATTGGTGCCTAACGTTTGAGCAAATAATGACACTCGCAATTCTTCAATCATCCAGCGAATTTGTTCTAACATTGGCGGCAGCGGTGCATTTTTTGGTACCGAATTAATTAATGCCTGATATTGGTTAAGCGTATTGTCGATGCTTAAACTAGCCAATCGATCTTTATTAGGATCAACTGGCAGCTTTTCTAAACGCCGAA
>JABSRV010000048.1:0-12784 GCA_013214905.1 Psychrobium sp. | reverse complement strand
CAATGTCCGCAACAAAGCCCTTAAACACTAATTGACTCAATTGTGCCTTGATGCTGGAATGCGCCATGACTAGCTCTAATGAGACTCGCCCTTTTAGTTTCTTATTAATGCCATTAAGCAGGCTTAAACTCACTTCGACTTGCTGGGCAATAACGACAACTTCGTCCGCTAATTCGCTACGCACTACATCGCGCAGTTGATCAAATTGTTGTTGCTCAGACACGTTAATTTCACTGCGCGCGATAATATTATCTACCGCGGCGCAGATGATATCGTCAATCAATATATTAACCTGACCAAAGCCATGATAATAAAGCCCCAATTTAGCTTTATTGGGCAATGTGCGCTGCATATGGGCAATGGGTGATGGCACGTTTAGCAATAACAATTTTCGCAGCCCCAATAGATTACTTTGGCTTGCTTGTTCGGCGTCATCGAACAACTTAATCTCAACGCTTTCTTTTGCCGCGACTAGCGCAGGATAGGCTTTGACTTCAAACTGTCCTCGTTTTGAGGTAAAGCTAGTAGGCAGCTTGCCAAAATCCCATTGCGTTAACCCCTGTTTTTCAATGCCAACATCAGCCACCTTAACTAACGATTGGCTCACCTTGCCGCTCAGCTCTTGCTGTAAAAGCGCCAAGTCTCGGCCCTGTTGCAATAACTTAACCTTATTGCGTGAGATGTTTTGTTCAATCTTAAAGTTAATCAGTAAATGCACTGGTAATTGGCTATGATCCCATTCTTCACGCTCAATACGAAGTCCCGACATACGTAATAGTTGTTTTGCCATGGCGTCACATAACGTGCCCTGCATCACTGGCATCGTCTCTATACAGGCTTTGGCATAGTTTGGCGCTGGCACAAAGTTACGTCGAATAGATTTCTTTAATGACTTAATTAACGCAATCACTTTCTCTTCGCGTAAACCAGCAACCTGCCAATCAAAGTCGTTATTGTTGACTTGATTAAGCAATTCAATGGGAATATGCACGCTAATACCATCGTCAACATCGCCAGGCTCAAAATGATAACTGAGCTTAAACTTCAAATTCCCTTGCTGCCAATAGTCTGGAAAATCGTTATTACTGACCGATTTTGCATTTTCATTGATCAACTGCGCTAAATCAAAATCTAACAATTTTGGCGTTTCTTTAACTATTTTTTTCCACCAATGACTCAGTTGTTGATCACTGGTGACGTGACTAGGCAGTTTTTCATCATAGAACGCAAAAAGTGTATCTTCATCGATTAAAATATCACGGCGTCTGGATTTATGCTCAAGCTCTTCGACTTCCGATACCAAGCGTAAATTATGCTGATAAAACGACAAGCGTGACGCAAGTTCACCTTCCACTAACCCTTGGCGAATGAATATTTCCCGCGCCAGTGTCGGTTTTATGTTGGCGAAATCAACCTTGCGTTTACTGACGATGATAACGCCAAACAAACTGACTTGCTCAAATGCAACCACACGCCCTTGTTTCTTCTCGAAATGAGGTTCGCTGTAGCTCTTTTTCACCAAATCACCCGCTAGCGGCTCAATCCACTCAGGCTCGATTTTAGCGGCAACGCGACCAAACAAACGCGATGTTTCAACGAGTTCAGACACCATGGTCCATTTTGGCGGTTTTTTACTTAATGCAGAGCCTGGAAAAATGAAGAACTTGTTGTTGCGAGCGCCACTAAATTCATTGTGATTGTCTTTAAAACCAATATGACTTAACAGGCCTGACAAAATGGCCTGATGCACACTGTCCCAATTAGCTTCATTGTCATGCACCACTATATTTTGTTCGGTTAATACCTGAGTTAACTGCGACACAAGATCTTGCCATTCTCTAATGCGCATATAATTAAGGAATTGATCACGGCACATTTTTCTAAAGCGAGAGTTGGATAACGTACGTTGCTGCTCTTGCACGTATTGCCACAAATTAACGAACGCAATAAAATCAGAAGTTTTGTCGATATATTTTTGATGGGCTAAATCTGATTTTTGCCGTTGATCCGCTGGCCGTTCTCTAGGATCTTGAATAGTTAACGCCGCGGTAATAATTAATAACTGTTGTACTGAGCCATTTTTATTGGCTTCAATCACCATGCGTGCTAATCGCGGATCAATAGGTAAGGCGGCTATTTGTAGCCCTATTTTTGATAAGCTTAATTTTGTAGAGTGCTGAGCCAAGTCATCTGTTTTTGCCAACGCGCCAATCTCTTCCAGCAACCTGATGCCGTCGTTTATATTGCGACTGTCTGGCGCTTCGAGAAATGGAAATGCTTCTATATTTCCTAGCCCTAACGAAACCATCTTTAAAATAACGGAGGCCAAGTTAGTGCGCAAAATTTCGGGATCGGTAAATGGTGACCGAGCTTCAAAATCATCTTCACTATATAAACGAATACAGACACCTTCGGCAACACGGCCACAACGACCTTTACGCTGGTTCGCGCTCGCCTGTGATACTTTCTCAATCGGTAGTCGTTGTACCTTCGTGCGGTAACTATAGCGGCTAATTCGCGCAGTACCTGGATCAATAACATAGCGAATACCAGGTACGGTTAATGACGTTTCCGCGACATTGGTCGCCAACACAATGCGTCTTTTGTGGCTGCTCTTAAATATTTTTGATTGCTCGCTATAACTTAATCTTGCATACAACGGCAATATTTCAGTGTTATAGAGCTGTCGCTGCATTAATGCGTCGGTGGTATCGCGAATTTCACGCTCACCATTCATAAAAATAAGAATATCGCCAGGGCCGTGATCCATCAGCTCATCGACAGCGTCAAAGATTGATTGCAGCTGATCTTTGTCTTGATTGTGTTCGTCAAGATGATAACGCACGGTCACCGGATACGTTCGTCCAGTGACTTCAATAACAGGGGCATTATCAAAATGTTTTGAGAAACGCTCGGTATCAATCGTTGCCGAAGTAATAATGATTTTTAAATCTGGTCGTTTGGGTAATAAACGCTTTAAATAACCAAACAAAAAGTCGATGTTTAAGCTGCGCTCATGCGCTTCATCAATAATAATGGTGTCGTAGCGATTAAGATAAGGATCATGGGCGATTTCAGCCAATAAAATACCATCAGTCATCAATTTAACGTAGGTATTATCATTAAGCTTATCGGCAAAACGAACCCTAAAACCAACGGCCTGGCCTAACTCACAATTCATTTCACTGGCTATGCGTTCGGCGACGCTGCGCGCGGCTATTCGTCGGGGCTGAGTATGGCCAATAAGTCCCTTAATGCCACGACCTATTTCTAAACATATCTTTGGTAACTGGGTTGTTTTACCCGAGCCTGTCTCACCCGCCAATATTACGACTTGATTGTCTTTAATCGCTTGGCCAATTTTGTCTTTTAGCTGGCTAACCGGCAGCGACTCTGGATAGGTTACTTTGGGAGTATTTAGCAACCTTGTTTGATACTTGTTTAAGGCGTGTTGGCAATCACAGGCTATTTTAGTCAGCTGGATTTCTCGTTTATCACTTTGCTTGATCTTATTGAGCGATCGAAGACGCGCGCGCAATTTAATGCCATCGAGCAACATGCATTGATGGGACATTTTTTTTATCGCTAAGATTTGTTGTTGCTGACTTGGTGATGTGTCTGCAGTTTGCGGCGCGGGAGTATGATTAGACAAAGCAATGGTTTCTATAAACAATAAAGCGCTATATTAGCAAACTCTGATCCGAAAGGCATCTTACTTACCCAATAGAGCTTGCTAATATTTAAGGCGCTTATTCTTGACCTGCATTTAGCCTTCGCAGATCCACTTTCGGTATTCGCAGAGTTCTTGCAGTGCATTACTTGCTTTACCGTGACCCTGTTTAGCGGCTTTTTTAAACCATGCCGCGGCTAGATTATAATCACGAGGTACACCGCGTGCGTGTTTGTACATCTTACCTAAGGCAAACTGTGCATCGTCAAAGCCTTGTTCAGCCGATAACATATAAAATTGGAATGCTTTTTTGTCGTTTCGTTTAACGCCTTGCCCCATGGCATGCATCACGCCCAGCGTATACTGTGCATAATGATCGCCTTTTTCCGCTAAGGGCCTAAAATTTCTAAGTGCTAGAATATAGTCTTCTTTTTCATATGCTTGATAGCCTTTGATCGCTGAAACTTCTGCGATTGCAGGCAAGGACAAACTTGCAACTAACGTTATTGCCATTAATGATTTTTTAAACATAATAGATACTCATTTATTGCCTGATTCATGTTAATCATAGCCTTAAACCAACATTAAGCACTAGCTTTCTTTAGGTGGTGAGCCTGATAACGTCAAATAATTTGCACTGACGCCATTTCTACAGCATCGTCAAACGTGGTAATTCTGTTGCCACCGTCTCTTTTTGAATGGTACATCGCGTTGTCTGCCCGATTAATAATATCGGCCACACTGTCATCTTTTTGCAAGATAGTCAGGCCGATACTCATGGTCACAATCACCGTATTTTGATCTTCGTTGGTGCGGATATAATATTGAGTGGCTAATTCGTTAAATGCTTTTCTTACTCGTTCAGCAACTTGCCAGGCCGATTCTAGCGAGGTTTCGGGTAACATCACCATAAACTCATCACCACCATAACGAAAGGCACTGTCACATGATCGTAAGCTTTTCTTTAAAATACTTGCAACTTGCCCAATGACAACGTCACCGATACTGTGGCCTAGGATATCATTAACCAATTTAAAGGAATCTAAATCAAGACAAAATAGTGAGAAGCTATGGTTGGAGCGCACGCTGCGTTCAAATTCTCTTTGGATCTCGGCGTGGAAATGACGGTGATTAAATAAGCCACTTAATCCATCGGTGATAGACAACAGTTTTAATTCACTCTCTAGCGCTTTATGTTTGGTCAGATCATGGAAAAAACCAATGCTGCCAGTTTCAACGTCGTCTTCAATAATAGCAGCCGCCGATAATCGAACCGGAACCAAACTATCATCAATGCAGCGTAGTTGTATGTCGATACCACAAAGCTTTCCTAGCCCGCCGTTATCTTCCTCATACATCAAGCGTTTTACACGCCGTGCGTCTTTAGCACTCGCATATATTTTGCAAATATTGATTTTACCGATAACATCATCCGCATGATAGCCGAGTACCTGTTCTGCTGAAGCATTAAACAGGTTGATAACTCCTCGACGATCAACGCCAATAATCGGGTCTGGGCATATATTGGTTAACGCGTTAAAGTTCATTATACGTTCTTCCTTGTCTTGACACGCTTAATGCTTTAATTAACGATTACACAGCTGCTAATACACACCACACATTAAGCAAATTATTTGCCTTATTATTTTGTTGCTACCTTACCCTAATGACGAATGAACCACTGGTTATTTATTAACCTAACTTGACCTAGATCAAACTAAGTCAATATTAGTGGTGTGGAAGTGTCAGATTTTGCATGTTGCATCGCATGCCATTGACTCGCTATACTAGTTTTTTTGTAACACTATCAAGGACGAACACTATGAAGAAATTAAAGACAATCATACCCTTTGTATTATCTGCGGCATTATTATTGGCCGTCAGCGGTTGCGGTGAAGCGCCAAAGGTCGCGAAAAGCGAATGTAAGGCCGTTGTAGCGCATGTAAAAACAGTATTGGGTAAATTCGCGCCTAGCGAACAAGAGATGTTATCCCAATGTAAGGCGGCAAGCGATGAAGCGAGAGGCTGCGTCATGGCGGCGGCGAAACCAATGAAACTTAGTCAGTGTGATTTTGGCTAAGGCATAATTCAAATGACGAGGTTTAAACAGTTAAACCACGTCATTTATAAATGCATTGGTAAAGCGAGATATAATATTTGCTTACAAAACGCTTTTTATGCTCTGTCATTTCGGTTGAAAGACCACTTTAAACCTGTCGTGTTACAACATATTCCTACAATCTCTCGTCATGCCCTTTATTTTTTTTACAAACTTACATCGCCAAATATGGCGTCTTTGACTTTTTCACCCTGTTTACGTGAAGCGCGATAGATACCTTTGGTATTAAACGTTAATGCAATATCTCCTTGTGTATTAATAACAATCACACCACCAGTGCCACCGTCTTTATGCATTTCTCCAAAAATCACTTCGTTGCTGGCACCTCGCAATGATTTATTTTGGTATTTCACTCTAGCGAAAATATTCGCGGCCACGTTATATAGAATAAAGTATTCGCCATGACCAGTGGCTGAAACGTCACATGATTTATTGTCTGCCCAGGTGCCCATTTTATATCGAATGTCGAGCTGGCGATAATTAGCTTGATGCTCCGAGATGTTTTTTGATTTATCTTTGATCTTCTTAATTTTTTTCTTAGCACGCAATAGGGATTGATAACATTTTTTGGTATCAAAATGATTATTGCTAACCAATTTCATGCCCTGCTCTACGCCAAATCAATTAGATTTTCGATATGACGCACTCCAGAAACAGCGCCAGCCCGTTTACTTTTACCGTCCATGATTGAAGCATCCATTTCATGGCCACCGTCATAAGTACATACGGCGCCCTGCCCTTACCCGCATTAAATAAAGGCGAATTCTCGAGTACGTTGACCGCACTATTCACAGCATCTAAGCTGGTGCCACCACGCATTAATATCGCATATCCTGCGTCTAATGCTTGTGTGAGTTTGGCGCGATATTGAGCTTCTTTTTCTGGACTGAAATTTTCTTGCTTTATCGTGCCAGCGCCGCCATGTATCGCTATGGCGAATTTATTGTAAGCGTTTGCATCAGCACTAATGCTGCCCCAAATTAATGAGATAACAAACATCGATATTAATCGATTTATTCACTCGATTCATAAAACAAGTTTCCCCCTACAATTTCAAATAAAACATCTTATATCATCAATAAATACAACCTAGTACAATTTATTTGCTAGTATTGCGCTTTTATTTTAAAAGATATCAGCAATGACCACCTTAACGCTTTTTTCTAGCCAAAAATTATTTAATGGCATCCATAATCAATATCAACACCAGTCAAAAGTAAATCAATGCGACATGACTTTTTCGGTGTTTTTACCGCCTCAAGCCAATGAAAATAATAAAGTACCGGCGTTGTATTTTTTGTCAGGCCTTACCTGTACTGATGAAAATTTTTCGGTTAAAGCTGGCGCACAGCAATACGCGGCGAAACATGGCATAGCCTTAATCATGCCTGATACGAGCCCACGCGGTGAAGATGTTCCTGATGACATGGATGGTGACTACGCCTTTGGTCAAGGCGCTGGGTTTTACGTCAATGCAACCCAAAAACCGTGGCAAACGCACTTTAATATGTATGATTACGTAGTGTCTGAATTGCCAGCACTTATTGAAAGTGAATTACCAATAAGCAATATTAAATCAATTTTTGGCCACTCAATGGGCGGTCACGGCGCGTTAGTCATTGCGCTTCGCAATAGCCAATCATATCAAAGCGTGTCTGCTTTTAGCCCAATTGTTAACCCTGTAGAAACACCATGGGGACAAAAAGCGTTCTTTAATTATCTTGGCGATCATTTACCACAATGGCTTTTATATGACGCTTGTCATTTAGTCGCACAAGGTAATAACCAATTACCTATGCTGATAGATCAAGGTTTAAGTGATGATTTCTTAGACGAGCAATTATTGCTTGATAACTTTATTGCAGCGAGCGAACAGGCAGACTACCAAGTGACTATCAATAAACGTGAAGGCTACAACCACAGCTATTTCTTTATCAGCAGCTTTATTGAGTCGCACATCGATTTTCATGCGGCGCATTTAATAAAGTAATTAAAATTTGATAGGCGGCTCGGGCATCCTGCTTCGCTCTACCGAATACATCCCTGTAATCGTGAACATAAAAAAAGCACTGATAATTAAGTGCTTTTTTATGTTAACTAACAAGACTTAGCGACAAAAATATCCCGAACCACGTTCTTCACATGCCTCGCGCCAACCACCTAACCATTGCTCTTTTTGCTCTATCGTATTGTATGGACAATGCTCTTTACTTTGATTATGCGCACCAGCTTGATATCCTTTGGCGTAAGCGCGTTCGCTTCTATCTCGTTTTTGTCTATTCATTAAACATTCCTCTGAATCCAGTTAGCGCTCAGCTCAGCATACCAATCAACTAGAGCGTTAATCGCGGCCACTCCGCTGTACCCTTTTTAACCAATTCGTAAGGAATATTCAATAAAAAAGGATCATAAAGTGACTAACCTTATGATCCTCAATAAAACTATTTTTTTACTACTAGCTGTGGCGACGTCTGCGCCTTGCTAAACCGAGCATGGTTAATAAAATCATACCGAATCCTAAATTAGCGCCTTTGCGCTCATTTTTATAGATTTCCGAATCTTCTTCAACAACGCTACAGGCTGCTCCGTCAATCGGTTTAAGAATAACAGCACGAGTAATTTGTTCAGTGATAGGACGACCTTGACCGTCGGTATCAAATACAGGCTTGCCATTATTATCGATTACAATTGACTCTATCGCATCTTTAGTGCCAACATCAACGACTTTACCGTCGCTATCCAACCATTGCGTTTTAATACGTGGCAGAGTCACCAATGCCGTTGCCATAATGGTATTGTCATCAGTAATTTGATTCGCATCTACGATAACTATTTTGGTGTCGTAACTAAGTTGTTGGCCATCTCCACCGTTCGCAGTGTTCTGATAACGTTGCCACTCATTACCATTCTTAACATAACCTTTAGACTCACAGGTTAGCAAATCATTAAGATCGCTAAACTTTATTTTATCATGATCATATATAAAGCCATGGGTGCGTCTTCCGCTTTTCGCTGAATCGATTTCAACCGAGCCGACAACCAAATTATTATCGTTAATGTCTTTAGGTAAACTGGCATAATCAGTTTCACTAGTTTTCAAATCTCTTGGAAACGTAAGATCTGTGTTATTACCATTTGCGTCATAGATAAAGAACTTTGCACGAGTAACACCTGACATAAACTTAGCGACATAACCAACCACAATATCGTTATTATTGATTGCAGTAGCGGCTGAGCGTGCCCATTTATCTTGACTATGATCCATCAAGTCAATTATTTGTCCGTTTCTAAACACAGTGGCTACTAGTAACCAATTTTTTTGCTCTTTTTTTCCATTTCGAAACGTAACCGACTGACCAACTGCAATATTATTGTTATTAACATCTAGCGCTACGCTATTGTAAGGCAATCTGTCTTTGTCATCTATTGGTTGCGCTAAGACACCCAATTGTTTGCGATTACTCAACTGGCCGTCATTGTATTCCCAGCTTACGGCTTGTAAATAAAATAAGGGGGCTGCAAATTTAGCATTTAAATAACTGAAGCCTTGTGTGCACACTTCAAACGGAATTTTAGATTTATAAGTACCATTACAATATTTTTCTATATTGTCTTCGGTATATGGTGAGATATCAACACTTTCATATCCAACAACTAAACCGTTGTCATTTACAGCTGTAAATCCACTTTGTCCGCCATACGTTGAAAACGCCGGTTCAAATGTGTGAATTTCACCATCATCAATAATAAAACCACGCTGATTAAACTTATACGCATAGAATTGAAAATCTTTATATTGATTAGAGTCAGCCTGATCTGGATCATCGTATGCATAAGCAGGAGAACTGGTGGTTCCAACTACAAGATCAACATCATTAATACCAAAAGAAAAAGATTGTACAGTAACACTACCTTTTAAGGTTTCTTGTGAAATGGCTTCTTCAAAAACCCCCAAAAAGCTAGGTATCAGCTCGCCATCAAATTTAAAAATAACATTATCAGCTAATGGAGTTGCTTTGGCTTGTCTTACGGTGGTTGTATCTATAGTTTGCTTAACTTGCGTAATATCGATGCGGCTATTATTAAGTAACTTAGCATCGTCTTCAGTTAACAACGGGGAAAATTTACCCGAGGCACCACCAAGCGCCACGCCGTTATCATTAATGAGTACACCATAACCACTACGGCTATTCTCAATGGTGCCATTAACTTTGTAAAACTGATCAATGTTTTCAATTTTATAGACCACGGCGTTAGCATTAAAACAGGCTAACAACGCCGCAGCGATTAAGGTAGGTTGTAACTTCTTGTTCATTATTATTCCTGCTACAAATGAAGGACTTTACGCCGCTTCCACAATCGACAAATTATCGACCGCAATAAATTCAATGCTAGACATATGTTTGTCTATAAGAGGTGCTATTATTCAATGAAATAGCACCTGATGCAACGAAAGATAAACAACTTTTTAACACCAAGTCAACGTCACGGCTTGGTGTATATCATCTTGTCGCTTGTTGTGGACTCGCCTAACATTGAAAAGTTCATATTTAGCCCTGATTTTCTAATAATTCCCAGCGAGTAAAACAGACTTCTAGTTCACTTTCAGCATCTTTTAACGCTTTTAATACTGGTTCAGTCACTGAGCCGGCTTGAGTGAAAAAGTCCGTTTCTGCCATTTTTTGCTGCAACTGCTCGATACTTTTTTCTAATGTTTCCATTTGTGCTGGTAAGAGTTCAAGTTCACGCTGGTCTTTATAACTCAGTTTCTTGGTTTTGTTAGCTGTATTGATTGGTGGCTCAGCCACTACCGCTTTATCATCAGTTGTTTCTTCTGGCTTGTATGACTCGGGATCAAATAATTTAGCACCTTGTGCAACAGAGTCATCAAACCCACCAACGAACTCTTCAATTATACCGTTCGCGCCAAACCACCAACTTGAGGTAACCGTATTGTTGATAAATTCACGATCGTGACTTACTAGCAATAACGTGCCTTTATACGCATGTACTAATGATTCAAGTAATTCTAATGTTTCAATATCCAGATCATTGGTCGGCTCATCCAAAATCAATAAATTATTTGGCTTAAGGAAAAGCTTGGCCAATAATAGACGATTCTTTTCGCCACCAGACAAAGCTCGAACAGGCGTTCTTGCGCGCTCAGGTGAGAACAAGAAATCTTGTAAGTAACCTAATACGTGACGCGTACGTCCGTTGTGCTCTACATCATCTTTCCCGTCGCCAACAGTTTCTTGTACCGTTAGATTAAGATCAAGCGCAGTTCTGTGCTGATCAAAATACGCGACATCAAGCAGGGTGCCGGTTTTAATTTCACCTTGTTTAGGCGTTAGGCTACCCAACATTAATTTAAGCAGCGTCGACTTACCACAACCATTAGGACCAATTAATGCAATACGATCGCCACGAATAACTTGAGTTGAGAAACCGTTAACCAAGACCTTGGTTTCATAAGCATAACTAATATTGTCAATTTCAAAGACCAACTTGCCCGATTTTGAGGTGCTGGCAAGAGACATTTTCGCTTTACCAACCACCGCCAATCGCGCTTTACGATCGCCGCGTAATTTTTCTAATTCACGCACTCGGCCTTCGTTACGTGTACGTCTTGCTTTAACGCCCTGACGTACCCATACCTCTTCCTGCGCCAGTTTTTTATCAAACAACGCATTTTGATCCGCTTCAACGCGCAACGCTTCTTCTTTAGCAATTAAATAGGCGTCGTAATTACCAGGCCAAGAACTTAACTTACCGCGATCTAAATCGATAACGCGGGTCGCCATCTTGCGAATAAATGCTCTATCGTGACTGATAAATACAATAGCGCCTCTAAAATCTAATAATACTTTCTCTAACCATGCAATGGCGTTTAAATCCAAGTGGTTAGTTGGTTCATCGAGTAACAAGACGTCTGGTTGTTGTACCAAAGCTTTCGCTAGTGCCGCTTTACGTAACCAACCGCCAGAAAGCTCGCTAAGTTGTTTGTCTGCAGGCAGTGATAATTGTTCCAATACTGTATTAATACGTGTTTCAAACAACCAAGCGTCATTATCATCCATTTGCGTTTGCAAGCGCGCAAGGCGGTTCATGATTTCATCACTGAAATCTGTTTCAAGTTCGATTAAAACGTGATGATACTTTTGAATCAATTCACCAACGTGCGCAATGCCCGATGATACAAAATCAAACACCGACATCTCTGATTTTTCTGGTGGATCTTGTTCTAAACGTGCCACAACAATCTCGGCGTTATAATGTAAATCACCACCATCTAAGGCCATTTCCTTAGCGACAATTTTCATTAATGTTGATTTGCCGGTACCGTTGCGCCCAACCAAACAAACGCGCTCACTGGCATTTACTTGAAAGTCAGCATGATCCAGAATGACATGAGTACCAAACGCAAGTTGCGCGTTGCTTAAACGTATTAACATAACTATTTTTTTCCGAGAAAGTTATTGCAAGAATGTTTGCAATTGGGCCACATCAAATGGCCAATTAAGTGCTTGTTGACTGTCATTAACGATAACAGGAATACGGGTGCCATAAAGGGTTACCAGTTTACTGTCGTCAATAATATCAATGACATCAAATGTTATATCGAGTTGTTTTAATAATGCCATCGCTTCATCACAAAGATGGCATCCGTCTGTGGAATATAATACAACACGGGTTACCTGAGCATGGCTCATGCGTGTCTGACTTCCCAACAGTTATGAATCTTTTGATTGCCTTTAAAATCACGAGGGATTGTTTCCTTGGTAATATCAACAGCCACCAGCCCTATTCTACTCAACTGGTCATGATCCATTTTAAATTGACGTGAATTATTAGAAAATATAATCAAACCATCTTCACGTAAAATACGCTTGATGTTTTTCAATAATTGCACGTGATCGCGATTAATATCGAATGTTTGCGACATGCGTTTTGAATTAGAAAAGGTTGGCGGATCAATAAAGACCAAGTCATAA
>JABSRV010000047.1 GCA_013214905.1 Psychrobium sp. | reverse complement strand
CACAGACAATATCTATTACGCAGAGTTTTCATCGTTTTGGCAAGCGAACACATACGTTATTGCTAACGTTAGTGGTGGTTACGGCAATAAAGATGATGGCCTTAATTTTGGTAATTATTTATCAATAGGCAGCGATTATCTGCAAGTTGATATTGGTTATCGTGAACATTGGTTGTCGCCATTGCAAGACAGCTCGCAAATTATTTCGACGCAGGCGGTGCCAATGCTTGGTGTCACCCTATCAAATATTAAGCCGATCACCGACTTTAATATTATGTATGAATTAGGATTTGGCCAACTTGAAAAGGTTGATGGCATTATCTTTGATGGTAATACATCGACAGGTCGACCTGGTTTTTTAACCATGCATGCCAGCATACAACCAACCGATTGGTGGACGCTTTCGGGTAACCGAACCATGCAGTTTAGTGGTGGCGATCGTGGCAAAGTCAATTTTTCAGAAGTATGGCAGGCAATTATCGACCCGGTGAGTTCTGATAATTGCGGTGGACAATCAGATCTTGTCGATTGTGATAAAGAGTTTGGTAATCAGCAAGCGTCAATCGTCAGTCGATTTGACTTAAGCTGGAACAATAATCCTTACAGCATCATCGTTGAAGTAGCGGGTGAAGATACCAATGATTATTCAAACTATAAGCTGGGCAACAAAGCCTATAGCTTAGGGTTGTTTATTCCTTATATCTCACCAACGGAATCCTTAAATATCACCGCTCAATACATTGAAGATGCGTGGTATACCCATCATTTATATCAAAAAGGCTACAGCAACGACGGTCATAAAATGGGTCACTGGTGGGGTGATGAGAAACGCGCGAATGATGGTATAGGCGCAAAAGTATTTAGCGTGACTTATACTAATGACTTAACCGACGTTAGTCATTTAAGCGTTAAATATCGCACGGTTGCCAATGAATATAGCGAAAGCACGGCGCCGGTTAATTATGAGCGCGGCCATTATTTACAAATCGATTATAACTGGCAATACACTAAAAACTTCTTAGGATTGCACCTTTATGTTGGTAAAGATGTTAATGGCGAATCATTTTCAAGCCTAGCCTTTTCTAAAATGTGGTAAATAAAAGAGTTTAATTTTATGCGGATCATTACATTTGGCACATTTGACGTATTCCATGTTGGGCATGTCAATATTTTAGAGCGAGCTAAAGCCCAAGGCGATTATTTAATTGTTGGCGTTTCATCAGACGCGCTTAACTTTAGCAAGAAAGGCCGTAATCCTATTTATTCCGAGCATGATCGCATGCAAATACTTGGTGCACTTAAATGTGTTGATGAAGTTTTTGTTGAAGAGTCTTTGGAATTAAAAGAGCAATATATTCTTGAAAACAAGGCCGACATGTTGGTGATGGGTGACGATTGGGAAGGTAAATTTGACCACTTCAGATCTGTTTGTCAGGTTGTTTACATGACGCGAACACCTTCTATTTCTACCACCGCAACCATTGAAATCGTGAAGAGTTTACCGTAAAGGCAATTTAAATAATGACTTGTTCCCATTACCTATTTTATATATCGCAGAACTATTCTTTTGAAATATTACGTCCATTGCAAAAGATCATCTGGCAGCAAGGCGGCAAAGTTTTATGGTTTGTTGATGGTAATGACGTTAATTTCGATAATTTTACGCGTGAAGAGATAGTAACCACTGACCCGGTGCACGCTGTGGAATTTTCTCCAAAAGCAACTTATGTGCCTGGTAATGTGGTTCCAGGGTTTATTCCTGGATTGAAAATTCAAGTCTTTCACGGGCTCGAATGGAAGAAAAAAGGCCATTTTGGTATGCGTGGTTGTTTCGATTTATATTGCACTCACGGCCCGGCGACTACCCTACGCTTTGAGCAATTAGCCAAACAATATGGTCATTTCGATGTCATAGAGACTGGCTGGCCAAAGTTAGATGGTTTGTTTACTAGTGAATCGTATCAATGGGCCGAGCAAACGAGCCAAAAAATCGTATTGTTTGCACCAACTTTCTCACCTGCACTAACGGCAGCGCCTGCGTTATTTGAGCAGATTTCTCGTTTGGTGGCTGAAAAAGATTGGCAATGGCTAGTAAAGTTTCATCCAAAAATGGATCAAACATGGATCGATAAATATAAAGCGTTGGACCTAGATAACTTAAAAGTGGTGCAAGACAGTGATGTCGCTCATTTACTGCAAGTTGCAGACGTTATGGTGTCTGATACATCGTCGATTATTGGCGAGTTCTCCTTGTTGGGAAAACCTGCGGTTACACTTAACAACTCGCAACCGGGCCCTTATTTAATCGACATTGCGCATGCCGACCAGCTGGAAGAAGCGATAGAGCAAGCTTTTGCGTCAACACCTACTATGAAAGAGCACATTAGTGACTATGCGCAAGACCTGCACCCATATAATGATGGATTATCGGCACAGCGCATCTTAGATGCCACTAACCACATGTTAGAAAATGGTCGAGCACACCTAAAGTCAAAACCGTTGAACCTGTTCAGAAACCTTAAGATGCGCCGTAAATTATCTTATTGGAAGTTTTAAGTATTAAAAGGTTTGAATAGCGGCTAACGAACCTAATTCACGTTCAAGAATGATGGTCTCAAATTTGTCTTTTACCGACTTAAATTGAATATCATTCATTAGCTTTTCACCTTTGGCGCGCTTACCCCATTTAACCAGCTTGATCGGGCGCTGTTGTTGGCTAACGATATGATGTTCATACACGCTCACCACATACTTTTGCGACAAATAAGGGCCGGTGCGACCTGGGTTACTGTGTGCGTATAGCCCAATAACCGGTGTGTTTACGGTAGTTGCCATGTGCGCTGGCCCAGTATCTGGTGCAAGCACAATATCGCTGTGCTTGATCAACGCTAGCATTTGCTTAAGTGATGTTTTACCAATCATATTCATTGGCGCACGATCGCATAAGGCTTCAATTTTCTGCCCGATATCGACATCAAGTTGCGCAGGGCCGCCACTTAGAATGACATGCCAGCCTTTCTTCATCGCGTAATTGGCCATTTTTGCATAACCTTCAACGTTCCAATTGCGCTCGGCCTTGCTAGCCGCAGGGCTGATGATTAGGGTGCGTTTATCGCTAGGTAATTGCTTGATCGCCCACTGCTCATCGCTTTCGGACAATGGCATCTGCCAACGCGGCGTGAGATCTGTTACGCCAGCTATTTCGGCAAAGGCCATGAAACCTTCTAATACGTGTGGATTTATTTGTTTGTTGATGCGTCTGTTGCCAAATAACCATTGGCCTTCTTTGGCGCGTTTTTTGTCAAAACCTACTTTGTATTTTGCTTTAATACATAAACTGGCAACGCTGGCGCGTAAGGCCACTTGCATTTGCAACAAGATATCGAATTTTTGCCCTTTTAAGCTTTTTCGTAAATCTTTATAACCCTGCAGGCCGGATTTTTTATCGAAAATAACAAACTCAACGCCCGGCAGTCCTTGCAATAATATAGACTCAACCTTGCCGATAACCCAAGTGATTTTGGCGTCAGGCCAACGTTTTTGAATCGCTTGCACCGCTGCCACACAATTACATACGTCACCAATGGCTGATAAGCGTAGAATACAGATAGATTGTGGTTTAAAACTAGGGTAGCTCATGTTGGCATTCTTGTTGGGTTATTATGGCAGGGATTCTAACACGAAATTTGCTTCCATTTGCACTGATGTTAGAATTGCGAAAACGCATTAAGGATCATCTAGATTGAACGTTAATATCAAAAAAACAGCAAACGGCTGGCTGCTCAATCGCCACGATTGTGACGCGCAGGCGCAGTGGTTTGAAGCAACGTATTGGCAGCAACAAGACAAGATCTTGGGTCAATCACACGGTCGTAACGTGACTTGGTTTGTTGGTGAGAAGAATTCGCCCATGGTATTACGTCACTATTGTCGTGGTGGTTTGATTGGTAAATTAGTTCACGACAGCTATTTATTCACAGGCCTTAAAAGCAGTCGCGCTTATCGTGAGTGCCAGTTGTTGTTGCAATTAGAACAACTAGCCTTGCCCGCGTGCCGCGTGGTGGCAGCGCAAGTAATCAGAACCGGCTTGAGTTACCGCGCCGATTTATTGATGAAAATGGTCGACGGCGCACAAGACTTGGTGGCTATTTTAACCAAGAAGCCATTAGCTTCTCAGCAATGGCAGCAGATTGGCGCGACCATCGCTTTGTTTCATCAACATAAGGTTTACCATGCCGATCTTAACGCTCATAACATCTTATTAGATGGCGATAACAATCCTTGGCTGATTGACTTTGACCGTGGCGAGATAAGAGGACAAAAGGGCGTATGGTGTCAGCAAAATTTACAACGACTATTGCGCTCTTTTAACAAAGAAAAGAAAAAGTTGGCACAATTTCATTTTAGCGAAAACGATTGGCAGCAGTTGTTGCAAGGTTACACGGCAACAGCGAATTAAAGAGAGTTCACGAACGCCACGGATATTGGTATATGTGAAGTAAACCTTATTTTTCATGGACGAAAAACGGAGCGTACATGGATGTATTCACAGCGTGTTTACGTAATATGTACCGATATCAAGATTGTAACTTTCTGACCTTGTGCAAAGTTACAATAGCGCTGATTAATCGGTAAGCTGATCATCAACCCAGCGCATTAATCGTTGCAAAGTGCCTTGATTGTCACGCATTAATTGCAGCGCGTTGGCTCCCTGCTGTGCCATTTTCTCAGGATGCTGTAACAACTGAATGATGTGCTGCGTTAATTGTTGCTCGTCGCTAACTAAGGTCAGTGCATCGCTAGCGATGAGTTTGTCGCAAATATCGCTAAAGTTATAGACCGAACTCCCCATGACTAAGGGTTTGCCCAGCGCTGCTGGCTCTAAGGGGTTGTGTCCGCCTCGTTCAATTAAACTTCCGCCAATAAAGGCAATGTCTGCTAAGCCGAAAAATAGCAATAATTCACCCATGCTATCGCCAACAATGATTTGTGTATCGCTGTTTGTCATAATGCCTGCACTGCGCCTGATGACATTAAAATCCATCTTCTGACATTCTAAGACAACTTCGTCAAAGCGCTCACTATGGCGCGGCACAATAATTAATAGTAGATCGGGAAAGGTATTTAGCAGTTGCTGATGACAATTTAATATCTGTTGATGCTCTATAGGGTGAGTGCTACCCGCAACCCATACCGGACGATGGCTAGCCCATTGTTGTTTTAATGCTTGCTGGCGAATGATCAATTGTGGCGCAATGTTTATATCAAATTTGATACTGCCAGCAATCTCCAATTTTTCTGGCGCTAAGCCTAAGGCAATAAAGCGCTCACCATCACTGTCAAATTGCGCCGCTACGTGATGCAGTTTTTGCAGCATTTCGCGCATTAGTGGCGCTGCGTTTTTCAAATAGCCCCGTTGTGATTTTGCTGACATGCGGGCATTGGCTAATAGCGTTGGCACATTACGTTGATGCAATTGATGAATAAGATTTGGCCACAACTCTGTTTCCATCACAATGCAGACTTGAGGTTGTAAGTCGTTTAAAAAACGCTTGATAGCACCAGGCAGATCAATGGGCAGGTAACAATGTAAAACACGTTCTGCAAAAGCTTTGACAACGGCTTGACTGCCAGTCGGTGTGCTGGTCGTGACGACAATTTGGTACGTCGGGTAGCGCTCGATTAAACCATTGATTAAAGGCACCGCCGCCAAAGTTTCGCCAACCGATACGCAATGAATCAGCAGCACCGGTTTTGTTGGTCTTAATCTTTTTAGCCCAAAGCGCTCACTAACTCGACCGCGATAATCCACGCTTTTATAAGCGCGATAAGCGAGATAGAGCAAAATTAAGGGGCTTAGTAGGGTTAGAAATATTGTATAAAAAAAGCGATTCATTGTTTTGCTATGTCTCGGTTTAAAGGTTACATTGGTCGTAAATTCGAGCCGTATTGGGGCTAATACTACGTTATTTTATGAAAAACAGAAAGTTAGCGGCAATACAAAGCTGACTTTTGTGCTTAAACATTGTTGATATGATGGAGCGTAAAAACTACAAATGAAGACTAAAGATAGAATCATTGCCGGCAGTATTGAGTTATTTAACTTGCAAGGTGAACGCAATGTAACCACCAACCATATCGCCGCTCATATTGGTATTAGCCCAGGTAATCTATATTACCACTATCGCAATAAAGACGACATTATTCGTAGTATTTACAAGTTGTATGAAAAGAACTTGGATCAAATGTTCCAACCGCAAGAGCAATCGAGCGTTGGCATGGACGAAATGTTGTATTACCTAGACCGTGTTTTCTATTCCATGTGGCAATTCCGTTTTTTCTACGCCAACTTGCCCGATATATTGGCGCGTGATGACGAATTACATCAACGATATCTAATCGCTCAGCAGCGCCTTTACCAACGAATGATTACTATTTTAGAGCAAATGCGTAGTTTAAAGATGATTAGTCTTGATGATGCGATGGTTGGGGACTTAGCGCATACCCTAAAATTGGTAGTCACGTTTTGGATTAGTTATCAGCATACGCAAACACAGCAAATGATCACTAAAGAAACTGTTTCTCAAGGTGTTATTAAAGTGATTGGTATTTTTAAAGGTTATTTAACCGAACTCGGTCATCGCCAAATCACGGAGCTAGAGCGAAATTACTTAGAAAAGGCTAAAAAACAGCTAAACGAAGAGATTTCGGATTAGAAAATGTAATATGAAGTCTTAATCTATCTCGCTAACCTATTAATAATAAAAAGCTATTATTTGTAAGCATATCTTTACCATGAAAATATCTAATATTATGGCCTCTAATCATCTTTATTACTGATTTGCGGCCAATTTCAGATTAAACTAGCAACTATCTGAGCAATACCGTTTTGATTATTAGCGGTGTTGTATTATCCAAAATATTGTTAGGAGTCTTCATGTCTGCCGCATTTACTGATTTTATACAGCAACAAATCGACCAGGTTAAAGCCGAAGGTTTATATAAAGAAGAGCGTCAATTATTGACGGCACAGCAAACTGGTATCGAGGTTGCTGACGGCAAAGTCGTTAACTTTTGTGCCAATAACTACCTTGGTTTGGCTAATCACCCTGAATTAATACAAGCCGCCAAAAATGGTCTTGACGACAATGGTTTTGGTATGGCGTCGGTTCGTTTCATTTGTGGCACGCAAGACATTCATAAAACACTAGAAAGTAAGATTAGTGACTTCTTGGGCATGCCCGATACTATTTTATATTCATCATGTTTTGATGCCAACGCTGGTTTGTTTGAAACCTTATTAGGCCCAGACGACGCGATTATTTCAGACGCATTAAACCATGCATCAATTATTGATGGCGTGCGTTTGTGTAAAGCAAAACGTTTCCGTTATGCCAATAACGACATGGTAGCCCTAGAAGAGCAACTTATTGCGGCGACCGAAGCTGGTGCTCGCTTTAAGTTAATCGCTACCGATGGTGTTTTCTCAATGGACGGCGTTATCGCTAACCTTAAAGGTGTTTGTGATTTAGCTGATAAGTATGACGCCATGGTAATGGTTGATGATTCTCACGCCGTAGGATTTGTTGGTGATGAAGGGCGTGGTACTCATGAGTTTTGTGACGTAATGGATCGTGTTGATATCATCACCGGTACATTAGGCAAAGCATTAGGCGGCGCGTCTGGCGGTTTTACATCGGCTAGCAAAGAAATCGTTGAATGGTTACGTCAGCGCTCGCGTCCTTATTTATTCTCAAACTCTTTAGCGCCTGCAATTGTTACCGCGTCGATTAAAGTATTCGAGATGTTAAAAGACGGCCAACAGTTACGTGACCGCGTTAAGTCAAACGCTGAGTATTTCCGCAAGCATATGGCGGCGGCTGGATTCACCATGTCTGGTGCAAACCATGCGATTGTGCCAGTGATGTTAGGTGACGCAAAATTGGCGTCAGAGATGGCTAATCGCTTATTAGCGAAAGGTATTTACGTCATTGGTTTCTCTTTCCCTGTTGTGCCAAAGGGTCAAGCGCGTATTCGTACGCAAATGTCAGCGGCGCATACCCAAGAGCAAATGGATCACGCTATCGCGGCATTCATTGACGTGGGTAAAGAGCTTGGAGTGATTTCATAATGAAGGCACTGAGCAAACTAAAGGCTGAAAAAGGCATTTGGATGGTTGATGTGCCTAAGCCTGAGCTTGGTCACAATGACTTAATGATAAAAATTGTTAAGACCGCTATTTGTGGTACCGACATGCACATCTATCATTGGGACGAATGGGCACAGCGCACCATACCTACCCCGATGGTCGTTGGGCATGAGTATGTCGGTAAAGTGGTTGCTATTGGTCAAGAAGTTAAAGGTTTTTCCATTGGTGATCGCGTATCTGGCGAAGGACACATTACCTGTGGTCATTGTCGTAACTGTCGTGGTGGTCGTACACATTTATGTCGTAATACCATTGGTGTTGGCGTAAATCGTGAAGGCTCGTTTGCTGAATATTTAGTGATCCCTGCCTTTAACGCATTTAAATTGCCGGATGATATTAGCGATGATTTAGCCGCCGTTTTTGACCCATTTGGTAATGCCGTGCACACCGCATTGTCGTTTGACTTGGTTGGTGAAGATGTCTTGATTACCGGCGCTGGCCCTATTGGCATTATGGCCGCTGCGATATGTAAGCACGTTGGCGCTCGCCACGTGGTCATTACGGATGTTAATCCATATCGTTTGGAACTCGCCGCTAAAATGGGCGCAACACGCGTGGTTAACGTGGCTAATGAAAGCCTAGATGACGTGATGAAAGAGCTAGGTATGACTGAAGGCTTTGACGTGGGCATGGAAATGTCTGGCGTACCATCAGCTTTCAAAGGCATGTTAGAGAGCATGAATCATGGCGGTCGCATTGCGATGCTAGGTATTCCACCATCTGATATGTCTATTGACTGGGATCAAATTATCTTTAAGGGATTAGTGATCAAGGGTATCTATGGTCGTGAAATGTTTGAAACCTGGTATAAAATGGCAAGTTTGATTCAATCTGGTTTAGATATCTCACCGATTATTACTCACCATTTCCACATCGATGATTTCCAAAAAGGATTTGACGCGATGGGCTCTGGTCAATCGGGTAAAGTCATTTTAAGCTGGGATTAACGCTTAACTGAATAAACTAAAAAGCCTGATACCGATTAGTTGGTATCAGGCTTTTTTGTGGTTTTGTCTGGACAAGTTGTTACTGCCAATTAGGTTTTGGTGAAATTATGATGTGCTTATTTAAATTTCAGACATAAATGGTGCATCACAAGCACACCAGTCACTTTTCTTTGCTTCGCCAAAGATAAAGTAACCAAAAGAAAGGCGACCGTCGCTTAGTTGCTTATCTTGATAATAATACCTGTTTTAACGGAACCGATTTTAATGCGCATCCCTGCGCTAAAATCTGAAAAATCGTCCTGATTTTTCTTCCTAACAGGCATTAATATCAAGGCAACTAAGAGCGGCAAACGGCGCACTTTGGAAGTCTCGCATTGCAAAGATAAACCTTTGAACTAAAAAGGATTAATCAAATAGATATCAGGCTTTTTTGTGCTATTTTTTCGGTGGTGTGTAAGCATATTTTACAGAGCTAGGTGCTCGAGTTCTGTCTTGTCGAACGCTGCGCTTAGTTGGCAATTTACCATATGGGCTGTCGGTACGTGACGCACTGCTGACCTCATCTCTTGTTGGTTTAACGTAATCTGTGGTTTTCTTAGAGTCTGTGATCAGTCTATTAAGCTGCGCCAGTTCATCATTTTTCAAATGACGCCATGCGCCTGTCGCTAAGTTATCTACAGTTAAATTCATAATGCGCATGCGCTTTAACTTGCGAACTCTAAAATCAAAATGTTCACACATGCGGCGAATTTGTCGATTTAGCCCTTGAGTCAGGATAATTTCAAAACTCTTAGGGCCAGTTTGCGTCACTTTACACTTATTGGTAATGGTATCTAAAATCGGTACACCGTTACTCATGTCATGAATAAACTGAGCGTTAATAGGGCGATCTACTGTTACCACATATTCTTTTTCATGGTTATTGCCCGCACGTAAAATCTTATTAACGATGTCACCGTCGTTGGTCAGTAAAATAAGACCTTCAGATGGTTTATCTAATCGACCAATAGGGAATATGCGCTCTGGGTAATTAACGAAATCAACAATATTACCTTCAATATACTGATCTGTTGTACAAGTGATGCCTTGAGGTTTATTTAGTGCGATATATACAGGTTTGGATTTGCTGCCAACAAGCTTGCCACTGACCTTAACTTCGTCTCCAGGTTGCACTTTCATGCCCATTTCGACTTTGCTGCCATTAATGGTAATCAGTCCACGCTCAACCAATTTATCGGCTTCGCGGCGCGAACAATAGCCGACCTCGCTAAGAAACTTATTAACGCGAATACCACTGGTAGATTGATCTGGTGTTTGTTGCGACATAATTAAAGGCTTGCTGGATAAAAGTGACGCTAATTTTATCATTTATTGGGCGGGGCGAGTATAGATATTTTAGTTGTGACGAGTTTGCCTCGTCACAACTTGGGTGTTGGTGTATTTAACGCTTATTTCTGTCAGTGACCGCTTGGGCTAATTGGCGCATCACTAATTCGGTATCGTCCCAGCCAATGCAAGCATCGGTGACACTTTGACCATAAGTTTCAACTTCACCATCGACGATGTCTTGTCGACCTTCAACCAAATGACTTTCAATCATTACGCCAAATATTGAGTCGTCACCTGCGCACATTTGTGCACTAACATCTGTAGCAACGTCTAATTGTCGTTTAAATTGCTTAGAGCTATTGGCGTGGCTGAAATCGATCATCACATTGTTCGGTAATTTTGCACTGGTTAGCTGCTCGTTGACCGACTTAACATGCGCGGCTGAGTAGTTTGGTTCTTTACCACCGCGTAAGATGATATGACAATCTTCGTTACCTGATGTCTGCACAATGGCTGAGTGGCCATATTTAGTCACCGATAAGAAGTTATGCGGGGCGCTAGCAGCACCTATGGCATCAATAGCCATCTTTATGGTGCCATCGGTACCGTTTTTAAAACCAACAGGGCAAGACATGCCTGAGGCGAGCTCTCGATGAACTTGTGACTCGGTAGTTCGTGCGCCAATAGCACCCCAGCTCATTAAGTCTGCAATGTATTGCGGCGTAATCATATCTAAAAACTCACCAGCGGTTGGCAGGCCTAACTCATTTATATCTATGAGTAACTTTCGTGCTAAACGAAGACCATCGTTAATGTCACATGTATTATTCATGTATGGGTCGTTAATTAACCCTTTCCAGCCTACCGTGGTGCGCGGTTTTTCAAAATAAACACGCATCACAACTTCTAGTTCATTACCTAACTCTTGACGTAATTTGCTTAAACGCTTGGCGTATTCAATGGCCGATTTTGGATCATGAATAGAACAAGGGCCGATGACTACTAATAGACGTTTATCTTTGCCGGTAAGAATATTATGGATTGCCTGACGAGAATCAAAGACCGTCTTGGACGCGGTTTGGCTCAACGGAAAGCGCTCTAATAAAGCAATTGGCGGCAGTAGTTCTTTAATTTTGTCAATGTTGATGTCGTCAGTTTGGTAATACATTGCTGGAGATCCTTGTCTTCATTCCTAAATTTATGGTTACTGAACCAGTGTACTTAGCATCAAGAATTTGGCAACAACCGATCGGACTTAATTTGATAAGAATGTGATAAGAAAACAAAAAGAGCGCATAAATAGCACTCTTTTAGAAATTTCAGGGGGTATAGAGGGAGTATTTTAGACGCTAAACGTTAGCAGATGGTGGCATTCAGACTCAACGGCTTCTTTAAGCTGCTCTTCTTGCTGTGCCCGCTTTACGTCAAAACGCATACGTTCTTGGCGTTTAAGCGCTTTATAAGCGGCATGAGTCGGATAATCGCTAAGAAACGTATCAAGTTGATGCAGAGCAGGATATGCCTCTGGATAGGCGGCATCTTGCTCTATATATACTTTTTCTAATAAACGACAGATTCTAATGGCAGCTTCTGATAAATCAACTTGCTGCTCAGTCACCGCTTTGGCGATCAGCTGAATGCTTTCGATTAACTTATTGTTATGCTTGTCTATGGCTTCTTGTTGGCTTTGCATCGCTTGTTGTTGCGATACTCGTTGCTTTTTAACTTGTGCAAACAAGCTGCCCGCATAAAAAGCTAAAGCAGCGACAACGCAAATCGCCACAATCAACAAAATAATAAGCGTATTGCTCATTACTCTTTAAACTCGTCAAACTCAGAGCTATCTAGTTTCTGCCATTCTTCAAGTTCTTCTTCAGCGTCTTCATCTGCTTCTTCTTCGTCATCAAGACCAAGTTCAGCAATCAATTTTTGATGGTGCGCAGTTTGGTGTTCAATGTATGCCTGATCTTTTTCTGAAATTTCTTGATCGGCGTCGAGTAAATCTAATAACGTATTAAGACGTTCATCGTTTTCTAAAGCGTGTAGCTGCTGTTCTGGTGTCAGTACTGCTATGCTCTTTTTAACGCTAACACGCGGAACCAATACTTTTTTAGGTGCTTCCACGATCAAGTTAATCGGTGTTTTACTGCCCACTCGGTCATCACGTGTAGATTGGCCTGATTTAGATCTTGATTTAGATTTTTTTACCACACCATCAATATTAGCTTTAGCGCCTGCTGGGCGACCTTTGCCTTTCTTTTTTGACAGTTCTTTTGTGCGTTCTGATTGTTTTTCCAGAGGCTTTTTAGCAGCGCCGATGCTTTTTTCGGTACGCTTTTTCTTAATGCGAGTCATAGGTTTTTTTTACTTTGAATAATTTAAGCGTTTTATAGCAGATTTCGGACTAAATTTCAGTAAGCAGGGTAATAAATGTGCAGATAAACCGAAAATAAATTTTGGGCATAAAAAAACGGCAGACGAATCTACCGTTTAAAAGTGAATATACACTACTTTTATATTTGAGCTCTCCTTCAAATATAAAAGAAAGGTTTACTACTTAATATCACTTTCCTATTGTTTTATTATATCTTCCATAATAACAAGGTGAACTAAGTTTATTCTTTTTATTATTTAGCCTTTATGATTTTGCTAATCTAAAAGTTGATTAGACAAATACATCAATAACAGGCCGGTCTATAAAATAGACGCATCTCTAAAAATAAGAGATTCAACGAGAAAAATTCTCAATGCCAAAAATGGCTTTTTATTATTTTCCTAGAATCTAGGCTTGCTCAAAATAAGCAAATTAAAGGTACTAACTAATACGTCAAGTACAGCGACACAAATGTGTCAATATTATTATTTTTATAAAAGGCTGATTTAAATCAACTCTAATCAAACACTTATCATGATCATTAAATGATTATTATTGTTTGGTCGTGTTCAACTGGTGAGATACTTTACTGGCGTGAGTTTCTGCGACAAGAGAGATTTAATACTTATTTTTGAATCGTACATACAAAATAACTATAACTATTTGTTTTAACGTGAGTTATACGTAAGTTAACGTTTACGTAATGGCGAATGTCGCACGACACAAAGGGTCAATGTATTACAAGTGGGGTGGCGTATCTCGTACTTTTCTTAAGATTATCCTGAAGAATGCCAGCGAGGCCGGCACTTTAAAAGTATAAATAACCAGCTATATTGATGCTTAAATATTCAAACAACCGTTTAATTATGCAGTATATTGACATTTATATGCCATGTTTTTTTATGTTTACTGTCACCATAAGCAGGCAATAAATTTCCAGGAGACACCATCGAAGTACTTTTTTAGAAGATATGTGCAGGATATGACTCTCGATGGCAGCCGTATTTGACATGGGTGGTGATAAATTCTGATGAAATAACGCGATAGAAAGAGATATTCTGGCATTGTTGACCATAAAATAATCACAAAAAAAAGCATCGCCAATATCATTGGCGATGCTTTTTAGAAACGCTAATTAATAGGCTGCTTTATTAATGCAGACCTACTAAATAATTAGCTAATGCTTCAATTTCAGCATCGGTAAGTTTCTTTGCGGTATCAACCATCATGCCTGAAGGATCATTTGCACGTTCGCCAGCACGAAATTTCTTTAGCTGAGCAATGATGTACGCAGGGCTCTGGCTAGAGATTTTTGGAAACTTAGCTAAGCCATTACCGTTACCACGTGGACCATGACAAGCGATACAAGCCGCTATCTTACGTTCCATGTCACCACCAAGGTATAAATTTTTGGCCACAGCGACAACATTTTCTGGCGTCGTGCCTTCTTTCATCTGTTGAGACTGGAAATATGCAGCAATGTCTTGCATATCTTGCTCAGAAAGAGCCATAACCATTGCTGCCATAGTTGGGTCTTTACGTGCGCCAGATTTGAAGTCTTTCAATTGCTTGACGATGTAATCTGCGTGCTGACCAGCCAAATTAGGATAAATGGAAATTAAGGCGTTGCCATCACTACCATGACAGGCTGCACAGGCTAATGCTTTGGTTTTTCCTGCTTGCGCGTCACCAGTTGCGTTGGCTGTGCCGACTAAACTTGCTAAAAGTGTTAATGCTATTGCTATTTTCTTCATGGCGTCTCAACTTTTTACGGATTTATTGTGATTGCTATTACTGACATGCCCGAGGGCGTGTTAAACTTATGCTTATAATTATCGCATTATTCTACATGAAAAAATTGAAAAGTAATTAGCTCTTGGCTGATTCACTGAAGTTTGGAGCAAAAAAACTGTGTCAGATCTAAAAATAAACTTTGAAGCGGCGACTTTTTTAACAAGCGCGCCTAATATTGCACATATGCACATGCCAGCAGATGTTGGTTACGAGATTGCTTTTGCTGGACGTTCAAACGCCGGCAAGTCTAGCGCATTAAATACTATTACTCGCCAAAAGACATTGGCACGTACCAGTAAAACACCTGGACGTACCCAGCTGATTAATATCTTTCAGCTAGATCCACAGCGTCGACTTATTGATTTGCCAGGTTATGGTTACGCCAAAGTACCACTTGCAAAAAAAATTGAGTGGCAGAAATCATTGAGTGAATACTTGCAAAACCGTCAATGTTTACGCGGTTTAGTGATCATGATGGATATTAGACATCCATTGAAAGATCTTGATGTGAATATGATCCGTTGGGCCATAGAAAGTGATATGCCGGTATTAGCCTTACTAACTAAGTGTGACAAGTTTAAGTCAGGTGCCCGCAAGTCTGCAGTGTTAAAAGCTCGCAAAGACTGTCAGGTTTTCGGTGGCAATATCACCGTGCAAGCCTTCTCGTCATTGAAAGTTATTGGTAAAGCGGAAGCTGAAGCTGTGATGAGTAAATGGTTACAGCCAGATGACGAACTTATTGATCACGATTTGCTCAACGAAGTGCAACAAGATGAAGCGCAAGATGAGCCGCAGGACAATGCCCAGTAAGTTAACTTTTACTGAGCAATTTCTGCAGATTGATTCTTTACTTAGAGAAACACGGTCGTATTGGCAAATACGGCCGTTTGAACATTTGCAGTTGCCTTGGACTGAAAACAGCGCGCTTTGTCATTATGTTAGTGACTTATCGAGCGATCAGATCGAAAAACTTGACGGTGATGATAAACGTCTCCGTCAAGCCATATCCCCTCTCATTGGCACTAACCTCGATATTATCGAGCCTTTGTCATGTATCACTGCGCCAAAACTTGATGCCCCCACCTGGTTAAAAGCGGGAATTAAGGGCCGAAAACTACAACAAATTGAGTCGTTCTCCGCGTTAACACTAAATACTAAGTCCCCTGTATTAGAATGGTGTGCTGGCAAAGGTCACTTAGGAAGGCTAATTGCCTTTACTCAACAGCGCTCGGTAACCAGTGTTGAATGGCAACCGCAACTTTGTGCAGACGGAGAGTTATTGTCACTAAAACATAAAGTGAACCAAAGGTTTAGGCAGGGTGATGTTCTGTCGGACGAAGTTAACGGTTTGTTGCAACCAAAGCTACACGCCATTGCATTGCATGCCTGTGGTGATTTGCATATAGCCCTATTAACAAAGGCTGTGTTGGCTAAAACGCAGCGTATAACGATTGCCCCTTGTTGTTATCATTTAATTGACGAGCAATATTATCAAAAATTATCGCAGCAAGCGCAATCTAGTGAACTGCAACTACAACGTAGTGATTTGAGTTTGTCTATGCAGCAAACCGTTGTTGCTGGACAGCGTCAACAACGCCATCGAGCCACTGAAGTGGCATGGCGGTTAGCATTTGATTTGTTGCAACGGGATATAAGACAACAGAGTCACTACTTGCCACTGCCGTCTATTAGACAGTCTATGTTGGTGGGAACATTCGAGGATTTCTGCCAATGGGCTTGCGACAAGAA
This sequence comes from Psychrobium sp., assembly GCA_013214905.1. GTDB lineage: Bacteria > Pseudomonadota > Gammaproteobacteria > Enterobacterales > Psychrobiaceae > Psychrobium. Next base: position 2,938 of record JABSRV010000047.1, on the reverse strand, counting down.
AGGGCTAGTGCTCGTCGATAAAAGCAAACTTGCGCATTATCAACAGCGTGGTTGGCAGCGACGAGAGCTCAACAGCCGTATTGAATTAGTGACTCATGCGTTTAGACAATTGCTAGAACGTTGGTTATTGCTGGATCGTATTTTGTTTCTTGAGCAACACGGCTATTGCGTTAATTTAAGCGAGTTTTGTGCGCATGAAATTACGCCGCGTAACGCCTTAATTGACGCCACGCTTTGTCCTGATAGATCGGAATTAAATCACGTAAGTGGCGACTAGCTTGAGCAATTTCACCGCCAACTCACCTAACTCCACGGTGGCTTGCATTGTTTGTTGTGAGCCTTGGGCTGTCGCATTGCTACATGTCTCGATATCATGAATATTATTATTTATTTCATTAGACGTTGTACGCTGTTGAGCAACCGCTACAGCAATTTCAGTGTTCTTTTGTGAAATATTAGCAACTAATTCAGACGTTTAAGAGAATTACTGTTCGGCCGAAGTTGATTGTACCACAACTTCTTGGCTTCAGTTTTTACTATGTGCCATGGCGGGAATTGCTTGCTCTGAGCTTTTTATCAGCTTGTCTAAGACGGCACTTATCTCACCGGTAGATGCTTGAGTGCGACCGGCCAGCGCGCGAACTTCGTCTGCAACCACCGCAAATCCTCGGCCTTGCTCTCCCGCGCGAGCTGCTTCTATTGCGGCATTGAGTGCTAGTAAATTGGTTTGATCAGCAACACCCTTGATAACATTTAACACGGTAACAATGTCATTACTGTGCAATTCAAATTTTTCAATGACATGCGCTGTCTCTTCAATTTGTTGCACTAAGTCGTTGACCGAAATAATGGTGTTTTGCATGATGGCGTGGCCATCACTGCTCAGGCCATCGACGTTTTTAACCGCCGACATTGTATCGCTTAAGTTTTCAGACACATTCTCGACGGTAATAGTCATTTCTTCCATTGCACTAGCGACTTGCGTGGTTTGGCTTTGCTGCATATCGAGTTGTTCGGCATTGAGCTTGGTGATCAAATAGGTCTGCTCGGTTGCCGCTGCCATTTTAACGGCGTTATCGGCAACATCTGACATGCCTTGGTGGAATTTACTCATCATTGAGTTAAGTGAGTGAGTAGCTGAGCTAATTTCATCACTTCCTGTTACCTTAAGACGGTGAGTCAGATCTGAGCTATTTTCGATGTAATTTAAACCATCACCTAATTTAATAATCGGTGACCACTTCAATGCCTGACTTTCCTTGCCGTGCAAGTTGAGCTGAAGATGTTAGCACCGGCTGCAAACCAATCGACGTCTGCTTATTAATAATATCTTTGAGAGCTGCGTTGTCAGCGCCACTCTTTGAAATAGACTCAAAATAGCTTTTAGGCTCTTCGACTAATCGACGATTCTCTGAGCGCAGAGTACTGTCACTGCCAAAAGGTAGGTTTGCCCTGTTTTCCCCAACCCAACGTCCTGCCAATGTCCCGAGGGAGTCATAATGCTATCGAGCTTACCCAATGGCATTTGAAAAATAAGGACGTCAATCTTTTTACCTTGCTCAAAAATAGGCGAGGCGATAAACGCGGCAGGGCTCTCATACGATGGTGCGTCGCTGGCAAAATCTTCAATCACCGTAAAGTGAACGTCATTTTTATTGTTGGCCTGATGGAAGGCTTTCGCCAGTCCAGAATTAGCAAAAGAGCCGGTAATAGAGAGGTGCCAAAATCGAGCTCCTTAAAGACCGAATAAACCACGTTACCACTTTTAGAATCGACTAAAAAATATCATAATATTCAAATTCTTCTAGATACTGGCGAATAATTGGGTGATATGACAGTGTGCTTATCATAGTCACTACCATCATTTAACGAGTCAAGTAAATGCTTAGAGCCCAACGGGTGTGAATTTTTGGGCATAAGACGATATTGTAAAGCTAAAGCATTATCAGACAAATTATCTAACCATGTTGCAATAGGAGCAGAACCGCCTTGATTACGATCCTTATAAACGCCGTTAAATTGGGCCTCATAATATTGTTTAAGTTCGCGGCGCTCAATATCATGCTGTTCTTGATAAGTCTGAAAACTTTGTTGAAATTCCGTCATCGCATCGATAAAAATTCAGTCATCAGAAAATGTATTGATTTGCTAATCTAGCGCTGATAAATAATCTACAATGCGTGCCTTGGTGAGATCTCTGGTCGCGGTTAAGTGACTTTTACTTGCGCGCTCTAAAGCAGCGAATGATTGACTTGACGAGGTATAACCAAGAATGCTCGATGAAATGATGATGGGGATAGCCACCAATAATGCTGCGCCAATAAGTATTTTATTCTTTAAATTCATTCTAGGTCATTCTAGGTCCTTCTAGTCATCGTTATTTTGTGAATACATTACCAAAAGAATTATCGGCTAACCTAAGAATAAATTTATTAATATTTCAATAATAAACTTTTAGAGCATTGAATCTGATGAAAATAAGGCAAAAAAAAGGCCTCTTAAAAAGAGGCCTTCGAACTTAAATTATAGCGTAGTTCTTAAAATGAAAAGTGTTCGCTGTCGATTGCTGCTAGCGTACTGTTACCAGCGGTAATCATCGCCGCATGCGATAATGTACGCGGTAAAATACGTGCAAAGTAGAATCGAGCAGTATCTATTTTAGCTTGATAGAACGCGCTATCGCCCGTTCCTTCGCTTAGTTTACGTTGAGCGACATCAGCCATTTTGGCCCAGAAATAAGCCAGTGTTACATAACCAGAATACATTAGGTAATCAACCGATGCGGCGCCAACTTCGTCTTTGTCTTCCATTGCTTTCATGCCAACAGCCATGGTTAATTCGCCCCATTGTTGGTTCAACTTGCCTAACGGTGCAGTAAATTCTTGCATAGCTTCGTTATCGGCTTGTGACTTAATGAACTTGTGCACTATTTTGGTGA
>JABSRV010000046.1 GCA_013214905.1 Psychrobium sp. | reverse complement strand
GGAAAAGCAGGTTAGTATGTAACTCAATGCGCTAATTACATGGGCATTGGTAGTTGACCATAATCCGTTGTCTCTTTCCCGCCTAGGTTCCTGTTTGGTTTTAATTCAACGTTGAGGTGAAAAAGATGAAATAGCAACGTTCTATTTCGGTGTCATTGTCATTTTTATGTAACTTTTAATCCCTATTATTCGTCTATCAATACCAATTTGTTTAATTTTCACCAACACAAATGGGCAATGATTTGTTCAGATTGGTATCAAATACATAGTGAAAGTCGCTATGCACAGAGAGATTATTATGAGTAGAACAAATTCAATTGTACGTAAACGCCGCGCCGCCGAAAAAGTTTATCTGCCTAGTAACGCGCGCGATAATCAATACATCATTGCTGAAATGCTATTAACGGATGAGCTAATAACCTTGATCGTTGGTGACGTTGACCAATCAGTGGATAAACCCTATCAATTGTTTTATCAAAATCTGGCTAAGTTAGTTTTTGATATTGTTGAAGAAAGTGGCATTGAACATGCGAATTTCATTGCCAATAGCAGGCTGGTACGTGTTAGGAATAGCGACGAGCAACAGGTTTTACATACTGCTCAGCAGTCATTCTTTTTCTACAATCCCACTCAAAATAGCACATTTAAGGCTTATTTTGACGGCGGACATCGCTCAAATAAAGTTAAGTTTTTATTCCTTGCTAACGGTGATAACTTACGCGGCGATTCGGCTGCTTTTCATCACAAAGTATTTAACGCGGTGACAAAAATATCACAGCAGATTGGACTTGCTCCAGGTGTGTTAAAAATGCGTGATCACCAACATATAACCTATGATATTTTTGGTGCAGACAAAGGCCATAAAGAAACGGTGACTCATGCATTTAGAGAAATATCAGCGCGTTATTTACAACAGGGGTATAAGCTGTCGGGCGCGTTTAGTGCAATCACCTATGCGGTGGTTAGTGTGCCAATGACCAGAAGGCTTCTTAAAAATGTTGATATTGATTACGATTGCAGCGAACCTTTTAATACGTTATACGAAAAGATTAAAACTGCATTCACTAACGCCGCCGCGCAACATGGCTTAAACCATGGCGCTATGATTGCCAATGGCATGTCGCCAATCGTACGTTATGATGAAACACAAACCAGTATTGTTAACGGTGAGATAATTTCATTAGGATTTAATCCCGCCAATGCAATCGGTGGCATTATTTGTAAATGGCAAAGCGACAAACTGGTCGATACAATTCGCCTGGTGTTCTTTGCGAGCGACGTTGATGAAAGCCACAATACTTACGGTAAATTTGTTAATCAGGTGACTCAATGTATTGGTGACATGGCGAAAAACCTTAACTGGAAGAAAGAGAGTGATTACATGTTAATGCGACTTCATCAGCAAGTTATTCGCCGAGTCTAGGGCGTTTATCATCAATAAGATAAAAAACAACCACTATGATGACGATATTACCATCAGTATTGTCACCATAGAAAGCGGGCCACAGAGTATAAAAATATCAAAGAATCATTGCTGTACCAAGAATTGTATTTGGTAGCAGCAGTTTAGGTAATCTTTTTAGCGGATTTTAGATTGTGTCCATTCATGCTACAGATGAGTATCTTACTGGCGCTATCAATGAAGCTGATTTAGTAACCCATAAATAAGACACCCTTAACGCTAATAAAGCATTAAGGGAACAGCGCGATACCGGTAAATTTGAGTCGGTTAGAGTGGTACAAAAGGCGTGAGTATTATAGATTTCATTAATGAGCATGTGCAGCTTGATAGGGCAATGTTTGCCTGTCTTTGTAGCAGGTTATTGTTCAACCAAAATTTTGTTAAAATAAGCTTTGTTAAAGAAGGAACATTATGATTTTAAAGAAAGTAATCTCTCCAAAAATGAAATCAATCGCATTGGTTGCTCACGATAACATGAAAAGTGAATTGTTAGGGTGGTGTAAAAAATATCAAGACAAGCTCGCTAATCACAAACTCTATGCCACGGGCACGACGGGAATATTGTTAGAGACTAATACGCAACTGTTGATTGAGAAATTAATTAGTGGTCCATTGGGTGGTGATCAACAAATTGGTTCACTAATAACAGAGCAAAAAATAGATGTTTTAATCTTTTTTTGGGATCCATTAGAAGCACAGCCACACGATCCTGACGTTAAAGCGTTGCTAAGATTGGCCGCAGTTTGGAATATTCCCGTGGCGTGTAATCACTCCACCGCAGATTTTATAATTAACTCACCGCTGTTTAACAGCGAATACGAAAAAACGGTGCCTGACTATCAGGCGTATCTCGATACACGTACTAAGGCACAGTCATAAAAGCATTGTATTTTCGTGTCTAAAGCTTGATAAAAACATTAGTTTTAAGGATAGCTCGCTAAAAGATCGACGCTCCCCAAGTGTCGACGCAAAGCCCTAACTATGTGTCGCGCTAGCGGTACAGTTTCCCCTTCTTTGGAAGTTTAAATCGAGGGAACGCCAGTCTCAAAGTGATCAGTACTGATATCGATAGAGGCTAAAAATTGAATTGTATACCTACCCCAAACTGGTTTTTATAAGGTAGCTTAGAACTTTTGCATAATTACTGAATGACATTGGCTGGCACTTGATTTTTCGTTATCCCGAACTTCGCTATCTACTACACACGAGCAGACTATTGGTCTTTGTCAAAATCGGATTTAACCAAACCAGGCATAATAAAACGTGTTTAATATTAACATCCCTCGGCTAATTGCGAGGTTCACTGTGAACTATATAATTATTGGTGTTGTAATAATACCAATTGCACCAATGATTTGATCATTTTTCGTGGTCTAAACGAATCATAGCTTCGTTATTTATTTTCTTTGTAGAATAACTACATATGTAAATAAATGCCTTGCTCTAATCCGTTTATCCTCACTACAAAATTGGTCACATCATTAATACAACTGGTATAACTCATTCACAGCGCCTGTCGCTGACGCAGTCAGTGCAACCCACTCACACGGTTGATCTGGCACAGAGACGGCCATTGCTACTGGCCACGCGCACCGAACTTCTTTGCTTTTCTCTTTTAGCAGCCTCTAGATAAACTCCCAGACTCATAAACCCTCGCCGCAGGCGCTAGTCAGTGCATCCAAAGAAAAAGGAGCACACCATTAGGTTGAGCTCCTTTTTCTTATTTATATATACTCGCAAGCTATTTTGGCAAGCTATACATACCATTAGCAACGAATATTGTTGCATTGATAGGCCGTATTAAATGCCACCGATACGTTCGGCTAATTCCTTATAACGTTTAACTTCGTCGCTACTAAACGTTGGCTCGGCGGCGTCGCCACCGACATTATTTAATAAACTCTCTCTTGCCAAGCGTTTCACGCGTGAGTCCGTTACACCAAGAAATTCGGCGGCTTGTGCCACTGTGAATATATCTGCCATCTCTGTACATCCTTTTAGTATTAAATTACGAGAAAGTCTTTAACTTAGCACAATTATCTCATTTTTGAAATTATTTACGAGTTGGATGTTAAACTTTTTCTTCAACTTTCACTGGTCGATTGAATTGCTGCCAACACCTTGAAAACAATAACAATGAAAGAATCGCTATCATGAAAATAGATAAATTGCCCGCATGGTAGTTGTCATGCGATTCCTGCTCGTCTTGATAGTAGTCATTACTTGTCGACTCTAATGGTAGGTGACCGAATGATGCCCACGATTGAGCGTTAATATCTTGATACGAATAATTATATGTCGAATCGATGATATTTACATGTAAATCATAATATGAGGAGGACAAATGCTGTGGCATATAAAGTGTAAAATGCTGTTCTTGATCGCTGCTATCATGATGAATTTGGAATACCTCGCTGGTACTAATAAGGCTCCCATTAATATAAAACTCGGCAGTTAGCCAAAGATCTTTATAATTGGTGTCTATGGTTAGATCGACGGCTAACTTTTGATAATAACCGTCGAAGTCGTTATCTCGCTGTAACTCGACGCTGGCATCAATGACATTAAAATGTGCGTAGTGATCAAATTGGTGACCTTCTAAGGCGATATCAGCCAATTGGTGAGTATTGTACTGCTGATAAGTATTTAATAATTGGTCATCTAGTGAATCATAGATAGACATCGTTAGTTGGTAGTAATCACTGGCTAAGTGCTCATTAAACAATATGTCTATTTGCTGTGTGTCTTGGCCTGAATTGCCCTGGAGAGTAAAAGTTCGCGTCGTGGTAATTAGATCACGATAACCATAGGAATCTGTTTGCCAAATTTTAACGTACACATCAATGGCTGTAAAACGCGTATCAAGATCAAAAGAAACATTGATTTGTTGGTAATAATCATCATTGTCTTCATCTAAAAACTGTTCAACACTGATACTGTCGAGCCATACGTCATGATGCACGCGATGTTTTTTTTGTGTATTTTGAAGACTATTCTGTTTATCAAGATTTGGGAGCTGTTGATGCTTAATAATATTTGATGCTTGCGTGCAAAGACTTAATGTTAACAAGACAATGCTCAATATAATTCTTTTCATGGTTTCGCTCTACGCATGTATGGTGTTGCTATAACAACGGATTTACCATGAATCATTGCTGAACGGTCTAATTCAATCCTTTAGTACCAATTTGGTTAATCAGGTTGAAATCTATGCTCCGTTGACACTTATCGGGATTACCTCACGTTTTGTGGTTACTTTCGTTGTAAAGTTGGTAGTTAGTCGATATTTCACGTACAATGCGCAAAATTTTAATCAATCTTTATTTTTTGGAGAGCTCTATAATGGCTATCGAACGTACTTTTTCTATCGTAAAACCTGACGCAGTTGCAAAGAACCTAATCGGTCAAATCTACAGCCGTTTCGAAACTGCTGGCCTTAAGATTGTTGCATCAAAAATGATTCATCTTTCTCAAGAAAAAGCGGAAGGTTTTTACGCTGAGCACAGCGAACGTCCTTTCTTTGGCGCTTTAGTTTCTTTCATGACTTCTGGTCCAGTAATGGTTCAAGTTTTAGAAGGCGAAAACGCTGTTCTTAAAAACCGTGAAATCATGGGTGCTACTAACCCAGCTGAAGCACTTGCTGGTACTATCCGTGCTGATCTTGCTGATAGCATCGACGAAAATGCTGCTCACGGTTCTGACGCATTAGAGTCTGCTGCACGTGAAATTGCTTACTTCTTCTCTGACGAAGAAGTTTGTCCACGTACTCGTTAATCTCGATTGCCGGACAGTGCATGAGGTGAAAACTTCAAGCATGATAAACTAGGGGGTTGATACCCCCTTTTTTACGTTTAACGATTGGACGAAATGAGATGAGTCGTTAAACGTAAAAAATGTACTAATTTGTTGTTATTAAGTGAGAAACGTCATGAAAGATGAAAAAATCAATTTATTAAACTTGGATCGTAAAGCATTACGTGCTTATTTTGCGGAAATAGGCGAGAAGCCATTTCGTGCCGATCAGTTGATGAAATGGATTTATCACTTTGGTGTCAGTGACTTTGAACAAATGACTAACATCAATAAAAAGCTACGTGAAAAATTAGCACGTAACTGTATTATTCAAGCGCCAGAAGTTGTTACTGAACAGCGCTCTATAGATGGCACTATCAAATGGTCAATGGCTGTATCTGGTGGACAAGAAGTAGAAGCCGTTTATATTCCTGAAGGTGATCGTGCTACGTTGTGTGTATCGTCGCAGGTCGGTTGTGCACTAGAATGTCCATTTTGTTCGACAGGTGCACAAGGTTTTAATCGCAATTTATCGGTTAGTGAGATCATTGGTCAGGTATGGCGTGCGGCGCAAATTGTTGGCGTTAAAGGCGATACCGGAAAACGTCCAATCACTAATGTTGTGATGATGGGTATGGGCGAACCACTGCTTAACATTAAAAACGTAGTGCCTGCGATGGAGCTTATGCTGGACGATAATGGTTATGGCTTGTCTAAGCGTCGCGTTACGTTGTCGACATCTGGCGTGGTACCTGCGCTGGACATGTTAGGCGATCAAATTGACGTTGCATTGGCGATTTCTTTGCACGCACCAAACGATAAATTACGTGATGAAATTGTACCGGTTAATAAAAAATACCCTATCAGTGAGTTTTTGGCGGGTGTAAAACGTTATATAGAAAAGTCTAACGCTAACCGTGGTCGAGTGACCATCGAATATATCATGCTAGATCATGTGAATGATTCTACGGAGCTGGCGCATGAATTAGCGGAGCTATTAAAAGATACGCCGTCAAAAATAAATCTTATCCCATTTAATCCGTATCCGGGTTCGCCTTATGGTCGCTCGAGTAATTCTCGCATCGATCGATTTAGTAAGGTCTTGATGGAATATGGCTTCACGGTCATCGTACGTAAAACACGTGGTGGTGACATTGATGCCGCTTGTGGTCAGCTGGCTGGTGATGTTATTGACCGTACTAAAAGAACCGCAAAAAAGCAGATGCAAGGTGAAGGGATTTCAGTCACAATGGTGCGCTAATTTACGATAAATTTGTGAATCCTTTATATGACAAGAGTAATGAATAACGTTACATTATTTGGGCAATCAGGACTGATGATTATGCTGCTATGCATAACGCTTAGCGGTTGCGTGACAAAAGAGTATGTCAGAGGTCCCGATAATACGCTCATTGAGCGCACTTTTAATAGTAAAGAAGCCGCCATGGCGCGGCTAAAATTAGCGTTAGAATATCTCCGCCACGGGAGAACGGCCCAAGCCAAGTTGAATCTTGATCGCGCCGCCGCAACGAACAGTGCTATTGACGGCATTGATTCTAGTTATGCATATTACTATCAGCATGTTGGTGATATCGACATGGCTGACAAATCGTATCGAAAAGCGCTTAACTCCTTTCCTAATAATTACAATACACGAAATAATTACGGCGCCTTTTTGTGTGATAACCAACGTTTCGTTGCTGCCCAGCGTCAATTTGATTTAGTGCTTAACACTCCTAGCAATGCACAAGTCGCTAATAGCCTAGAAAATTCTGGTCTTTGTGCATTACGTGATAACGATTGGCCGTTAGCTAGAAAACAACTTAATGCTGTTATCGGCTACGAGAAAAACCGCGTACGTTCTATTTTAGGCTTGGTCAAAGCTGAAATGGAATTGGGTAACTATCCTCAGTCGGTGTTGCACCTTACCAATTATAAAAAAGTCTATGTCGTTACTCAACAAAGCTTGTGGCTTGATGTTAAGTTGGCACACCGTTTAGGTAATGATGATGTAGTACGTAAACTCGGCGGCGACTTAGTCAATAAATACCCAAACTCGCAAGCTGCTAAGTCATTTTTAGATAAGGATTTTAAATGAGTCAAACGTCCGATAACTCTCATCCAAAAGAGCAACCACAAGAAGAGCAACAAGCCTCCTTAGGTCAGCAATTGATTCGTGCGCGAAAAAAATTGGCATTATCGACTAGCGACATTGCTGCCAAATTATACCTTTCAGTGCCCGTTATCGAAAGTTTAGAGCAAGATAGCGTTGATTCGTCATTAAATACCTTATATAGCAAAGGCTATTTAAAGAGTTACGCTAATTTGGTAGGACTGCCAATTCCCGACATGATGGCGTTGTTTGAAATTCAATATCAGCAAACAACGACCAAAAAAATGCAATCATTCTCAAAACGCAATCTAGAGAAAGCCCATAACAATTACCTTAATTGGGTATCATTGTTTATTCTCGTGTTGCTTATCTGCGGCATGTTTTGGTGGTGGTGGCAACAAGATACGATGACCTCGTTAGCTATCGATGCAAATAATGACGTGAGTATCGCGCAATCTGTTGGTGCTCAACCGGGTGTTAATATTTCATTACCGCAAACCGATAATTTTGTTGGGATATCTTCCCAGTCTAACGCTCAATTAGTTGTGTTGTTGGAAGGGGACGTACTAGATAGTACACAAAATGCCGATGTTGTCAGTGCTAACGATGAGGTTACTACAGACGAACCTGCGGCAAATGATATTCAAATAGTACAAGCAAGTTTTACTTTTTCAAAAGATTGTTGGGTAAAAATTACCGACTCGACTAATGCCATTTTAGCGATAGGCATTAAAAAAGCGGGTCGTATAATGCCAATAAATGGCGTACCACCTTTTGAAGTTATTTTAGGGGCGCCAGAATCAGTCACCATCACCTATCAAGGTGAAGTGCTTGATATCACGCCTTATATCACAGATAAAACCGCACGATTTAGCGTGCCGTTGGACAATTAATATGCATGCTCAATCTCCTATTGTAAGACGAAAAACCACACGAATTATGGTCGGCGATGTGCCTATTGGTGATGGCGCTCCTATTGCGGTTCAGTCGATGACAAATACGCTAACTAGCGATGTCGAGGCTACCGTCGCACAAATAAAGCGCATAGCTGCTGCCGGTGCAGATATTGTGCGTGTCTCGGTGCCAACCATGAATGATGCAGAAGCGTTTAAGCAAATCAAATTACTTAGCCCAATTCCTTTAGTGGCAGACATTCATTTTGATTATCGTATTGCTTTAAAAGTGGCGGAATATGGCGCTGATTGCCTGCGTATTAATCCAGGTAATATCGGCCGCGAAGAGCGTATCCGCTCTGTTGTCGATTGTGCACGTGATCTCAATATCCCCATTCGTATTGGTGTTAATGCTGGATCGCTTGAGAAAGATATCCAAGAAAAATACGGCGAGCCAACGGCTGCAGCGCTTTTTGAATCAGCCATGCGTCACGTTGATATCTTAGATAGACTCAATTTCGATCAGTTTAAAGTATCTGTTAAGGCATCTGATGTGCATTTGGCAGTAGCATCGTATCGTTTATTGTCGGCACAAATAGAGCAACCTCTGCATTTAGGCATTACCGAAGCGGGCGCATTTAGAGCCGGCGCCGTTAAATCAGCGGTAGGTTTGGGCATGTTACTCAATGATGGCATTGGCGATACTATACGGGTGTCTTTGGCCGCGGATCCTGTTGAGGAAGTTAAAGTCGGTTTTGATATTTTAAAGTCACTGCGTATTCGCAGCCGCGGCATAAACTTCATTGCCTGTCCGAGTTGTTCTCGTCAAGAGTTTGATGTCATTGCAACGGTGAATGAATTAGAAAATCGCTTAGAAGATATTGTTGAACCAATGGACGTATCAATCATTGGCTGTGTGGTTAATGGTCCAGGTGAAGCACTAGCGTCTGATATCGGTTTGGCGGGTGGTAATCGCATGAGTGGTTTTTATGAAGATGGTGTTCGTCAAAAAGAGCGCTTAATCAATACCGATTTGGTGAATTCATTAGAGTCTAAAATACGTGCTCGCATACGCAATCAGCGAAACCAAATTGATGTTAAAGAGCTGTAATGCTCTTTAGGCAGATATCTGTGGTATCTGCTGCATATTTTTAGCATAATGCGTACAAATTTTATTTTCATATTCAGTTGCCTAAGGGCGACTGACTTTCAATTATAGGTAAAACAGTGGCAAAATTTATCCAAGCCATTCGCGGTATGAATGACACTCTGCCAGATCAGACTCCACTTTGGCAAGTTGCTGAACAAGCGATTAGAGAAACAGTAGCGGCATATGGCTACAGCGAGATCCGCACCCCAATCCTTGAAAGTACGGATCTTTTTAAACGCTCTATTGGTGAAGTAACCGATATTGTAGAAAAAGAAATGTATACATTTGACGATCGCAACGGCGATAGTTTATCTTTGCGCCCTGAAGGCACAGCCTGTGTGGTTCGTGCTGGCAATCAACATGGCCTGTTATACAATCAAGAGCAACGTCTGTGGTACATGGGTCCGATGTTTCGCCATGAACGTCCACAAAAAGGGCGCTATCGTCAGTTTAACCAATTTGGCGTAGAAGTTTACGGTATTAGCGACGCGCATGCTGACGCTGAAGTGTTATTGATGTCTGCTCATTTGTGGCAAAAACTAGGCATGAGCGAGCACGTTAGATTAGAGATTAATACGCTAGGTGACAATGATGAGCGCGCAAGTTACCGTGATGCATTAATTGCTTATCTTGAACAACATAAAGATGTGCTTGATGAAGAGTCATCTAGGCGCATGTACACCAACCCATTACGTGTATTAGATACTAAAAACCCACAAGTACAGGCTATTTTAGGTGATGCACCAAAGCTGTCTGACTACCTTGGTGAAGACTCGAAGCAACATTTTTCAAAATTATGTGAACTGTTGAGCTTGGCAGGCATCCAATACCAGGTTAATGAGCGCTTGGTACGTGGTATCGATTATTATAATCGCACCGTTTTTGAGTGGGTTACCGACAGTTTAGGCGCTCAAGGTACTGTATTAGCCGGTGGTCGCTACGATGGTTTAGTCGAACAATTAGGTGGTAAATCTACACCAGCCGTTGGTTTTGCCATGGGCATAGAGAGATTAGTACTGATGTTAGAGTCATTGGCGTTGGTTGACAATATTCCAAACATGGTTGACGTATATGTTTGTGCGTTGGGCGACACAGCGCAGCAACAAGCGATGCTAATTAGTGAAAAATTACGCCAGCAACACGCTGGTTTACGCATTATGAAAAATAACGGCGGCGGTAATTTTAAGAAACAAATGAAAAAAGCCGATCAGAGCGGCGCTAACGTCGTTCTAATTTTTGGTGAAGATGAAATTAGTAATCAACAAGTAACTGTTAAATATTTACGCGAAGACAAACCTCAATCCACCATCTCAATGGTTGAATTGTCGTCGTTATTACAAGAATTATAAGGAGTATTTTGTGGAAATATACGATAGCGAAGAACAACAAGAAGAAGCAATCAAAAGATTTTTAAAAGAGAATGGCACCGCATTAGTAATTGGTGCATTGCTTGGTCTTGGCAGTATTTACGGCTACAACCAATACCAACAATCACAAATTGATAGCATGGCGAGTCACTCTGCTGCGTTTTCACAATTGGTAAAAGCAGACGATATCGTTGTTTCTGGTGAAAAGTATGTGGCAAGTCATGGCGATAGCCAATACAGCCAATTGACTCAGTTGCTTATGGTTAAGGCGCTGGTAGAAAAGAAAGAATTCGACAAAGCCGTTATCATCTTAAAGCACGTTATTGGCAGCGATGTTGAAGACGCTGTAAAGAGTATAGCTAAAACTCGTCTAGCACGTATTGAGCTTAGTCTTGAACAGTTTGACTCGGCATTAAGCACCTTAAATACGCTAAATGATGACGCGTTTGCTGTGCAAAAAAATGAACTTAGTGGCGACGTTTATATTGCCCAAGGCATGTTAGATAAAGCGCGCACATCATATGAAACTGCGGTTAGTGCAGCTGGCGAACAAGTGGGCAATGATTTGCAAATGAAGTTAAATGATCTAGCACCGGCGTCATAGGAATTAACGATGAAACAATGGTCTAAATTATTAGTTGTTGCTGCGATAATGTCAGGTATATTGTCGGGCTGTTCTTCGAACGATGACGAGTTTGTTATCGCTCCTGTGCCAGTATTTGAGTCACAAGTTGAATTAAATGTTGAGTGGGAAGAGTATGTTGGTCATGGCACCAACAGCTTCATCTCCAAGTTACAACCTACCATCGCTTACGGCAAAATATTTGCCAGTGATCGTCAAGGCACTGTAGCGGCGTTTGACATTGAAGACGGTAAAGAAGTTTGGCGTGTTGAGTTAAACGAGCCAACGGGTTTCTTTAGCGCTAGTCATGATGCACAACTCTCGGGTGGTGTTGCTACCGGTTACGACAAAGTGGTAATCGGCGCTGAAAGCGGCATGTTATACGTCTTAGAGCAAGAAACCGGTGAGATTGTTTGGAAAAAACAAACTGCTGGTGAAATCTTAGCTAAGCCCGTATTAGTCGAGAATAAAATCGTGGTCATTATGGGCAATGGTAAAGTAATTGCTTATGATCTGGAAAAAGGCGACGTGAGCTGGACATTCCAACAAGAAGTCCCTGCATTATCGCTACGCGGTACTTCTGGTGTGATTGAAAATCAAGGCGCAATATTCTTCGGTTTACCCAATGGTAAAATCGCAGGTGTATTGGCCCAAGATGGTCGCGCTATTTGGGAAGCTGTAGTGACCGTGCCAAGTGGTAGCAACGAATTGGCCAATGTGATTGATATTGATGCAACGCCAGAAATATTTGGGCCAACCATGTATGCCCTTGGGTATAACGGTAGCCTAGTCGCTATTGAACTACGCAGTGGCAAAATAAGCTGGAAACGTCAATATTCTGGTTTTCAAGCAATGAGCATTAGTGGCTTTCAAATTTATTTGACCACGAGTGACAGTCACATTTATGCGATTGATCGCCGCTCGGGTCTAGAAGTTTGGAACCAAATGGGACTTGAAAATCGACAGGTTACGGCACCTGTTGCATTTGAAGGTTACGTTGCGGTTGCAGATTATGAAGGTTACCTACATTTATTGTCACAAGAGACTGGCGAATTTGTAGCCCAGCTTGAAATTGATGATGATGGTCACATTGCGACCCCTGTAGTTGATGAAAACCGTCTTTATCTGCAATCTAAAGATGGCTTATTGACTGCTATTTCTATAAAATAGCGCCAATTAAAGAATTTATGCCTAAAACGGTCCGGGATAGACATCTATCAGGGCCGTTTTTTTTTGCTTGGAGAAAATGAAATGCTTCCTGTTGTTGCTTTAGTGGGACGCCCAAATGTGGGCAAGTCTACACTTTTCAATCGCTTAACCCGAACTCGAGATGCACTAGTTGCAGATTTCCCTGGTTTGACTCGTGATCGTAAATACGGTCTGGCCAAATTAGCTGGTTACGAATTTTTACTTATCGATACCGGTGGTATTCAAGGTGACGAAAAAGGTATTGATGCGCTAATGGCAGAGCAATCTCTGCAAGCCATCGAAGAAGCCGATGTTGTATTATTTATGGTTGATGCGAGAGATGGTGTTATCGTTGCTGATGAGGCAATCGCTAATCACTTGCGCCAATCTGATAAAACCGTTTATTTGGTTGCTAATAAAACAGATGGTGTTGACATTGATTCCGTTACTGCTGATTTCTACTCGTTAGCAATGGGTAATGTACACCCAATTGCAGCGGCTCATGGCCGTGGCGTTCAGGTGTTAATTGAAAATTGTTTACGCCCATATGCTGAAGAAATGGGGATTTTGAGCATTGAAGAACAAGCTGAACTTGACGCCAAGAACGAATGGGGCGAAGAGGAAGTAGAAGAAGTCAGCGAAGAAACTGCTGCTGAGCAAGCTAAAGCATTGCAAGACCTTCCGATTAAGTTAGCTATCATTGGTCGTCCTAATGTGGGTAAATCAACACTGACTAACCGTATTTTGGGTGAAGAGCGTGTTGTTGTTTATGATATGCCTGGTACTACTCGTGACAGCATCTACATTCCAATGGAACGTGATGGGCGAGAGTACGTATTAATTGATACCGCGGGTGTTCGTCGCCGTAAAAACATTAATCAAGCGATAGAAAAGTTTTCTATCATCAAAACCCTTAAAGCTATCGAAGACGCTAACGTTGTATTATTGATTATCGATGCACGTGACAATATTTCGGATCAAGATTTAAGCTTATTGGGCTTCACGTTAAATGCGGGTCGCTCGATCGTTATCGCTGTCAATAAATGGGATGGCATTAGCAACGATGCAAAAGATCGCATTAAGTCAGAACTTGATCGCCGTTTAGGTTTTGTTGATTTTGCACGTATTCACTTTATCTCAGCCTTGCACGGCAGTGGTGTTGGTAACTTATTTGACTCTGTGACAGAAGCTTATAAATCAGCGACTAAGCGTACGTCGACTTCAATGCTAACTAAGATTATGCAAATGGCAACTGACGATCATAACCCGCCAATGTTCCAAGGTCGTCGTGTTAAGTTACGTTACGCGCATGCTGGTGGTTATAACCCTCCTGTTATCGTTATTCACGGTACACAAGTGAAGAAATTAGACGCGTCATACAAGCGCTATTTGATGAACTACTTCCGTCGTACTTTGGAAATCATGGGCACACCGATTAAAATCGAATTTAGAAACAGTGTCAACCCATTTGAAGGCAGAAAGAACAAACTAAGCATTACACAGGTTAAGAAACGTGAACGTTTAGTTAAGTTTCATAAAAAACGTTAATCGACTATTATAGACGATAAGCGCAAGGCTTAAAAAAACGATGTTATCTAAGATAACATCGTTTTTTTATTGCTTAAATTTCACTAAAGAGTGACAGCTATCAATCCGCATTAAAGACTGGCCACTTGTGCTGGTTAAACCGTCATTCCGCACCTGTTTTAATAATAAATCAATTGCTATGTTGAGTCTAAACAATCAATGATAGTGCGGTTCCTTCACATTTGCCATTGCTCTTGGCTACGGCTAATGCTCATGGTTATCTCCAAAACTAAGTATGGAGATAAGATATCGGAGATCGAGTATTAGAGACAGGTGCCGTTAGCTATACATTTACGTTTAACAGCACAAAAATCTTAAAAAATGCGAGCTATTAGCACGCATTATCAAAGATATTAAAATGTGATTAGTTTAAATAGTTAGGGGATTGTCTTAATATTTAATGTCACATTAGAGGCCGCACTGTAACCACGCAGATCAATGTACCAAGTACCAGCGGCTGGGGCATTGAAGCTACAGCTTTCATTATTACCAGTCTCATAGGGACGACAATCATAAGTGCTAGTCGAAGACTGATTACCATACCGAACATAAAGATCCGCATCGCCAGAACCACCAGAAATTGTCACAATAAGCTTAGTATAGTCGGCATTCAGTTGCTGAGTATAACGTTGCCACTGACTAGTCCCAACCACGATATTAGATTCAGTTCGATCGATGTTTACATTGCCGCCGCCAGAACCAGATTCTGTATAACGACCGATCAGATCAACACCGGAAAAGTTGGTATAGGGCTTGATTCTAATGAAATAAGTACCGCCTGAACTTGTTGCGTTGCAGCTTTCATTATTTCCACCGACATAAGGACGACAATCATAGATGCTATCGGTAGGATTAGCACCGAACTTAACATATAAATCACCATCACCACTACCGCCACTCATGCTAAAGCTGATATCGGTTGCGCCTGCCGGTACTTCCATTTGAAACACAATATCTTGGCCTACATTGGCAGATAAGCCTGTTATTGCAACACCATTGACAAGTAAATCATCCTGCGGAGGCGGCGTGTCACCGGTACCACCTTTTGCTAACTCAGCAACAAATGCCACTGCTAACTTAGCAAATTTTAGTCCATGTTGAGCATCAAAGCTTGAATCATTAACAGTATGTATACTGGAATTAATATCACTCATAGTTGACTCGAAGGGGATCGATGCAGCAAAACCTTGATTATGCCAAGATGCATGATCAGAGCAACCATAACCACATTGATCATAACCATAGCTAATATCAGAGAAATAGCTGTCGATCAGCTGAGTCATAAACTGATTTTGCGAACTATTGGTATAATCAGTCATAAAAACAATGTCTTTGGTGCTGGTACCATGATGTCCAGTCATGTCAAATTGGGCAACGCCAACGACATTTTTACCTGTGTTTTTATAATCGGTTGCAATGGCATTCGAGCCACGTAGGCCAACTTCTTCTGCTGCATAACCTATAAACTTCACCGTTTTACTTGGTTTAAAACCACTAGCAACTAAAGCACGCAAGGTTTCGGTAACCACTGAGATACCAGACGCATTATCATCGGCACCTGGAGCTCGCCCCGATGTATTCGACTGATTAATAGAGTCAATATGACCTCCAATAATCACTATTTCATCAGGTTGCGTAGTTCCTATTACCGTGGCGATCACCGAAGGTTGTAGCCAAGTGTGATTGTAAAACTCAACGCTAATGTCTGACCGATCACTAGCAATGCTAGCCCAATTATTCTTAATCGCCGTCGCGGCATCAACCCCAGTTTGTTGGTTGTAATATCGATTATGAAAACTGGTTAACATATTGACTGTGCTAGTTAAATTAGCTGCCGACAATTCGTTTACCATCACATCGACTCCGGCTGCATTGTTAATTGAATAGTTAACAGCTACCAGCGGTAAAATTTCAGCGGGTGCATTAGCAAAATGCTGGGCCTGCTCAAAGGTTTCATGGAAGAAAAAACCACCACAACGATTAAATTCATGATGCATTAATTCGCTTAGTTGGTCTATTTTACTTTCATCAATACTGACCAGCGAAATATCGCTGTTACTTGCTTCAAATAAGTTGCCTTGCCTGAGATTAAACTGCGTGGCATGTTTTTGATTAATGAATTGATAGGCGTCTGAACCTAAGGTTATCCAAACTTGTTTTGATGATTCAATATTTGGTAATGGCTCACTAGCTAATGTCGACAAAGAAATACCAGCTAATGATAGTAAGGCGTAATATAAATTTTTCATTAGATTGACCTGAATAGAAAAAGGGGGAGAATCCCCCTTTAAATAAGATAGCTAAAGGTATGGGTTAAGGAGTAGCCTGAATATTAAGTGTAATACCCGATGCAGTCCTGTAACCACGAAGATCTACATGCCAAGTACCCGCTGCTGGTGCATTAAAAGTACACACTTCATCATTACCCGTCTTGTATGGACGACAATCATAAGTACTGGTAGTAGATTCGGCGCCATGTCTAACATAAATATCTGCGTCACCAGAACCACCTGAAATCGTTACTGTAAGGCTAGTATAACCAGCTGCCAGATCTTGGGTATAATGTTGCCACTGACGCCTTGCAACTGAAATGTCAGAAACAGTTACATCGATAACTTCATTACCACCACCTGATTCGGTATAACTACCAACCAAACTTACACCAGAAAAAGCAGTGTAAGCGTCTAGTCGGACATAATAAGTGCCGCCAGTTTGGGTACCTGTACAGCTTTCATTATTACCACCAACGTATGGACGACAATCGTAACTGCTGTCAGTTGGAATCGCGCCAAACTTAACATAAAGATCTGCATCACCAGAGCCACCGCTCATATTAAAACTAATATCAGTCGCCCCAGCAGGAACTTCCATCGTGTAGACAAGGTCATCGCCAGTTTGCGCCGACAGATTATCTACCGGAACGTTGTTTGTTAGAACATTACCATCGCTAGGAGGAGGCGTTGTGCCATCAGCACAGCTGCTGCCGGAACTTACGTCAGACGTAATGCCGACAGCAGTTAGTGATGCTTTAACATTAGCAGTGTCATAGCCTAGGTCACAGGTGGCGTCCATAACACCGTTACCTGCTTGATCCCAGTTCGTATTAGCTGTCCAATAATTTTGATTGGCTTTGGCGTAAACTTGAAATGCCTTTTTAGTATCCCAACCAGCTGTAGTAGCTAGGTTATAAAATGCTTTGTTAAAGACCCCTGAGCTATTATGAACGTCTAAACCAGAATAATAACTCGACTGATGGTCAATAGAACGACCATCTCGTGTTGGTTCATTCATATATCGTAATGCGCCATTACCTTTAAAGATTTGTGCACCAACCTGCCAGTCGTTAGAGCCATTCATAAAGTACTCAGCTGCTTCACCAGCCATATCTGAGAATGCCTCATTTAAGCCACCAGATTTACCAGAGTATACAAGTCCAGAATTCTGCTCAGTAAAACCATGACTAACTTCGTGCGCGGAAACATCAAGGCTAACTAATGGATAAAAAGTATTCTGTCCATCGCCAAAAGTCATCGCGCTGCCATCCCAGAAAGCGTTTTCATAATTACTGCTATAGTGAACACGCATTTCTAACTGAAATGATAACGGCGCAGTATTGATCCATTGGTTATACATATCAAAAACAACGCCACCGAAGAAGTGTGCATCATTAAGTGGAGAATAAGCACCATTAATTGATTTAACCGTATTTTCAGGACAAATAAAACTAAACGCAGACGAGCCACTAGTACCGTGGTTTAAATTAATCGTCTTAACATTAGTAGTAGACATAACGCAGTTATTACCCGACTGGATTACATCTAGAAAGCCGAAGTCGGTACCGTATTGATATTTTCCTGTTTTCGCATTACCACCGGGACCAGTGGCATTGGCTGTTTGTAGGTTATCGAAAGACTCCAGTACCTCGCCTGTTTTGGCATCTAGTATGTAGTAAGGACGAGAGGGTGTGCTACCGTGCTGCATAAAACTAACTTCATAAACTAAACGAGCAGTGCCACTGTTATCTTGCCATATAGCCAATCGAGATGTTTCATTTTCAACACTCGTTGAAAAATTCAAGCGTAGTGGACTAGCAGGTAAACTAAGCATTTTAGCTTTTTTTAAGGCGCCATCCAAAGTTACTTTAGGACTTGTATTGCTTAAATCGGTAGCAATTCCGTTAACAATAGCACCGTGAGCATACTTAAAAGAACCATCGGTATGACGAGAAATAATGGCGTGGTCACCGATAACTGGGATTCCATTGAACATTTGTTGATAACGCGTTGTAACATCGCCGTTAGTCTCAACGTATGTTTTAACAACACTTAACGATTCATTTGTTGCTAGTCCTAGACTCTGAGATGTTGTTAATGCTGTTACTGAAGATATTGAAGATAGTTGTTGATAATTGTTGCGTAAGTTAGTTCTTTCAGCTGCAGTAGCTACTGTTGATGTTAAAACACTAAGAGCAATAGCGCTCAACATAAATTGATTTTTTTTATTCATTTTAGTTTCCATTTTAATTGTAATCATCGATGTAATCCTAACGATGTGTTTTTATACTAAAAACCTCAATACTTACCTACACTACAGTTTATTTGAACAATACTGCATCCCCATCATTAACTACAAAATAGATAAATAAGGAAAAACTCATCTAAACACTTATTTTTTAAGTAAAAAAAATTATTAGCAGAATATTAATGCAGTTGGTTACTGTTTTCGTTTTCATTAGTCTTACGTAACCAACGATTAACAAGTTACTCGAAATAAATTAACATTTCAATAGTTTGTACTAGTAATGGTGTAATATAAGAATATAGTATTAGTTAGTTTGATTAGAAAATGTGTGAGTCATTAAGAGGGATAGAGGCAGATTTCGTGACTAAACCTACCCATTTAAGCTCTATTATCGTCAAAACGCTTCTTGGCTTGTTAGGGCAAAGATTGGTTATAATTTAGTAAAAAGGTCGGGAGACATGGAAAACAATGTCGTATTATTGGGCGACGCGACGCATTCTCCGTTGTCAACGTCTGAGCAAGGAGCTTGTCAGGCATTTGGTGAATTGCTTGCAAGAGAATATGAATAATCCTACGATTGCTTTTGAGCAATACACTCAATCAATAATGTCGAAAAATTGGTATCACTATGGGGGTGCCAGCTTGCGTCATCCATTTTAAATCAAGAACCAGAATTTTGTAGCAAAG
>JABSRV010000045.1 GCA_013214905.1 Psychrobium sp. | reverse complement strand
TTTGTAGTGAGGATAAACGGATTAGAGCAAGGCATTTATTTACATATGTAGTTATTCTACAAAGAAAATAAATAACGCCGCTATTATTCGTTTAGACCACGAAAAATGATCAAATCATTGGTGTAATTGGTATCAGGGGGTCATATCATGCCAAGAGTACGCAAGTTCCTTAAAGAAAACCGTGGTTTCATTATCTTTCTTTTGCTAATGAGTGTTTTTAGAAGTGCTATCGCTGATTACAACAGTGTGCCAACCACCTCAATGATGCCAACTATTATTCCCGGCGATCAAATCATCATTAATAAACTAGCCTATGACATCAAAGTTCCTTTCATCAATCATTCATTAGTACGGCTTAACGACCCCCAGCGTGGTGACATTATTGTGTTTGAATCAGCCGCTGCGGATTTACGTTTGGTCAAACGGGTGATTGGCCTGCCCGGTGATGTTATTGAGTTAGTAAACAATCAGCTGGTGATTAATGGGAATCCGGTGCAATACAGCGTATCGGATAGCCAAAGCTCACCGCTAATCATTTCTGAGCATTTACCTGGTCAACAGCACGCTATTCAACTAACTGACGGCGCAACAAATCAATACGGCACCTTTAGCGAACGTGTAGTTCCTGCTGGGCAATTTCTAGTATTAGGCGATAACCGTCAACATAGCGCTGACTCTCGGATGATTGGTTTTGTACCGCGCGATGAGATTATTGGCCAAGCGTACAAGGTTTTGTTGTCGTTTAATTATGACAAGCATTACCAGCCACGTAAGGATCGTTTTCTTAGCCCGCTTATTTAATTAACCGCAGCTCAGGTTAATTATGTCTTACCACTAATCAATGCTTGCCAGTATTGATTAGTGCATTATAATGTCGATAATGATAATTATTACTATTTAGAGAGAATGATGAAGTCACTGATTGCCCTTGTTGCTGGCGCTATAACCCTAGCCAGTTCATTTTCTGCGATGAGCGCGGATGAAATTAATATTTATTCTTACCGTCAGCCATTCTTGATTGATCCTGTGGTGAAAAAATTTAGCGATGATACCGGCATTAAAATCAATGTAGTGTTTGCTAAAAAAGGACTGGCCGAGCGCCTACAACGTGAAGGGAAATACACCAAAGCTGATATCGTATTAACCACAGACATTAGCCGTTTAATGGAGCTGCAAGATAAGGGCTTAGTGCAAGCCGTAGATAGCAAGGTTATCAACGATAATGTGCCTGCACATTTACGTGATGAGCAAGGACAATGGTTTGCACTAACTACCCGCGTTCGCAATATTTATACCTCTAAAGAGCGTCTAGGTAATATTGCTATTTCTTATGAAGATTTAGCCGATGCTAAATATCAAGGTAAAATATGTACTCGCAGTGGTAAGCATCCTTATACAGTGGCGCTTATCTCTTCAATGATTGCACATCATGGTTATGAAGGTGCAAAAACGTGGTTAAATGGTTTTAAAAATAATCTAGCACGTAAACCTCAAGGCAATGATCGTGGTCAAATTAAAGCCATTAAACAAGGCCAATGTGACATAGCATTAGGTAATAGCTATTATTTTGGTAAGATGGTCAGCGACGTTAAGCAAAAGCCTGCGGCGGATGCTGTGCATATAGTCTTTCCGAACCAGAACAACCGTGGTGCCCATATCAATGTTAGTGGCATGGCATTAACTAAATACAGCCATAACAAAGCGTCAGCGATTAAATTAATGGAATATTTAACCGGCGCCTTGGCACAAAAGATATACGCTGAAGTTAATATGGAATATCCAGTGAATGTAGCTGTAAAACCGTCACCATTAGTTGCATCATGGGGCGAGTTTAAGGCCGATACATTGGCGATGTCTGCCATTGCCCTGCACCGTAAAGCGGCGCTTAGGTTGTTAGATGAAGTAAAATTTGATTTGTAAAACGATCTCACCAACGATCCTTTGGTGGATCGGGTGAGAATGTGACGAAAATCGTTATTGGCCCTTAAAGGCTTCACCACAAGTCCAACGATTTTTGGGTTATGAATTGTGTATATTCGATTAAATAAAAAATGGCCAGCGCTCAGCTGGCTTTTCTCATTATTGATATTTTTACCGATATTAGCCATTGTTTGGCAATCGTTTGGTGATGATCAAGATGTCTTTGGCCATTTATGGCGCACCGTTTTACCCGACTATTTAATCAATACGTTGTTAGTGGTGAGTGGTGTTGCTGTTTTATCCTTGTGCATCGGCGTGCCCATTGCGTGGTTTGTCGCGATGTGTCAATTTCCTGGCCGCGCCTTTTTTGTATGGGCGATGTTATTACCGCTAGCTATGCCCTCTTATGTGGTTGCCTTTGTTTACACAGACTTGCTGGAGTATGCAGGACCCGTGCAAGGATGGCTGCGTCAAGCGTTCGGTTGGCGGTCGGCACAAGATTATTGGTTCTTTGACGTTCGGACCGTTAGCGGCGCCATTGTCATGCTTACCTTGGTCTTATATCCCTATGTATATTTACTCGCTAGAACCGCATTTTTAGAACAATCTCCATCATTAGTGCAATCGGCGCGCATGCTAGGCAGCACGCCTTGGCAAAGCTTTAAACGCATTTCCCTGCCTTTAGCCAGACCTGCAATAGCCGTCGCCGTTTCCTTGGTCGCTATGGAAACCTTGGCTGACTTTGCCGTGGTGCATTATTTTGCGGTGCCAACATTAACCACCGCGGTTTACGATACATGGCTAGGATACGGCAGCTTAGCGGCGGCGGCACGTTTGTCGGCGCTGATGCTGGCAGCATTGTTTGTCTTAATTAGCCTTGAGCGATTAGGGCGCAGCAAACAGCGTCATTATCAGCGTGGCTCTGGTCAGGAAAAAATACAGCGTTATGCGTTGCGTGGGATCAAGGCGTGGTCGATCACCCTGTTTTGCACAGTGATCTTTGCGCTGGCGTTTGCTTGGCCATTTATTACCTTGGTGCAAATGGCGGTTGAATATTTTGAGCAGTCGTGGAATCCGCAATTTATCCAATACAGTATTAATAGCCTCACATTAGCAACTATAGTAGCGTTTGTTTGCATTGCCATTGCGTTATTGCTGACATTCTTCAAACGCTTGGCGCAAAGCGGTTATGCGGCGATGCCTGCTAAGCTTGCCAGCACGGGTTATGCGCTGCCCGGCACGGTATTAGCGATTGGCGTATTAATCCCATTAAGCCTATTTGATCATGGCATTAATGGCATCTTTGAATATTTTGAACAACAAGGGCCGGGACTTATTTTGTCCGGCACCTTGTTTGCCATTGTTGCGGGTTATGTGGTGCGCTTTGCCGCTATTGCGATTGGATCGGTGGACGCTAGTCTTAATAAAATTTCACCGTCGATTGATATGGCCACCTTAACCATGGGCGTATCGCCCTTAAAGATGTTTTTTAAGGTGCACCTACCCTTGGTGCGCAAGGGGTGTTTTGTCGCGGCGTTGTTGGTCTTTATAGAATCAATGAAAGAGCTGCCCGCCGCACTATTACTGCGCCCGTTCAATTATGAAACATTGGCGACCTATGTTTATCAGTTTGTCTCCGACGAGCAGTTAGAGCATGGTGCGCTAGCCGCTATCGTTATTGTGTTGGTTGGTTTGATCCCGCTAATATTTTTAAATCGTTCGTTAGAGAAGTAGGACTAATATGAGTCATTTATCCATTCGTAATATTGTATGTCGCTATGACGGACAAGCGGTCATCAATGAGTTGTCATTGAGTCTTAAAGATAACGATATTATTGCGTTATTAGGTCCTAGTGGCTGCGGAAAAACCACCTTGCTACGCACTATTGCTGGTTTGCAAGAAGTGAACGCAGGTGAAATTTATTTTGGCGATCGTTTGGTCAGTTCAATGCACACTATGCTAGCCAGCGAACAGCGTAATGTCGGCATGATATTTCAAGACTACGCGTTATTCCCGCATTTAAGTGTCAGCGACAACATCGGTTTTGGCCTCAATAAGCTTAGTAAATCGGCGCGACAAGAGCGGGTTAGCGAGATGTTGGATCTGGTGAAACTAGCGCCATTTGCACAGCGTTTTCCTCATGAGCTATCGGGTGGGCAGCAACAACGTGTAGCGATTGCGCGTGCGTTAGCTTATCAGCCAAGCCTGATGTTGCTCGATGAGCCATTTTCAAATATCGATAGCCAGTCGCGTGGTGAAATCATGATGGAAATACGGCAAATTTTAAAGCAGCAAAATGTGCCGGCAGTCTTTGTTACTCATAGTAAAGATGAGGCCTTTGCTTTTGCCGACAAGTTGGCGATTTTTAATCAGGGAAGAATAGAACAAATTGGCAGTGCACAATCCTTGTATCAACAGCCCGTCTCGCCATATGTGGCAAACTTTATGGGTAAGGCAAATTATCTACCATTGTTGGCAATCAATGAACAAAGCGTGCAATCAGCCTTGGGTGAAATATCACTAGCTAATGCCACCAATCGCCAGCGCCATAATACGCTGATGGTTAGGCCTGAACAGTTGCAATTAACCGCAAGTGAAAGCAGTAACGACTATCAAATTATTCAACGATTCTTTAGTGGTGGTCATTGGGTTTATACGCTGAAAAATAGCGCAGCAGACAAATTATCATTGGAAGCGCATTGTGCTCAAGAATTGTCTATTAATTGCTTTGTTAAGGTGACCGTAAAGCCCCATGATATTGTCTCTTTTGAAATTAACTAGTTACGTTCAGTTAAGTCTAGAATGTGTTAGAGTAAGGGCATTTCTACAGACTAATATTTATCCTGCATAATCCTAGATTCAGCGGTTAGACGCGAGATAAGAGTGTAGTTATCTGATTTGATTAACGTAATGAAAAAATTCGTGTCACCTTATTGGTGACGAGTCATTTTTTATATAGTTAGGCGAATCAAGGTGCTGCGCTATTATCCGTGGTTCGACTGCTGATTCTAGGATAATAGATGGGATAATGAGATGGAGTGACAACTAATGGCAAGAGAGCAAGTAGGCGTTTGTGCGGAAGGAAATTTGCATGGCCAATATTTGTTGTTCAATTGCACCGAAGGCGCAGAGCAAGTGCTGCGGGGGCAGTTAGCTGACATTAGTCATTACATTGAAGAGATGACGGAAACCTATAGTGACATTGCATTGACTGGTTTTATTGCCATTGGTGCTAATTACTGGGATCTTTTATACCCCAAAAACCGTCCTGTACTGCTGCGCCCATTTCCGTCAATGAGACATGAAGATCGCCATGCGCCAGCGATGCCTTACGATTTATTCATTCAAATACGCAGTGATCGCTTAGACATTACCTACATGGTTAGCCATGAAATATGCTTGATGCTGCAAGATCTAGCCACCTTAGTCGAAGAGATTAAAAGCTTTAGATACCTAGATAGTCGGGATCTGACCGGCTTTGTTGATGGCACTGAAAACCCTAAAGGGGTAAACCGTCAGAAAGTAGCGTTGGTGGGTGATGAAGATAATGAATTTAGAGGTGGCAGTTATATTCATATTCAGCGTTATAGACACGATTTAAATCGGTGGAATAAACTTAAGGTGAAAAGCCAAGAGGATATTATTGGCCGAACCAAGAAAGAAAATCATGAATATTCGTCGTTTAATCAACCTAAAACAGCACACATCAGACGTACTTCATTAAAAGATGGGCAGGGTAATAGTTTAGAAATATTGCGTCAATCAATGCCCTATGGCGACATGCAAGAACAAGGATTGTTCTTTATCTCTTGTTGCAGTTCACCGGCCAATTTTGAATTGATGTTGCGTAGTATGATCGTTGGCGATCATAAAGGGCATTATGATCACCTGCTCAATTTTACTCAAGCTGTGTCTGGCGCCGCATTTTTTGCGCCATCATTAAGCTACTTAGCAGCTAGTAACTAGCCGATCAGTATTTTATAGGCTAACGTTAAATAATTCTTTGATGGTTGTTAGTGTCAATTGAATATTACTGGCGTCGGCAGGAGCGATAAAAATTGTGTCATCACCGGCAATCGTGCCTAAAATACCTTCGGTCTTTCCTATTGAATCCAACAAACGTGCGATTAATTGCGCTGCGCCGGGACTGGTGCGAATGACGATCATTGAATTGTTATGGTCTAAATCGATCACTAAGTTTTTTAGTGGGCTGCTGGTCGTCGGTACGCCAAGTTCAGCAGGTAAACAATAAACCATCTCTTGCTTGGCGTTGCGTGTTCTAACCGCGCCAAATTTGCTCAACATGCGTGATACCTTCGATTGGTTCATATTTTCGAAGCCGACCTCTTGTAAAGCCGTAACTATTTCACCTTGAGAGCTAAAACTTTCGTCTTTTAATAACGACTTAAATGCTTTAACTAATTGGTCTTGTTTTTGTGAGTTGTTCATTAGATCTCGAGTTATTTTTTTATAGAATTCTATATGCAGTATTGTGCATAAGTATTGACTAAGATTCAATAACTAATTATTTTATTGCATAACATATAGGCTAAATGAGAGTGAAACTGGATAATAAATGGGTTATTTACTGCGTAAGTTTCCCCATTAATTCATAGGCTTGTTTTACTTTGTTAGTGATAACGGACTTTTTAGCATCAAAGGCTGCTAGCCGCAAAATTTTCTCATATTGGCTGCCTTAAATTATTTGCCTGATAGATGTCTTTGGCTGACAAAAATTATGGGGTATACTGCCAGCGATTTTTGTGGAGTCATTGGTGATTTTAAGCCTAAACATTACGTTTAACATCTTAAATCGCTGCTTTAGTCGGATAGTCAGCATCTTAATGATTGATTATAATTACCGCAAAGTAGACAACATGAATTATCCTAGATTCCGTAGTTCGACTGCTGATTCAAGGATTAACCTACATTATTTATTAATCTCTAAGGGAGAACGTTATGAAAGTTGCAGTATTAGGCGCTGCTGGCGGTATCGGCCAAGCACTAGGTTTATTATTAAAGACTCAACTACCTGCAGGTAGCGAATTATCGTTATACGATATCGCACCAGTCACTCCAGGTGTTGCTGCAGATCTTAGCCACATCCCTACTGACGTAAAAGTAACTGGTTTTGCTGGCGATAATTCAGCCGCTGCACTTGAAGGCGCTGACGTTGTTCTTATTTCTGCTGGTGTTGCTCGTAAGCCGGGCATGGATCGTTCAGATCTTTTCAACATCAATGCTGGTATCGTTAAGAACCTAGTAGGCGTTTGTGCTGATATTTGTCCAAAAGCACTAATCGCTATTATTACTAACCCAGTAAACACTACTGTTGCTATAGCGGCTGAAGTATTAAAAGAGAAGGGTGTTTATGATCCTGCTCGTTTATTCGGTGTTACTACACTTGATATCATCCGTTCAAATACATTTGTAGCAGAAGCTAAGGGTCTTAACCCTGCTGACGTTAATGTTCCTGTTATTGGCGGTCACTCTGGCGTTACTATCTTGCCATTGCTTTCTCAGTCTGGTGTTACTTTCACAAGCGAGGAAACTGCAGCGCTTACAACTCGTATCCAGAATGCTGGTACTGAAGTTGTTGAAGCTAAAGCGGGTGGCGGTAGCGCTACATTGTCAATGGGTCAAGCGGCAGCTCGTTTTGGTCTATCTCTTGTTCGCGCACTTAGCGGTGAAGAAGGCATTATCGAATGTACTTACGTACAAGGTCCTGGCGAAAAAGCTAAATTCTTCGCACAGCCTGTATTGTTAGGTAAGAACGGCGTTGAAGAAGTACTTAACTACGGCGAATTAACTGCATTCGAAGAAGCGGCACTAAACGGTGCACTAGATACACTTAAAAGCGATATCGCGTTAGGTGAAAAATTTATTAACGGTTAATTGATTATTCGCTCAGGCGAGATGATATTTTCAAAATTTAAGCCATTTGCTTCACCGCAAATGGCTTTTTTGTTTGCTCAGCTAACTAAAGTGTAAATTAATTAGACATATATCATCGTGCAGGGCAAACTTATAAGGGTTATTTATCAACGTATAAATTTTAAATAAAACTGTGGAATTTAGCTGTGAAATATAAACGTCAGTCTGCTTTTACTCTTATAGAATTAATTTTAGTGATATTAATTCTTGGCATTATGTCTGTCACGGTGCTGCCGAAAATGTTCGGTAGTTCAAGCGTGGAGCATTTCACGGTTCGAGATCAATTTATTGGTCAATTACGGTTAGTGCAATTGCAAGCAATGAATCAACTTGAACGCTGTAACCGATTGATTATTACAAGCAGTTATTTTGGGGTTGAAGCCAATAATAGTGCTAGCTGTGGCACATTACCATTAGCCGATAATCGAGTAGCATTAAATGGTGTTAGCATAAAAAATGCGGCAGACGCCAGTGTTGTCACCATTACCTTTAATCACCAAGGCATTGCCACTGATTGTGGTGAATGCACCTTTAATATTATTGGCGAAGCAACAGTGCAAGTAAAAATTGAATCGCAAGGATATATTCATGGTTTGTAAAACGAATAACCGAAAATTTTCAGTTGGTTTTAGCCTGATAGAGTTGGTTATAGGCATGCTGGTTTTTTCAATCGCCATGACCATGATGTTATCGTTGATTTATCCGCAAGTAGAGCGCAGCCTTATACCCATTTATCAAATAAGAGCAACCAAATTAGCCAATTCCCTGCTTAATGAAATTCGCGGTAAAGCCTTTGATGAAAATTCGAATCTAACACTGGCAGGTAATCGTTGTGGTGAAGGCACCGCACCGCTCCCTTGCACCGCACCAGGTGATTTAGGCGCTGTCGCTGATGGTGAAAGTCGCGATCAATTTGATGATGTTGACGATTTTCATGGTTTTGATATTGAAGGGACCTTATTAACACAGTCTGATCAATTTAAAGATTTATATGTTGGATTCTCCCTCAAGGTTGAGGTGTTTTATGACGGAAATTACGATGGGCAAAAAGATGCAAGCAGTGATCCCGCGCGTAATGCTAAGTTGATTAAAATTAGTGTCACTATGCCCAATGACGAGACATTGTCATTCGCGGCTTACCGGAGTAATTATTAATGGCGCTTAAATATAGGCAAGGTTTCACTTTAATTGAATTAATCATGGTGATTCTAATCTTATCCATCGTTAGCATAGGTGTCACTTCGTTTATCAGCTTCGGTTTTGAGATTTATCAAGATACCAATGGTCGGCAACGTCAAATTAGTGATAGCCGATTTGTGGTTGAGCGAGTCACCAGAGAGTTACGTGAAGCATTGCCAAATAGCGTTAGAGTCAGTAGTGGCGGAGAGTGTGTTGAGTTTGTGCCCATAGTCGCTAGTTCAAGTTATATCGATATTCCCGTACTGCCCGATGCTCCATCGAATACAGTCACGGTAATTGATAATGGCCTAAGTCTAACTGGCGGTGGCTATAAAATGGTGGTTTATCCGCTGCAACATAGTGATGTATACGGTAGCAGCGACCGAAATTTTGACATCGCAAGTTTTGGCAGTGCCAGTGCTAATATAATCCCCATAACATTAACGAGCGCGATTCAATTTGCTAAAGACTCGCCAACCCAGCGTTATTTCATTATTAAAGAGTTGGTCTCTTATTGCCAAACTAGCAACGATACCATGGTGCGTTATTCTGGTTATGATACCAACGCTATTCAGCCTACACCTAGCAGTGGGTTTTTCATTAACAGCGCTGCCTACAGTGGTGTATTAATGGCAGAACGTCAGCAAAACAGCGCCCCATTTTCGGTCATGACAGCAACATTACAGCGTAATTCAGTGATGTTAATTCAGTTAGAATTCGCGTATAACGATGAACTCCTTAGATTGTATAACGAGGTACACATTGTTAATACTCCGTAAGCGCCAATCATTAAAACTACCTAACAACAGGCAAAGCGGTAGCATGTTGGTGATGGCTATCTTTGTGCTGGTGGTTCTCGCTGTATTAGGTATGGCAATGGTCCAAATATCAAGTGATAGCAGCCGTTCAATGGTTTATGAAGTGTATGGCGCGCGGGCATTTAATGCCGCCAATAGTGGCGCAGAAAAGGCCTTAAATGAAATATTTGGCCCCGGAGGCACAGAGCATTGCTTAGCGTTAGATTCTTATGATATGCCTGACATCGTTGAATTTCATGGCTGCGCTATTGAGGTAACATGTGCCACGCCATTTGTTATCGACGATTTTATTTATTTTAAAATCACCAGCAAAGCCAGTTGCCAAAGTAATGAATTTTCGACCCAACGAGCGGTAGTGGTTGAGGCAAAAACAAGAAGCTAACTCTGGCTAGTTGCTACGGTCTTAAATGTAGCATGTCGTAACAACATATAATGCAATCAAAGTCGTCTTCAATAACACGATGACTTGTAGTAATAAATGACTAACGCTGACTTCATTATACGAAGTTGCTTGTTAATTATCTGGTATGAAAATTATTACCACTAGTTATCGTTATCAAATGCGTATAAACAAACCGCCCTTTAGCTTAATTGACGAGATAAGAGAGAAATGATCAAACGTCCATTTTTTAATCGCGCCATCAAACTCACGTTAATAACGTATTTATTATTGTTAAGTCATAGCGTATTTGCGTTTGACGGCGTGTTAATTCATCACTACTCCTTTGATGACGCATGGGGCACGTCGGGTGTCGTATTAGATAGTATTGGAGGTCGAAATGGCGCAGTGTCTGGTAATGTTTCACAGGTGATTGAAAGTCGTAATGGGAATGCCGCTACTACGTGTTATGCCGCTAAATTTAATAGTGGAATCATTAACTTAACTGGCCTTGGCTTAAGCGAAAGCACTAATGCTCAGTCATCGGTCTCTTTTTGGATGAAATGGAATGGTGCGCCACAAGGAATGCCCATAGCTTGGCAATGGCATGATTTATGGTTTTATCATAACAGGTTTGGATTTAATAGTTGGAAGAGCAATGTCTATGGAATTAGTGATGCTCTTGTGAATGATGGTTGGGTGCATGTCGCTGCCATTTTTAACAATGGCGATATTGGCATTAACAAACTCTATATTGATGGTGAATTGCAATCAGGCTTAACAGGACGAGTGTTCAATGATGATACCAACGCTTATGTTAAAACCGCGATGTCGATAGGCGCTCATAAAAATGGGTCTAATTTTAACTATGCATTCAATGGTTTGATTGACAATCTTAATATTTATACTGGAGAAATGTCACCAGCGCAGGTGATACATGATATGAACGCCATTGGTAGTGCCTGTGCGCCGCCTGCAACGCTTATCTCACAATGGCATTTTGACCAGCCTCAGTGGTCGCAAATCGATGACGTGATAGATGAATTAGCCAATAATCATGGCACGGCAATAAATGGGGCTCAAACTGCTAGCAACAATCCGGTATATCCCGGCGGATTGGGTAGCTGTAGTTACGGTCAATTTGATGGCATAAATGATTATGTAGCGGTAAATAATACCATCGGCAATGACTTTTCAATCAGTGGTTGGATTTATCCCACAGCGGATTTTTTAGCGGGTACTTCCGCCTACCAAGGCGATGGACTTTTTTGGTCTGATATTAACGGAGCAGGTAATGATTTTATCGTTGCGGCTCTCCGTAGAGATAATAAAAATATTATTTCGTTTATGGTGGGGGATGAAGATAGTGCGTCTGAGTGGCATCTCAATAGCAATACTGAAATCGCGTTAAATCAATGGACACACATTGCCGTCACCAGAAATAAATCAACCGGGCTTATGGAGATTTATGTTAATGGCATATTTGATAATTCGCTCATATCCTCAGCGTATAATACCTTGAGCTCTAGCGATAATTCAAAAATAAACATAGCTGGCAATACGATAGATGGAAATTATTTTGCAGGTAACATCGACGAAGTTCAATTCTATGATGGCATTTTATCTGCCATTGAAATTAATGGCATAAAAAATGAAAAGCATGCCTGTCTATTAGGACCCCCCGTGTTAGATATGCGCTTTGATGAGTCGGCTTGGCCGGGTGCTAATACGATACTAGATAGCAGCGGTAATGATTATCATGGTAGCGCTTTTAATACTAGCCCAGTTCAAGGGATAGCGTGTAATGCGGCGGATTTAAGTGCCAATGGCACTAGTGATTATATTTCCGTCGCGAACGGCGCAATGGATGGTCTAACCGATTTTACCGTTCTGGTATGGGCAAAAAGCACCTCGACCCAAGATTCAACGATATTGTCGTTGGGGCGTTTTAACAATGGTGTTGGCACTAACGAAGCGACGTTGTATTTTGATAGTAATGTTAATTTTTGGCCGACAATCACCGCTGCACCTTTTAATACAGACACCAGAATGAGTGAGAACCTTCCATTAAATGATGGCCTGTGGCATCAAATTGCCTGGACTCGCAGCGCGGCTAATGAACAAAGTTGTTTGTTTTTTGATGGTATCAATAAAGGCTGTGTTGACCACAATGACGGTATTGATGATGCTGAGCTTAAAGTGATAGCTGGCGGGTTCATTATCGGCCAAGAACAAGATTTAATTGGTGGAGGTTTTGATTCTGCTCAGAATTGGGTAGGTTTGCTCGATGAGCTGCTTGTTTTTAATTATATTTTAGACGCTAACAAAATTAACGAATACAGGACGAATACATTAGCCGGTAAAAATTGGGATGGAAGTGATAAAACAAGCTGTATGGCGCAGGTAAACCACTACCGTATTAAATATAATGCTCAGGCATTGACCTGTGAAGCAACTAGCGTTGAAATTCAGGCCTGTAGTGATGAGAATTGTAGTGATTTTTATACCGAGCAAGCATCGGCGGTTTTATCGCCTGTAAATGGTTGGACTGGTGGCACTAGTATTAATTTTACCAAAAGTATTGATAAACTACTGAAAGTGACTAGCAATACGGCAATAACTCTGCAATTAGGGCTTGGCTCGTTGTCGCCCGTACCGATGTCAACAAATGGTGTACGCTGTTATAAGTCTAATGTGCTTGATAGCAGTTGCCAGCTAAGCTTTGTTGAGACAGGCTTTATTTTTGATGCGATTAATACGCAAATTTCAGGGAAATTCTCTAACGTAGGCTTTTCGGCCCAGCAATTAACTGTGCGCGCTGTAAAAGCCAGTGATAACAGCGCGGCAGCATGCCTCAATGTCTTTGCTGAAAATACCACTGTTAACGTTGATCTTAAATTAAACTGTTCAAACCCTAATAGTTGTTTGTCTGACATTGTGGTGACAAATAATAGCGTCAGCAGTAATGTGGCATCAATATATACCACAATACCCTTGACGTTTTCAGCAAACTCTACCGCTAATATAGCTATTCAATATCCTGACGCGGGTGACATCTCGTTAGCGATAAAACATGAACTCATTGCGGGTGATAATACGTCGGCGCTTATTGGGGCTTCTAATAATTTTATCGTTAAGCCATTCGGACTGCACGTTAGCATTAACGATGTTAACGGTGTTAAGGACGATAACGCAATCGCTGAGAATAACAGTGGCAGTGTTTTTAGAAAGGCGCAGCAAGATTTTGATGTTACTGTCACCGCTGTTGGTTGGAAAGCTGATCAAGACGTTAATGTAGACGGCCAAGCCGACATTGGAAAGGACTTGAGTAGTAATAATGTAGTCAAAAACTTCATTAATGACAATGTACGTTTGGCGCGTCGAAAGTTGCAGCCGACTGGCGACAATACTGTAGACGGAACATTACTGTCAACCGAACCTGCGTTTATT
Source organism: Psychrobium sp. (assembly GCA_013214905.1). GTDB lineage: Bacteria > Pseudomonadota > Gammaproteobacteria > Enterobacterales > Psychrobiaceae > Psychrobium. Next base: position 5,746 of record JABSRV010000045.1, on the reverse strand, counting down.
AACAGCGGCAGCATTGGGTCTGTGGCGACAGTAACCGCATCTTGGGATGAGGTAGGTATTATTGGGCTGGATGCCTCACTGCTAGACGGTCAATACATGGGAGTGGGCAACGTTACGGGTCATTTAGAAAATGTTGGCCGCTTTATACCTGATCATTTTGAGGTATCAGTGATCGAACAAGGAATATTTGACTCGCAGTGTAGTGTCTTTAGTTATGTTGGTGCTAAAGACAGCGATGACAATGGGCTTATTACCTATTTAATAAACCCTCAACTACAGATTACTGCTATAAGCGGTATAGCAGGCTCATTAACAGTTAAAAATGCGGTGAATTATCAGGACGATTTCAATAAACTTAATACGGCATCATTTACCGTTAATGGCCCGACATTTGATAATGTTAATAATAACTTGAGCATTGTTAGTAAGTTGGTTAGTGGGAGCGTATCTGACTTTGAAATTACCGCTGGCAATCGACAATACGGCGCTACAATGTATGAACTGTCTGCTAATGACAATTTCTATTATGTTAAAGATACAGCTTCTAAAATTTCACCGTTTGATTCCGCGATACAATTAACGGTGGCTAGCATTACCGATCAAGACGGAGTGATGGGTAATTCATTACCAGTAATTACCCCTGAACAACATGAAGTACGCTTTGGGCGTGTGGCATTGTTAAATGCCTATGGTCCTGAATATTCTAAGTTAAGCATGGTGTTTGAAACGCAATATTGGGACGGTAGCCAGTTTGTATTGAATAAAGACGATAACAACTGTGCAGACAGTTCTACATGGCAAGCAACGCTAGTGGCTAATAGCACGCCAAATATTTTAGCCACACCAGATGTTATATCTCCTACTAAGAATGGACTAGGATTAGTAACATTAAATGCGCCCACTTCGATTCAAAAAATGGGTTCATTAGAAGTAACATTAGATGTACCTTCGTGGCTTAAATATAACTGGACCGGCAGTGCTTTTAATAAAAATCCACTTGCAACCGCTACATTTGGTCGCTTTAGGGGCAATGACCGTATTATTAATTGGCGCGAACAACGTTAATCGGATTGTATAAATGAGGGCTAACGCAAGATTAAAAGCTGCTCGTTAGCAGCCATTAAATGTTATTGGAAAGGACTTTACCCCTTAGAGGCATTAGCATTAATATGATAACAATGTGTAGACACAAGCCTATTATCGGCAATATTCCCTCTCAATTATTTGCAAGGAATGCATCTCTCTTTTTGAGAAATAGCTGATGCGCTCTATGTTACGTTGCATTAGTTACCTTGTTAGTGCGCTTATAGTGTGTCTGTTAATGAGTGAATATTCGCTAGCAGCTAAACGAATTGACCCAACTGATTATTAATATAACCTGCCTCTTTTAATTACCAGCGGTGCGATAGGCCTGACAAGGGCTATAAAAAATACACTGTACGATTTTTAATTTTGATACACAGTCTTTGATCAATAGCGGACAAATACGCCGTGATTGCAGGGATTTACGCATTGGTTATTTTGATGATTATCACATTGACGATGTTCCGAGCCATCTCCTACATTGTAATTCAACCGACAGTTTCGTTTGGCATGATAGTGGATATTACTCCATTGATACTGGCAATGATCGGACTGGCGGTATTCGCCGAGAGGTGCATTCGTGGCTGAAATATGATTGCCACACGACCTTGCTTAATGAAAATCCTAGTGCGATTGCAACCTTTGGTCAATATCGGGGCAACGATCGAATCGTCAATTGCGATCAAACTCATTAAAAAGGGTTAGTAAAAACGACTTTACGACCCAGTTGATAGCCTTTAAAGGCATATTATCTAGCTGATAATACGTTGCGATATTTATCTGAAATATCTCTTTTATCAACATTCATATAGTTTTGTCGACTAAAGGTTAAATATGTCTCAAATAAATGAAAAACAGACGGTTGTTAGCTTGTTTAAACTTTGTGTCATTGGTAAAGTTGACTGGTTTTATTTCTCTCAAATTTAAGTTAGGCGTAATCGATGTTTAAAAAGCTACGTGGGTTGTTTTCGAATGATTTGTCAATAGATCTTGGCACCGCAAACACTCTTATATACGTGCGCGGCCAAGGGATTGTTTTAGATGAACCTTCGGTTGTCGCTATTCAAGAAGATCGCAGCAATGGTACACGTCGCGTGGCTGCTGTTGGTACGGAAGCTAAGCGCATGCTTGGTCGTACACCAGGTAACATTCAAGCTATACGTCCAATGAAAGACGGTGTTATTGCAGACTTCCATGTTACTGAAAAAATGTTGCAACATTTTATCAAACAGGTCCATAAAGATAATATCTTACGCCCAAGCCCAAGAGTCTTGGTTTGTGTACCTTGTGGTTCAACACAAGTTGAACGTCGTGCCATTAAAGAATCTGCTGAAGGCGCTGGCGCTCGTCAGGTATTTTTAATTGATGAGCCAATGGCCGCCGCTATTGGTGCCGGTTTACCGGTATCTGAAGCCATGGGTTCTATGGTTATCGATATTGGCGGTGGTACGACAGAAGTCGCCATTATCTCCCTTAACGGCGTTGTTTACTCAAGTTCTGTTCGCATTGGTGGTGACAAATTTGATGATGCTATCATCAACTATGTGCGTCGTAATTTTGGTAGTTTAATTGGCGAAGCAACAGCTGAGCGTATTAAACACGAAATTGGCTCGGCTTATCCTGGCGATGAACTACTTGAAATTGAAGTACGCGGTCGTAATTTAGCGGAAGGCGTGCCAAGAAGTTTCACCTTAAACAGCAATGAAATTTTAGAAGCGTTGCAAGAGCCATTAAGTGGCATTATCAGCGCTATCATGACCGCGTTAGAGCAGTCACCTCCCGAGTTAGCGTCAGACATTTCTGAGCGCGGCATGGTATTAACCGGCGGCGGCGCATTATTACGCGATATAGATCGTTTGATCATGGAAGAAACTGGCATTCCGGTTGTTATTGCTGATGATCCGTTAACCTGTGTGGCTCGTGGCGGTGGCAAGGCATTAGAAATGATCGACATGCACGGCGGTGATCTTTTTACTTATGAGTAAAGATCGCATTACTCAGTGGCATTTTAGGTAGAAAATCGATGAAAACAATATTTTCACGTCGATTTCCTACTAGCCTGCGACTACTGATTTTTATTATCATCTCAATAGTGTTGATTCTTAGTACTGATCGAATGACCTCAACACGGGTATTTTTAATCTCAGTGCTGAGTCCGCTGCAGTTTATCGCCAACGCCCCTAGTGATGCACTTGATAGTGTGTCAGCTAATCTCAAAAGTCGCCGCACCCTTATTGACGAAAACGAGACACTAAGACGTTTTAAACTTAGTGTCAGTGATCGTTTATTAACGGTTGAGCACCTAGAGCAGGAAAATAAGCGATTACGAGCCTTGTTGGGATCTCCCGTCGGTATATCACAACGCAAGCTTATTGCTCGGGTGCAAGCGGTAGACTCTAATCCATTTAGTTTACAGGTGACCATTAACAAAGGTCTTAATGATCAAGTCTATGTTGGCCAACCTGTGGTCGATGAAGACGGTGTGGTCGGTCAAGTGATTGAAGTCGGCAAGTTTACCAGTCGGATCTTACTGATAGCGGACAATAGCCATGCCATTCCTCTGCGTAATCAACGTAACGATGTTCGCTTAATTGGCCTTGGTAAAGGTGATTTACATCAACTCGAATTGCAATATGTCACAAAAAATACCGACGTAAAAATTGGTGATTTATTAGTAACCTCAGGTCTTGGTGGCTTATATCCAGAAGGGTATCCCGTGGCTAAAGTCAGCGCGATTGAGAATAGAGGCAGTGAAATATATTCATTAATAAGAGTTGAGCCGATTGCTAAGTTAGATCGCTTGCGTTATTTACTATTGTTATGGCCAAAGCAAACAACTAAATCACTCGCTGTTAAGCAAGCTATTGATGAAACGCCAAACAACGGCGTAAAGGTAGATTAGTGCAAAGGATTTCACTATTAGCTCGACTGATGGTATGGCTGAGTGTGCTGGTGGCCGCCGTCTTGCAAATCATACCATTACCGCCATTCTTTGATGTTATTCGCCCCAACTGGATGTTCTTGGTGTCTATGTATTGGTGCATGGCCTTGCCCCATCGCTATAATATTGGCAGTGCGTTTGCACATGGACTATTGCTCGATTTAATTTGGGGCACTACATTAGGTATTAATGGACTAGTTTTCGCTCTATGCATCAGTATTATCATTAAGCAATTTCAAAAAATTCGTAGTTATTCTGTTTGGCATCAAGCGCTAACGATGGCATTGCTGACAATGATTTATTTAGCCGTCTATTATTTTTTAGAATCAATGATTAATGACGTTGTCATGACTGATTTATATTATCTGAGCGCGCTAGGATCTTTATTATTTTGGCCTTGGATATTTTTCATATTACGTAAAACCAGACGCCATTGGGCGGTCAAATAGGACAGTTATGAGCGCAAACAATGCCATTTACTTAGCGTCAAAATCTCCACGTAGAAAAGAGTTATTAACTCAAATTGCCATTGATTTTGAACTTATTGATATTGACGTTGACGAATCTCTACAAGATGGCGAGGAGGCCGCTGTTTATGTGCGCCGATTAGCGTCAGAAAAAGCACAGGCTGGTCTGTTAAATAGCGATGGCCTGCGCCCTGTATTAGGTGCTGATACTATTGTGGTATTAGGGGACAAGATATTAGGTAAACCACGCGATAAGAATGACGCGATTGCTATGTTATTATCGTTATCAAACGGCTCGCATCAGGTGATGACGGCAATTGCAGTGGCCACAAGCCGCGGCGTTAATAGTGACGTGATAATTACCGATGTAACCTTTAGAGAAATTAGTCCTGATGAAGCATTGGCTTATTGGTTAACCAAAGAACCTGTAGATAAAGCAGGTGGTTATGGTATCCAAGGCCACGGCGGTAAGTTTGTAAAGAACATCAATGGCAGTTATTTTGCCGTGGTTGGCTTACCGTTGATGGAAACTCAGCTGTTATTAGAGAAAATGACTACTACTGCCTAAGTAGATGATAAGCGAGCATTTAATGTCAAATAAAATACCAAACATTGCCGCGGAACTGCTAATTAACGTGACCCCTAGCGAAACTAGGGTCGCATTAATTGAAGATGGTACGCTGCAAGAAGTACACATAGAGCGATTAGCCAAGAAAGGGCTAGTCGGTAATATTTATAAAGGAAAAATCAGTCGTGTTTTGCCTGGTATGCAAGCCGCGTTTGTCGATATTGGTTTAGACAAGGCGGCATTTTTGCACGCCTCAGACATTGTTGTGCGCCGAGATGATGATACTTCACCACAAAAAGTAGCGGATATTACCGAATTGGCCAAACAAGGCCAATACATGACGGTGCAAGTGATCAAGGATCCTCTTAGCACCAAGGGTGCACGTTTGACCACCGATATTACGTTGCCATCGCGTTATTTGGTCTTTTTACCCGGCTCTAAACATGTTGGTGTTTCTCAGCGCATAGACAACGCCAACGATCGAAGCCGTTTGAAGGGCATTGTTGAAAAATATACCCATGATCAAGGAAGTTACATCATTCGTACTGCTGCTGAAGGCATTGGTGAACATGAAATAGAGCAAGACGCGGCATTCTTGAAACGCCTATGGGCTAAAATAGTTCAGCGCAGACAAAAGGCTCGCGCCAGTGCTTTGTTATACGAAGATTTGAGTCTGCCGCTGCGCTT
>JABSRV010000447.1 GCA_013214905.1 Psychrobium sp. | reverse complement strand
ATTTATCGTGAAGAAGGTCGCCGATTTGATGTGATTATTCTTGACCCGCCTAAATTCGCCGATAACAAATCCCAAGTTAATGGCGCGTGTCGTGGTTACAAAGACATCAACATGTTAGCCATGCAATTGCTAAACCCAGGTGGCACCTTGTTGACCTATTCATGTTCTGGCCTGATTTCTGCCGACTTATTTCAAAAAGTAGTGGCCGATGCGGCATTAGACGCTAAACGCGATGCTCAAATAATCGCGCGTTTGTCTCAAGCAAGTGATCACCCAATCGCTAGCACATTCCCTGAAGGTTTTTACCTCAAGGGCTTTGCGCTAACGGTTCGATAATAATACCGTTTTTGTATTCTCAATATGTCACCACATGTCGTCCATCTATTGGCATGTGGTGATAATCAGTATAAGCTATTGATTATTTTATTTTTTAAGGATTTCTCGTTTGAGTAATATGGCAAGTCTTAGCGTAGAGCAAGTAGCATTTAATGAAGTTAACGCGCTGCAGGTACTACAAAAATCAGATTGGTTAGACGCCGTTGGTTTGAGCTTGGGTCAATCTCGCGCTCAAAACGCGTTTAACTTTTTCGCCAAGGCGCAATGTCGCGGTCAGCACCTTTTTATGCTGGCCTACTCCGCTATCGACAGCAAAGCATTGATTCGAGAGTTATTACAAAGCAATCCCCTGAGCCTCGATAGTATTTTTGACGTGGTTTATTGTGAAGACATTAAAAACCCACGACAACCTATCGCCCTATCCTTACCCAAAGGACAAGGCATAAAATTTTCTCGTTTAGTGGCCTCATGGCTAAAGAACGTCGCTAATACCGATAAAACGCAAAGCGCTGTCGCGTTAGTAGAACCCCTATTAACGGTTTTTAAACGCCAAGCTACTGTTGTTAGCTATTTGACTGATTTAGCCAAGCAATTGGACAATGGGCATGTATTAAGTCACCCGGTGTTGTGCCACAACTTCGTTAGCCACTTGGCGGATGAAAGCTTCCCAATTGTTTTTTGTGACAATCCAGATTACAGCAAGTTGTTTGGCCAAATAGCGATGATTACCGAGCACGGCACCACAGTTGCGAATCATCATTTGATGCAGCCTGGACTGCTGCACCAAGCGAACGGCGGCGTGCTTATATTACCCGCTGAGCGATTATTGGATGATCCGTCATTATGGTTTGAATTAAAATCCGCACTATTTGATAAGAAAATCAATTGGAGCGGCGCTAATCAATGGCTAACGCCACAAGCGATAGATTTAAATCTGCAAGTTATTTTGCTTGGCGACGCTTTTTCTTATAAAAACTTCTTAGAGCTTGAGCCCGATGTTGCACAGCTGTTTCCGTTAATAGCCGAAGTAAATCATCAGTTTAATATAGAAACTGATGAGCAGATCACTCAGTATGCAGGATATTTACAAAACATAGCGCGGCGTTGTAATGGACCAGACTTAAGCAACGAAGGCATTGTGCGTTTAATGGCTTTGTCATCGCAGACCATCGATCATCAAGAAAAAATGTGTCTCGACAGCACCATGTTCAAAGCATTATTGCAACAGGCACAAACCTTTGTTACGAACGG
>JABSRV010000446.1 GCA_013214905.1 Psychrobium sp. | reverse complement strand
GTTGTGCCAAAGTATATAAAGAGGCAAACCAGCGCAGCTTCAAAAAAGCGGCGCAGTACCAAGAAGGACGTAAGGGGCGTAATAGCCGTCGTTCACGTGCCATGGAAAAAGGCTCAAAATATGGTCGCTCACAACAAGAAGAATCTTGGCAAAATGCAGAAGTAGACGCCCTCTATAAATTGGCGAGTGCCGGCGTACGAGTACCTGTTCCCTACGGCTGTTTTGACGGCGTATTACTGATGGAACTTATCACCGATGAAGACGGTGATGTTGCGCCGCGTCTTAACGATGTCATGATGTCTAGCGAACAAGCGATTGAAGATCATGAACTGATGATAGTCTTTATTACGCGCATGTTATGTGCTGGTGTGGTGCACGGTGATTTGTCGGAATTCAATGTATTAGTTGACGAGTATGGTCCGGTGATCATTGATTTGCCGCAAGCAGTTGATGCGTCAGCGAACAATAATGCCAAGGCGATGTTAAGTCGCGACATTAATAACATGCGCAGCTATTATGCGCAGTTTGCACCGCAAATAGCCGAAACAAACTATGCCCTTGAAATGTGGGCATTATATGAAAAAGCTAAATTATTCCCAGACACAGTTTTGACGGGATATTTTGAACAAGACAACCAATTAGCAGACGTTGACGGTATTTTACATGAAATAGAGGCAGCGTTTGATGAAGAGCAACAACGCTTGGAGCGTATAGAAGACGCCGAACAAGGACTTTAAAACCAATAAGGACTAAAAATGATAAGTAAAAAAGTAACGGCTTTAGGCACAGCAATTTTGTTAGCGTTTGGTTTGGCAGGTTGTGGTGCCCACGGTGGCGGTGCAGGTTTTGGCATGTTTGGTGATAGCATCCAAGGTTCTGGATCTATTGTTGCGCAAAAGCGTCAATTAGAAGAATTTCAAGGCGTGGTGCTTACTTCATCTACCAACATCAATATAGTCATTGGCGATATACAATCTGTTGTTGTTCACGCTGATGATAACTTGCAAGAGTATGTTGTTACTCACGTATCCAACGGCAAATTAAACATTAGTGGTAAGGGACATTATTCTACTCGTCATTCCATGCATATCGACATTACCATGAGCAAGTTAAATTACATTAACTTGTTAGGCTCGGGAAATATTGATATCAAAGATATTACAGCCGATGATATTAAAGTGGAATTAACCGGTTCTGGTAATATTAATGCCAATGGCAGCGCACAGAATCTTGATGTTTCTTTAGTCGGCAGCGGTAACGTTAACTTTGCTAAGCTACAGAGTAAGCACATTAAGGCCGTATTATTGGGTTCTGGTAACATGGAAATTCATGCTACGCAGTCATTACAAGCCCGAGTGCCTGGCAGTGGTGATATTGAATATTTTGGCAACCCAAGTAAGTTGCAAACAAAAGTTCAAGGCTCAGGTGATATTCATAGCGGCGAGTAAACTCTTATAGAGCAATCGCTGACAGTCAACCGCACTCGACTTTCATTGGTCAAGTGCGGTTTAATCGTGAGGCCGCCATGCATAAAAAGAGGGTGTAAAACCAGCTGTGTAACTGCCCGTTTAGATATGAGGAGCTAACTGCTCTTCAAACTCAATCATAAAAC
>JABSRV010000445.1 GCA_013214905.1 Psychrobium sp. | reverse complement strand
CCATGGCCTTGCTCGATCGTGCAACTTAAATCATCTAACTGTGACAATGCTAGACTAAAATTCGCCATATTAAGCTCAGGTAATTCTATTTGCACAATGCCAGCAAATTGCCCCGCTAAATGACTCATTGAGCTGCCAAGCCAGTTGCCATCGTGTGAAAATACCAAGCCGGTTAATTGCGCGACTAAACCTGTTTTATCTTTACCAATAAACGTTACTACAATATTTTTCATAAATTCCCTCTTCAATAAATAGTCAGCTTGATATATTAATAGCCCTCACTTGTTAAATTGTCCAGAGCTAACGAGTATTTAACAGATCAATTTGTAATATTACTGTCATATACACTGGTTATAATTATCACCGTTAGCAAGCCCAATAGGATAATTACTTAATGCATCAAGCACATGCTTCAACATCCAATAGCCTAGTGCGTTCATCGCGTTCAAGCTTAAGATCAAACGATCGAATGCGCGGCATTAAAGATAAAATAGCTCAGGTCTGTATCACGGCAGGTGGTTTGATGGTATTGATGACTTTATTAATGATTTTCGGTTATTTACTTTATGTAGTCGAACCCGTTTTTAGAGATGCCAAAATTAGTCAAGCTCAGCACCATAGCGTGCAAGACACATCAAAAATAGTGGCAATGGGCAGTGACGAGCTCAATGAAATAGCCTATTTTTATGAGAAAGACGCCACGCTAAATTTCTATCCTTTGCTACCGAGTAGTCCGCCTGCTAGCCAATTTACATTGCCATTGTCAGCACAGCAACAGATCAGCAGCTTTGCCAAAACAACCAGTGATGTTGCCTTTGGTTTGTCTGATGGCGTGATGATTATCTCGCAAACCGACTTTACGCTAACCTATAGCGACAATGGTCGCAGCATTAGTGCTGGCGTGCGATATCCGTTAGGAGAGCAAGGGTTAGTGATTGACGAGCTAGGTAAAGCCCTAATCAAACTAGCTTATCAGCGAGATGAAGAACAAATATCAGTGATTGCATTAACCAGTGATCACCGTTTACTTTACTCAAGACTCAATGCGGTTGAAAACTTCATGACAGAAGAGATTGAATGGCAATCGCAAAGATATGAGCTTGCTGGCGCGCCCGCAAAAATCGATAAATTATTGTTAACACCAGAGCAACGTTTATTGTTCGTGTTAAGTGATAACAAGCTCTACATTTATGATTTAACCAGCGGTTCATTGCAACAGCCTCGCCAAGTACTAGAAATAAACGAAGCTAACGCGCAGGTTACCGATATTGCCTTATTATCTGGCGGTAGTTCAGTGTTAGTTGGTAATGACAACGGCACTATTAGCCAATGGTTTGAAACCAATGGGCCGCGCGGTCGCCGTTTAACACGCATTAGAGATTTTTCGGTGGTAGGGAGTGTGACCAAAATTCACGCCGAACCTTATCGAAAAACTTTCGCCGTGATAAATGGCACAGGTGATTTGGAGCTATTTCATAGCACCAGTGAAGCTGACTTATTGCAAGCTCAATTAACATCACCGGCGCACGATCTGCAATTCTCGCCGCGTAATAACGCGTTAATGTTTAAAACAGCAACGGGTATCGATTTTTACCATCTTGAAAATGAGCACCCCGAAGTCACCTTGAGCGCATTATGGC
>JABSRV010000444.1 GCA_013214905.1 Psychrobium sp. | reverse complement strand
GCAATAAGCATTCCTAAAATGATGTGCCTTGTGCTAACTCACCTGAGAAACTCTGAAACCTGCATTTTCAAGTAGCACGGGCATAGGACTTTAGCATTAGAAAATTAAGAGTCTAAAACGTAGGGCTCAATTTTTGCCTAAAACACCAATTTTCCGATACATAAGCTAAGTTTATTGGGTATTAAATAAAACATTTCAATAAATTAAGGGCACCTATGAACATTTTGAATTTAATTTTGGCTATCTTTTTGCCACCAATTGGCGCTTTCCTGCAAGTTGGCGTAACTAAACATCTAATTATTAACATTGTTTTGACATTACTTGGCGGAATCCCCGGTGTCATTCATGCGGTGTGGTTAGTTGTCACCGATAAAAAATCCTAAACACATTACCCATGCCAGCCTTTAATTCGCTGGCATCATCATTATCCGATCTCTTTTACAATATTAAATAAATCTGACTGCACCGCTGCAGCGGTGACTTCACGTCCGGCACCGGGGCCACGGATCACCAACGGATTATCCTGATACCACAGGCTTTTGATTAAAAATACATTGTCTGACGGGGTTAAGGCGGCAAATACATGATTGCTGTCTAATTGCTGTAAGCCAACCTTTGCACTAACCTGACCGCCCTCGACATCTAGCTGAGCGACATAACGTATAACCCCATTATTATCTTTGGCTTGCTGATAATGCGCCGCCATGATTGGATCTAGCTCACTCACTCGACCTAAGAATTCATCAAGTGATAACGCGGCTAGCTCATCCGGTACCATCGAAGTTAACTCAATATCACTAAGCTCTAACTCATGTCCAGCCTCACGGGCCAATATTAACAGCTTTCGTTGCTTGTCTTTACCAGACAAGTCATCACGCGGATCTGGCTCGGTGATGCCAAGTGCTAACGCGCGCAGTAATAAAGCTGAAAATGGCTCGCTGTTATCGAAATGCTCAAACAGCCAACTCAAGGTGCCAGAGAATACGCCGCTTATCGATTTGATTTCATCACCACTGTGACGTAAATCATTGATGGCATGTAATACCGGTAGACCAGCACCGACACTGGCGTTGTATAACCACTTACTGTTATTACTATATGCCGCTTGTTTTACCCGTTGGTAGAAGTCATTACTGGCCGAACCGGCTAGTTTGTTAGCACTGATCAAATGATAACCATTGCTTAGGATCTGTGGATATAAATTGCTTAATGACTGATCCGCCGAAATATCCAACATAATCAATTCATCTAACGGATGATTATCAAAAGCACTTAACAGATTGTCACTGCTCCAAGCTTGGCTTGATGCCTCATATTGCTGTTGCCAACTCGCTAATTTAATGCCTGAGAAATTCAGCAATGCCGATTTAGAGCGTACAATGCCGACAACAGGCAAATGCACGTTAAATTTAGTTTCTAATTTTTGTTGCTCATTTTCAAATAACGCTAACCAGCGTCGACCAATGTTGCCAGCGCCAAGCAATACCACGCCAATGCGCTTTGCTGGCGTATAGATATGTTGATGCAATAGATAAGCGAGAATATTAACCCGTTTCGCTGATACAACAGCCGTTAAACTCAGTCCATTGTTTGATAATACGATGGGTAGGGTCGACTCTTTACCCAATAATTTATTAAACAGTTTTCGATACCATGTGAC
>JABSRV010000443.1 GCA_013214905.1 Psychrobium sp. | reverse complement strand
AGAAGACAAAAATCGAGTAACAAAATTATGTAATAGAGACTGGATCAATCTGGTCAATTGATTAATGCATTTGGTATAACTCAATCTGCTTGTTCATGATTTCTTTATTAATCCACGGAACAACCAATGCCTCTCCGATCCCTCTTGCTGGACAGACAGCCCCGAAAAGATACGCAGATTCAAATTGTTGCTGCCTGACAGCCCTCGGTCTTGCACCTATAGGGCTCCATAGGTGAGTTGTCGTATTTTGTTGACCAAAACGAGCCTCATCTTGAAACCAAACGTCAACCTTATCCGTCGACATATAACTAGGGATCCTTTTTATCGTTTTAAAATTATCTTGTACTTCATCTGATTGCTTTGGATGGCGAGAACGCGATGTTGACCACGAAAAAACAAGCTTAGCTAAAAGGCTATCAATATAATCAGAGTGATAATCGATATTGAAATTTTCTTTGATATAGCTCTGAATGTTACGTCCTATAAGTCTACCGCCACTTTGACTAGTCGATAAAGTCACATAGCATAGTCTGTTGTGATCTTGTCAAAAAATGCGGCCTTCCAGTGCTTGGCTTTTCACTAAGCGCATCAATACCGCCAGTCAAATAAGAGCTAACCCATTTATTGACGCTTGTTCGGCTGACTTTTAGATATTTAGCGATCGAAGTACGGGGTTTTTCATCTTGAAAATACGATAAAGCCAGTAGTCGAATTTTCATTTGAATCGACTTTTGCTTAGTCGCTAGCTTCTTAAAATCTGTGTTTTTAAAGTTTGTCATTGGAAAATGTTAGCGATAAAATAAAATCAATTAGATCATATTTTTAACTAGATTGGTATTAGCAGGCTGCATGGCTCACGCCCGCCGTAAGTTCACCGATGCCAAAGCGGTGCAATGTAAAAATAAAACGGGTAAAGCGGATGTGGTGCTAAATCTTATCGGCAAACTGTATGGTATTGAGGCGAGCTTAAAGGGTAAAAGTGTCACTGAAAAGCATCTATTACGGTAAAAGGAATCAGTCAGTATATTCAAAAAATTGAATGAGTGGGTAGCCGATAATAAAGAGAGAGTAACCCCAAAATCCAAACTAGGCGAGGCTATCACTTATTGGCATAATCAAAAACATAAGCTAGTCACTTATTTAGCCGATGGGCGAATTAATATTGATAACAATCGGGCTGAGCGAGCAGTGAAGCCCTTTGTAATCGGTCGAAAAAATTGGCTGTTCTCAAATGCCACAAACGGGGCGAGAGCTAGCGCCATACTTAATAGCATCATTGAAACAGCGAAAGCTAACGGCCTGCTGGTCGATAACTATTTGCAAACATGTCTTGATGAGCTGGCGAACAAGCCTGATAGCCTCACACATCTATTACCTTGGAACTTTAAACAAGGCTAGACGCAGTTCACCGTACGCTTACTTAATAAGAGACAATAGCTGTTAATTATTAAGGTGCCATTATGACAACGAACCGAACGAATAAACAATATCCAAAAGAATTCAAAGAAGAAGCTGTAGCGCTGGTTATTGAACAAGGCTATACCGTACCAGAAGCCGCCGTATCACTTGGTCTAAACGGAAATCGTCTCTATAAATGGAAAGATAAAATTGAAGAGCAACAGCAAGGGATATCCCTTAGTGGCGGTGAGCGAGAAGAGCTAA
>JABSRV010000442.1 GCA_013214905.1 Psychrobium sp. | reverse complement strand
GTTCGCCGAATATTATGCTCCATGCTAAAACCACAATAAGTGCAAATGTTAGAGCACATGTTAGACAAATATAACGGCACGAACATCTGCATGGTTTTGCCAAAACGCTGTTGGGTATATTGCTGGCTAAGACGCGCCATGTGCTCTAAATAGGTCTCGGCGGCGGGAGATATTAGCGCTTTGAAATCGTCAAGTGATAACGTGATGCCCGCTTGTGATTTGCGCAATGCGCTCGCCACATCATCTTCACTGCACGCCACCATGCTCTCTTTTTGCTGCTGCCAATCGACTTGCGCCAACACGGCTGAAAAGTCTTTGCTCATGAGTATTCTCGTTATTATCGCTAATCTAAAAAGGCAGTTAATGGACTCGTTGCTATCGCATGGCTGCTGACTTGCCCTAGCCCAGCTAAATACGCCATGCGCCCCGCGTCAACGGCCATTGCAAATGCCCGTGCCATCGCCACAGGATCTGGGGACACCGCCATCGCGGTATTGACCAATACGGCGTCCGCGCCCATTTCCATCGCCAACGCCGCATGCGATGGCGCGCCAATGCCTGCGTCAATCACCACCGGCACACTTGCTTGCTCAATAATGATTTGCAAAAAGTCCCGGCTCACCAATCCTTTATTACTGCCAATAGGTGCGCCAAGGGGCATTACTGCGGCGCAGCCAACTTCTTCAAGGCGCTTAGCTAAAACGGGATCGGCGTGCATGTACGGCAATACCACAAAACCGTCTTTGACTAATTGCTCCGCCGCTTTAAGTGTTTCTATCGCGTCTGGCATGAGGTAGCGTGGATCAGGATGAATTTCTAGTTTTATCCAATTGGTGCCAAGCGCTTCTCGTGTCAAATGAGCGGCAAAGATCGCATCCTTGGCGTCTTTCGCGCCCGAGGTATTAGGCAATAATTTCATTTGATTGGCGATTAATGGTCGTAGAATATCGTCATCCAAGCCCTGTAAATCAACACGTCGCAGTGCCATGGTGACCAATTGTGATTTTGAGGCCACCAGCGCGTCGGTCATCTGCTGCGCATTGGCGAATTTCCCACTGCCGGTAAATAGGCGTGACGAAAATTGATGCCCGGCTATCGTTAATGGATCTTGCGTCATCATGGGGTGCTCGTTAATATTTTTTTGCTTATTTATCATGTTAGCCTCCTGCGATAGCGCCAAAGACGCTAATTTGATCGTTGTCTTTAAGCATAAAGTTTGGCCAATCTGTTTTGGGAATAACTTCATTATTCACCGCAACTGCGACGTTTTTATCAAGAGTCTGAGCTTGCGCCAGTATCTCGTTAAGCGTTGTTTTTAACGGCGTAATGCTCAGCCATTGTTGCTGGTTGATGCTGACCGCGTTTTTAGGTTTATTGTTCACTATATTCACTTCTACAAACGCGGCAATCAAGGCGCCGCTTCCGGGTTAAGGATTGCATATTCATATTGCTGTCTAGCAAACAAATGTGCGCGCTAAGAGTTTGCGGCAGCGACAATAAATGTCGTATCGCAGCGTTAGCTTGATAACTTGCCACCACGCCAACCATCGGCCCGCTAACGCCAAGCGTAGCGCAGCTTTCATTATTCATGCTTGAGGCAGAAGATAAGGCGTCTTGTTCAGGCTCAAACAAACATTCATAACAGCCATATTGCGGTTGTTTATTATCGACCAGCAATAACTGACCCCGCCAC
>JABSRV010000441.1 GCA_013214905.1 Psychrobium sp. | reverse complement strand
AGCCGCCGCGCCAGCTAAAGCCGCCGCGCCAGCTAAAGCCGCCGCGCCAGCTAAAGCCGCCGCGCCAGCTAAAGCCGTAAAAAAGAGCACTAGCTCTGCTCCTCAAGCCGAAACTACCGTTCGCGTAGATACTGCACGCTTGGACGAGATCATGAACATGGTCGGTGAATTGGTGCTAGTTAGAAATCGTTTGGTGAGTTTGGGATTGACCAGCGGCGATGAAGAAATGTCTAAAGCCGTGGCAAATCTTGATAACGTCACAGCCGATTTACAAGGCTCGGTGATGAAAACTAGGATGCAACCGATCAAAAAGGTCTTTGGGCGTTTTCCGCGTGTTGTTCGTGATATGGCCAGAACATTAAATAAAGAAATCACCTTAACCATGGTGGGTGAAGATACCGATCTAGATAAAAACTTGGTTGAGGCGCTGGCGGATCCATTAGTTCACTTGGTGCGTAATTCGGTGGATCATGGCATTGAAATGCCAGATGTTCGTGAGGCAGCTGGTAAACCAAGATGTGGTACTGTCGTATTATCTGCATCACAAGAAGGTGATCACATTCTGCTATCCATCAAAGATGATGGCGCGGGTATGGATGCTGAAAAGCTTAAACAGATAGCTATTGGTCGTGGCGTGCTTGATGAAGAAACCGCTGCTCGAATGAGCAACGAAGATGCATTTAGTCTCATTTTTGCCCCAGGGTTTTCAACCAAAACCGAAATTTCAGACATCTCAGGTCGCGGTGTTGGCATGGACGTAGTGAAAACTAAAATCACCCAGCTCAATGGCACGGTTAAAATTGAATCTGAACAAGGGGTAGGCACGACATTACGTATCACTGTGCCTTTAACCTTAGCCATTATGCCAACGCTAATGGTGTTGTTAGGAAAGCAAACCTTTGCATTACCTTTAGCAGCTGTTAATGAGATATTTAACTTAGATTTAAGAAAAATCAATGTAGTAGATGGTCGACAAACGATTGTTGTACGCGATAGAGCCATCCCATTATTCTATCTCGATAAGTGGTTGTCCCATACTTATACTCCTGGCGAAGAACGCAGTGAAGGTCATGTGGTTATCGTGCAAATTGGCCAACAAAATGTAGGCTTTGTGGTTGATGGATTGATTGGCCAAGAAGAAGTTGTTATCAAGCCGTTAGGCGCGTTATTGCATGGTACACCAGGTATTTCTGGTGCAACGATTACAAGTGATGGTGGTATCGCGTTAATTCTCGATATTGGCGCATTGTTAACCAAATATGCTTGATCAGTTAATGGGTAGAGGAATGGTGCTAGATGAGTATTAAAGTCTTGATAGTTGATGACTCGCATTTTTTTAGACGCTGCATTGGTGATATTATCACCAAGGCAGAAGGGCTAGAGGTGATTGACTTTGCAGTAAATGGACAGGAAGCTGTTGATAAGGCATTGGCGTTAAAGCCGGACGTGGTGATGATGGATATTGAAATGCCAGTAAAAAATGGCATTGAGGCAACGCGCGAAATTATGGCGCAGTCACCCATGCCAATCCTGATGTTTTCATCATTAACTCATGAAGGTGCTAAAGCCACACTTGATGCATTGGAAGCTGGTGCCGCTGACTTTTTACCCAAAAAGTTTGAAGAAATTGCAGGGTCGGGTAAAGTCGCCGCAGAATTAATATCTGCCCGAGTTAGAGCGCTGGGGCGCCGGCGTAGTTATGCGCCACGTTCGTCGACTTTAACGCAAAGTGC
>JABSRV010000440.1 GCA_013214905.1 Psychrobium sp. | reverse complement strand
GACACCAATACAGCGGGAGATGCAGCAACTAACCTTGTCTCTGAAAATGCTAACGCGGGTACGCAAGTTGGTATTACCGCATTTGCAACAGATGTTGGAGATACGGTTACTTACAGCCTAAGTGATAATCCTGGTAATTTATTCTTTATTGACGGTTTGTCAGGTGTTGTTAGGTTGCTTGGTTCACTAGATTATTCAGTGGCTACCTCTCACGATATTATCATCTTAGCTACATCAAGTGATGGCAGTACTTCTAGCCAAATCTTTACTGTCAACGTTGGTGATAACAATACCGGCGCTGGCGCGGGTATTGATATCGGCGAGATTATCGATGCCAATACCACCGCTAGCCTAGTGTCAGAAAATGCGATAATTGGCACCGAAGTTGGCATTACCGCCAATGCGGTTGATGTTGATCCAACAGACACTGTTACCTATAGTTTGAGCAACGATGCATTAGGATTGTTTTCAATAGACAGTAATTCGGGTGTTGTTACATTAGCAAATACCCTAGATTTTGAAACACTTGAGTCTCACAGCATTATTGTTGTGGCCACGTCAAGTGATGGTTCGAGCTCAAGCAAGACATTTGTCATTGACGTTGGCGATAATGATACCGGCCTTGGTGGCGGCGGTACAGGCGGTGATAGCACAAACCCGGTTGGTCCAGTAACTGATGTTAATACAACGATTTTTGCAGCAACGAATCTTATTTCAGAAAATGCAGTAGCTGGTACTGAAGTCGGTATCACAGCGCAGGCTACCGATATTGACCTAGGCGACATTGTCACTTACAGCCTAGATGATGATGCCAATGGTTTGTTTAATATCGATAGTTCAACCGGTGTTGTCACATTAGTTGGCACACTAGATTACGAAACGGATACCTCTCATAATATTACCGTATTGGCGACGTCTAAAGACGGCTCAACCTCAAATGCTACATTCATTATAGCTGTGGGCGATAACGATGTTGGTGCGGGCGGTGGTTCAACCGGTGGCGATAACACCGTTAGCATTGGACCTGTTACCGACAGCAATGAAGTAGGAAACGCCTTAACCAATTTAGTCTCAGAAAACGCGGCGCCGGGCACAGCAGTGGGTATCACTGCAATAGCAACGGATGTTGGTGATAGCGTTACTTATAGCTTAATTAGTAATCCTGGTAATTTGTTCTTCATTGACGGATCTAGCGGTGTGGTTATATTACTTGGCAACCTAGATTCTACTGTTGCTATTTCACATGATATTGAAATTCTTGCAACGTCAAGCGATGGCAGCACATCGTCAGAAGTATTTACAGTGACTGTTGGTGAAAATAATACTGGCGCAGGTGGTGGCGACGATATTGGTGATATCACCGACAGCGACGACGCAGTTAGTGTGGTTTCTGAAAACGCAATGATTGGCACAAATGTTGGGATTACCGCCAGTGCGACGGACCCAGACGGTAGCGACACTGTTAGTTATAGTTTGAGTGAAGACGCTGGTGGCTTATTTAGCATCGATAGCAATTCAGGCGTTGTATCACTAGCCAACTCATTAGATTATGAAACAGCACAACTTCATACCATCAATGTTGTAGCGGCCTCAAGTGATGGCTCAAGCTCATCAGAAGAATTCACTATCGCGGTGGGAGATAACGATACTGGCATTGGCGGCGGCACCGGTGGTGGCGATAATACAGACGCTGTTGGCGCGGTGACCGATATTGATATCACGGATGATGCATTAATCAACCTTGTATC
>JABSRV010000044.1 GCA_013214905.1 Psychrobium sp. | reverse complement strand
CTAGGGGATGACGACTATTTACGCCCCACCCTGTCATCCCGCTGGTCGCCTCAACCTCGTCATCCCGCTGGTCTTTTTATGCGGGATCTCATACAGCCTTTTACCAAGCCACAATAGCCACAATAAACGGAGTAACGCGCTTCACGAGATCCCCTATAAAAACACTTAGGGGATGACGAGAAAGGAGTAACGCACTATACGAGGTCCCCTAGGGGATGACGCCTCTGACTGCTAGTCACTAATAATAGGCTTGGCTAAATCGGGTAAGTCGTCGCTTAAACCCATGGCGTGACGAATAAATACATCTTTGACCGGTGGCAGCTTATTAACCGCGACTAAACCTATGTCTCGTACTAATTTTTTAAACGGGTTATCACCACTAAATAAACGTTTGAAACCTTCCATTGCCGCTATCATTTGCATGGCTTCACTTTTACGCCAGCGCTCAAAGCTGCGCAGATTAGCTAACTCGCCAATATCTTTGCCCTTGGCATGATTAGCAAGGATCGTTTGTGCCAACGCCGCAGCATCTAAGAAACCTAAATTAACACCAAGGCCAGCTAGCGGATGAATGGTATGTGCCGCGTCACCAATTAATGCCAAGCGCTGCTGCGCGAAATCTCGAGCGTAGCGCATTTTAAGCGGGAAAACGCCACGCGCTGACACAAGCTGACAATAACCTAACTTGTTGTCCAATGCGGTGGTTAGACGGCGGTTAAATTCTATTTCATCACAATTTTTTAAATCACTCGCCATGTCTGGTGACATCGACCAAACAATAGAGCACAAGTTATCTTGCTGATGTTCACTGCTCGCTAGCGGTAAAAATGCCAGCGGACCATCAGGTAAAAACGCTTGGCGCGCGGTATTTAAATGCGGTAAATCAGTCGCAATGGTCGCCACTAATGCATGATGACCATAATCCCAACTGGTTAAGGCAATATTAGCTTGTTGACGCAGCCATGAATTAGCACCATCAGCACCAACAACTAAACGAGTAGTAAGCGCTTGCGTCACATGTTTATTATCATCGGTACCGCCAACAATATTAAGCCATGTTTCTCGCTCGCCCATTGCAATACTTTGACAATGGAATGGATGCAACAGGGTAATATTTTCGGCGCGCTGCGCAACTCGCCACAACGCATTTTGCACAATAGTGTTTTCAACGATACAGCCCAAACTGTCTTCGCTGATCGCACCTGATTTTAAACTGCTAACATCAAACTCAATCTTGCCAAAACTATCATGATCCCAAACCTGCATTGCGCTATATGGTTGATGACGTGAACTTTCTATCTCCGGCCATGCACCAAGACGCTGTAATATATTTTTACTGGCCTGACTTAGCGCGCTAACCCGTATTTCATGTTCTTTAGGCACATTAAAATCAGGACTTTTCCCTTCAATTAACGCTACCGACAATTCGCTGTCGGCTAACGCACAAGCAAGCGCTAAACCGACCATGCCGCCGCCAATAATAGTTACATCATATGATTGAATATTCATGAGTTAGCGACTTCCTAAGCGTTGGACAGTGGGGTTAGTTTTTTAATATCTTGACGCCAGCCAAGCATTTGCTCAGTGACTGGCTGCTTAAATAAACCGATGCATTCACTAAGCTGTAATCCGATATTTCGGCCGATGACCATTGGCCAATGATTGTTTGAAAAAATTGACACCAACGAGCTGGTGGCAAAGATAGTTTGCGAGCGATCAGCTTGTCTCTGCTGTTGATAGTTATCTAAGACACTAAATTGACCTATGTCTTGCTTAGCAACAACAGCATTAGTAATCACATCGATTAAACAAGCGACATCACGTAAACCTAAATTAAAGCCTTGTCCAGCAATGGGGTGCAATGCCTGTGCCGCATTGCCAATAAAGACAGTGCGATGGTGGGTTATTTGACTGGCCACATTTTGAATTAGCGGATAACTAACTCGCTTACCGGTTTTTTCAAATGTACCTAATCTATAACCAAAGGCTTGTTGTAATTGCGCCAAGAACTCGGCGTCATCACAGCCCATTAGCACGTCTACATCGTCAGTAGCGAGAGACCAAACTAACGAGCTACGCCCTTCACTCATTGGCAACAATGCCAGTGGGCCATGTTCGGTAAAACGCTCAAAGGCTTTGCCATAATGAGGCACTGACGTTGTGATATTGGCAATAATGGCACTTTGCCCAAACTGGGTTTGCTCGTTATCAATATTAAGTAATTGACGCACCTTTGAAAATGCACCATCGGCAGCCACCAGCAAATTACTTGAGATCTGCTGTCCGTCTTGCAAGGTTATCTCAACCCTGTCTTGATACTGAGTTAACTCGCTAATACTGTTGGGACGAAACCAAGTAATCCGCTCATCTTGCACATGTTGTTGTAATTTACGTTGCAATAGCCGCCCACTATCATTGAGCTCTACTACATAACCCAGACTGCTAAGCTGATAATCACTGGGTTTTATCGACGCTTGCGCAAAATGATGGCGATCCGTTATTGAAATATCTTTAATCGCGGTGACTATATTTCTATATTGCGACCACAAACCTAGCTGCTCAAGAATTTGCCGTGAGCCATAAGACAATGCAATCACCCGTGCGTCAAAACCCGGATGCTGATTATCATCAACCGACGCCTCAATAATTGCAATATTAAGTGCGTGGCGATTACCCAATATGTAATTGAGTCCCCACGCTAACGTCGCACCGGCCATGCCGCCGCCATTAATTACTAAATCAAAATGCTCTCTATCAAAATGTTTTTTATCAAAGTGCTGTTGCAATTGCTGCTCCACCCTACTTATGACGCCATCAGCGTTTCAATGTCGGCAACGGTTTTAACCACGCTATCGGTTAATACCTCGTTGCCATCAACAGTCACCAATAAATCATCTTCAATGCGCACGCCAATACTATGCCACTTAGGATCAACGTCACTGTCTTGGCTAATGTAAATACCTGGCTCAATGGTTAGTGTCATGCCAGGTTCTAAGACTCGTGTACGTGCGCTAGATATGTAATCGCCAACATCATGCACATCAATGCCAATCCAATGACTTAAGCCGTGCATATAAAATTCTTTTACCGCGCCATCTTGCAACAATTGCTCAAAGTCACCGCTAAGAACGCCTAAATCTAATAAGCCTTGGGTAAGAATGCTCGTTACCGCGTCATTGGCGACTTTAATGGTGCTGCTAGGTTTAATTAACGCAATGGCCGCCAGTTGCGCTTTTAATACCAGCTCATAAATTGCTTTTTGCTCGACGCTAAACTTGCCGTTAATTGGAAAGGTGCGGGTGATATCTGCCGCGTAACCGTTATATTCACAACCAGCGTCGATTAAGACCAAGTCACCATCTTGCAGCACGGATTCATTTTCGGTGTAATGCAAGATGCAGGCGTTTTCACCGCCGCCGACAATGGTGTTATAAGCGGCGAATCGTGCGCCATTGCTAGCAAACTCATGCATAATCTCGGCTTCGAGTTGATATTCAAATTGACCGGCTTGGCAAAATGTCATGGCGCGGCTATGGGCGTCACAGCTAATTTTCGCCGCTTTGCGCATCACTGCAACTTCAGCATTGGTTTTAAACAAACGCATATCATCAAGAATGAGGCGCAAATCGATTTGCACGCTCGGCGCTCGCCAATTTTTTTTCATGCCTAAGCGCAGTGAATTTAGCATCTCTTTTATCAATAATTCGCCTTGGGCAGATTCGCCATGGCAACTATAAAGCGACTCGACGCCACTCACTAACGCGGGCAACTCATCGCTTAATGCATTGATTGATAGCGCTTGGTCAATCTCAAAGTTGGTTAAGGCGCCCGCCTGCCCCAAACGTCGGCCATGCCAAATTTCCTGCATTTTGTCTTTATCACGATTAAACAAAATAGTTTGCACTGCGCCGTCTTTTTTAAGTAATAACAACACCGATTCAGGTTCATTGAACCCCGTTAGATAATAGAAATAACTATTTTGTCTAAAGTGATACTCGGTGTCCGCGCTACGCGTTTTTTCCTGAGCGGCAAAGATAATAGCAGCGCTATTATCAGGCAGTTGCTGCAACAGCGCTTTACGACGAGCACTAAAAAATGTTTCGGTTAGCATCATAAAATTTGGCCTTAACTTGTTCAAATGGGCAGTTTATGTATTTCCAATGGTCACGGGTATAGATATTAATGCAGTTTGCTATCTTTCTTTTCTGGCTCTATTTTTTTGCCCATTTCAGCGAAACAAAACAAGGCACTCATGCGTACATATTCGATGATTTCTTCAAATGACTGCTGTGATTCTTCATCATCAGTAATTTGCGTATCAATTTGGCTAATTTGGCTTAAATCAGCCAATGTTTCTTTAACCTCTTTGCTGATGGCTTGACCCGACTCATTGCCAATAGCAAATCCAGCCATAAAGCTTTCGCTCCACTGGGCTAAAGAGACAGCACGATCGCTAAGTGGCTGCTCGTCATCGCTTAATAATAGTTTTAATTGATAATCATCGGCGCTAAACTCATTGCAGCTGTTTGAAAAAACTTGCGCTAAGTCTTTCTTTAAATCGACAGGCAATGCAATGCCATCATTCATTAGGTCATTAAATGCGCCAAGCCAGCTGCCATTTTCAACATTAATACCACCACAAATTAAGCCGCAAATAATACCGTGGCACTCACTGGCTGACGCGCCAAGCTCTGCCATATTTAAACTGCTGGTTAATTGTTGCCATGTTACGTTAGACATTGGGTTACCCTGAATATAATAATTGCTTCATATTCTATCAGTTGCCTTGTTACCATTGAAATTTAAATTTAAATTCGCTGATAAATTCGGCATTTAGCACTTAAAACAGCGTGACTGACTAATTTAAATACATCTAAGCATTAACAAGACAGCAGTTCTCGCATATACTTATTTTAATTCCTGGGGTGTGCGCCAGTGTTCTGAGTTCCCGAGCCAATATACACACCAAGGGTGTTAATTCCTTTGCTATTGTGCAAGCCCGGCATGTACCGGGAAGCCTGCGGTGATAATTAACTCCCGCCTTGAACCGTCTGGTTCGAGGACCGCATGTCCACAGCGCCATCTTGGGAATGTTAAACTCTTCGTAATACCTTCATATTTAAAGCCTCACTTTAGTTTATTCCATCAGCAGTACCTTAATCGTCAACCCGTAATTTTCGTGCATGCAGTCATACAGCCTTTTACCAACCAGCTGAGTAACGCGCTTCACGAGATTCCCTATAAAAACACCTAGGGGATGATGACTATTTCTGCGCCGACAAGTGACGACTGTTACCAAAAGTCCTAGGGCAGATTTAAATTTTCATCTACACTGCTAATATCTGTCTATTCAATACTCCATTATCGATGACTACAAATTCTCAATTGCTTAAACGCAATGACATTAGACAGCTGATTAGAGAAAAGCGTCAGCTACTTACTGAGGTTCAGCAGCACTCTGCTAGCGTTGCTCTGCTACAGCAGGTTTTGAATAACCTGCCAACGCCGCTTAAGCGCGTGGCCATTTACTTATCAAATGATGGTGAGATAAACCCAAATTTAATTATTGAAGCCTTGTGGCAGCAAAACGTTGAAGTTTACCTACCGGTATTACACCCGTTTTGTGACGGCCATTTATTGTTTTTACGTTATGAAAAGAGCAGCATGATGGTTGCCAATAAATATGGCATCAGCGAACCTAAACTGGATGTATCCTTAATCTGCCCCTTGGCGCAGTTAGACGTTATATTCACTCCATTAGTGGCCTTTGATGCACAGGGGAATCGCATGGGCATGGGCGGTGGTTATTATGATCGCACCCTAGCGCGTAACTCACATCTATTAACCATTGGTCTCGCTCACGATTTACAGCAACTGCCTTGCATTCCAAGCGAAAGCTGGGACATTCCTCTCAAAAAAATAATCACCCCAAGCCAAGTTATCGCTAATGGAAATGCCACATGAACAAACAAAAAATAAGTAATACTGCACACAAAAAACAAGCAGTGATTTTATTGCATGGCTGGGGACGCACCGACAAATCAATGTTAATCATTAGCTACCAGCTAAAGAAAGCCGGTTATTTGGTGGTGAATATTAACTATCCCTCTAACGAGAAAAACATAGCAGAACTTGCTCAAATCGCTGTAGGTCAAGGCATTGAACAAAGTAACGCATTAGGCGCCGATATTATTCATTTTGTTACTCACTCATTGGGCGGCATTTTAGTCAGACAATATTTCAAAGAACGTGAGATGGAAAAACTGGGCCGGGTCATTATGCTCGGCGCGCCAAACAATGGCAGTGAAGTGATCGATATGTATAGAAAGCTCACGTTTTTTAGACGTTTCTCTGGTCCTGCAGGATTAGAATTAGGCACCACAGAGCAAGATGTTCCTAAACAACTAGGGAGTGTACGCTTCGAACTAGGTGTGATTGCAGGCTCAAGAAGTATCAATCCATTCTTATCATTACTGTTGCCTGGTGAAGACGATGGCAAGGTCAGTGTTGAATCAACCAAGGTCGATGGCATGCAAGATTTCATCACCCTGCCAACAACCCACCCCACCATGTTGATGAGCCCTAGCGTGATCAAGCAAGTATTGCACTTTCTTGACCACGGCAATTTTGATACCTAATCGCTGTTACTCTCTGAAGCGCTTGGCTTAACTGGTGAGCGTTTCTTGCTTGGTGCTTGCTGCCAATAACCTCTTTGCCCCAAAATATTCCATGCCCATTTAATCCAGCCTAGAATAGAGAAACACAACCACATTACCCATAACAACATCACGCCTTTATAGACTAATATTGGCAGACTAAATACGGTGATGCTTGGTAATAAGCCGCTGCTTTGATCGCTAAACCAGCGCAAGTTATTACCATAAGAATCGTTACCTATTATGCCCATGTCAGGATTGCCCAACAAACTGCTTGGTATCGCGATAACCAACGATAATATCGCAATGACCGACACCACATACAAACCCGTTTGCGAGATATTATAAAGCGAAACGTTAAGCTTTTCAGGACGATGCTTGCTAGCGGTAATAGCCCCGAACCAAAAGACAATCAGCATTAATACGCCCCAACTGTTTAAGCTTAACCCTATACCCAAAATCAGCCAATTAACTGTATTTAACGGCGAAAAGGAAACCTTGGCCAAAAACAGCGCAATGAGAATAAAGGCCAATAACTCGCCCCAATAAATCACCGCGGGGCCTAATAATGGGCCTTGGGTCCATAAAACCCAGCGCTGATTATTTAAGATGATATTGCTGGTAATGTTACTAACCGCGGAATTTAGATTAACCGTTGGTGATTCTAAACTCATGCCAGCGGCACCGTCTTTACGCAGTTGCAGCAAGACTTGGTGTTTGCCCGGCGCAACTGGCAATGCCAATTTCCCATTGCTGGCTTGCGCGCTAATCAAATGGCCATCAATGGTGAGCTTCTTTAATTGATAGTCTTGCGGCAAGTCAATCACATGCTCGCCGCCGCGCGTGCTGCGATAGCTAAACGACAAATTAATAGTCGAGGTGCGTGCGCCTTGATCTAACTCATACAGCACCCCATCGACCGCAAATAAATCGCCAACCACCGCGTCAGGTCGTGAGGTCTTTACTGTTAGTGACTCCCCCGCATGCGGAAAAAACTCGTAACGAAAATAACCATCAAGCCCAGCTTCGCTTAGCACCGATACTAAATCTTGGGTTTCTACATGCCACTGAGCGCTGGCGATGATAATCCAATGTTCTAACAATTGGGCGCTGTTTTTCGAGGTTTTAGAGCCGTTAGAGACTAAAGAGAAAGTCTCTTTTTTCTCAAACGTCGACGACCAAGAAACATATTCTTGGTCACTACCAAAACTAATATTTAATTGATTGTCTTGCACCTTTAACCCTGGTGTTAGTACCCGTTCACCGTCTAATAACGCGATAGAGATATTGAGCGCACCTTGTGCTGGCGCAATACGTTGCACCGTTGTTTGCACTGTCCATTGCTTGTTAAGGTTTAGAGTGCGAGAGACCTTAACAAATGGGCTTGTTTTATAACGAGTAGACAAGCTTTGTTGCAGCTGTTTTTTCTGCGCTGTGGCCACAAATTCCAACGAATTTGCGCGTAAAGTCCGATGATGAAGCCCCAAAATATCCCACGACTCGTTCGCATCATTATGATTAATCTGCACATTGTTAATTTTTTGTTTGAATTGCAGTTCAAAACTATCAACAGACGCAATCTCACCGGTTATTTCAAGGTGATTAATGCCTTTTTTCACCTTGAAATAGAGCCAATCACGCTGCCTTATTAAGGTCGATGCTCGTTGACCATTATGCTCAATGTATTGTGGTCGCCAAAATTTGGAACGCGGCAATGCAATCGCCGTATCCGCTTGCGCATGTACTTGCATGCTCAAATGCAATGAGCTGGCGCTAACATCTATCGTTAGTTGATTAACCGACGCACACTCATTTTTACATGCTGGCGCTTTTAATAAATGCGCTTTGAGCTCTTTGAGCAATGCTTGATTAGGCATGCTTGTTGACGCAGCCATCGCGTCCCCACTAACGCCAGGCAATAATAACGTCACCACGATAAGACTTATTACGGTACTAGCAGCGGTACTTGCCGCGCTTTTCGATGCGCCCTTAAGTGAGTCTTTGACCGACAATGACAATTTGGCGCCAGCCAACATTGGCTTAACCAATAAATATAACCACAACAGCATTAAAATAATGCCGCAACCTTTAAAAATTGAATAAGCGAGGCGATCAAGCACAATTAACCTAAACTCTTGCCCTTTAGCGACAGGACTTTGCCAACGAATTGTATATTGGTTCCAGCGCCAGCTAGGAATGCCTGCACCCGCTTGTATTTTTGAATCGCTGATTTCACTATGCTCGGCGATAACAGGTGGTGAAGACATAATCTTGGACTTTACTCGACTATAGCGTTCTTTTGTCTTAGAAAAACTTTGATCGGAGACACGAGAGTCTGCAACGTCTATCGCCTCATAATCCTGTGCGCCAAATGATTCAACCGCTCTGCTTTGTTCCAACTGTGGATGAATTAATTGGCGAATTTGCTCGGTTGAAAAGAACAAAATACTGGCGGCAGCAATCAACAAACTAACACCAAAATAAACTTTAACCGCCAGATCTAATCGCTTAAACGGCTGATATTTTGAAACACCAAACGCCAGTAATAGATTAATCATCGACATCACGGGAGAGCCAGTCTCTTGAAAGGTAAATAACAGCATTAACAAGGTCACCGCTCCCGCAACGACTCCTACGCTGCGCGCTGCAAAAATGGCAGCAAGCAACACAATAAAACTGGTCCAAATCGTCCAATAACTCCACCAGCTGGACGAGACATAATCAGCGCCAAACACAGCGAATAAATGATGCGCTGGCGGCAAGTTCAATTCAATATCAACTCGTTCAAAGTCATGCTGCCAGCCAGTAATCGGCAACGTTACTTGTTGAATAACACTGCCTCTAGCGGCCAACTTCAGGGCGCGATAACGCACCTCCATGCCGCGCTCGTTCTCATTAAGGCTGGTTATTAATGCCGGTTGCCCCTGCACTTCTCCCGCGCCTAACAAATAAGGCGGCGCCATGCTTAAACGCCAGCCCTGCAACATATCACCGCTAATGGAGTCACTGAAACTAAAACTGTCTTGATCGAACGACAACCACAAGTTTCGCTTAAGGAACAATGAATTTTCAAGGTTTAACGGCTTGCCTCTATGCGATATTTTGTAATTAAGCGCGTCATCAACACTTAACAAATAGCTTGGTAAACTGCGCCACGCACTTGGCAACTCAACCATGTTGGCGTCGACTAATTTGCCGCCACTGATTTTCCCTAAGCGCAGGCGATCTTGTGCTTCAAATACCCAAACTTCGTCTTTGGGCCATAACGATGAGGTGGCCGCTATTGAAGGTCGTTGCCACTGGGTTAATGTGGCGGGTGCATAGGCATAAACAACAACCTGCCAGCGACCGGGTTTTACACTGACTTTAAGCACACCTTGGGCATCTAAAAAAGCAGGGATATCGCCACTAACACCGATTAATTTAAAACCTTGAGGCAACACCTTGCCCAAGCTTTCTTCACGTATTTTGCCTGCTACATTAAGGGTAATGCGACTTTCTAATTTAATGTAAGGCCCGTCGGCAACTTTGCGGGTGACCAGTAATTTGACAAAATCAGCCTGATTATTCTCTAACGCCACTTCTTTTAGCCATAATTGATTATTGATGCGTTTTGCAAATGCAATTTTTTCGCCGTTGGCGCTGATATCAACTAAAGCGACTTGGTCGGGGATCGCAATGGTTTCCGGCATGTTTTGCCATGAAAATGAACCCGCGACTTGATAAGTCCCAGCGTCTAAACGAATTGATGGCACACCGCCGCGATCGGTAATCGCAAAAGGTGTTTGATTCACTGTCACTCGCAGCGGCCAATTTTTACGATTGCCAGGAAGTGGTAGCCAACTTGTTTGCAACACTTGCCATGACTGTGAAAAATCGGCGCTTTTATCTCTCGCATGAATGGTTAACGTGCTAGGCCACGCGCACAGATGATTTCGGGCAACGCCAAATGTCGTATTATTGATCGACGGACAACTGATTTGCTTATCGTTTTTTAATACCCAAGGCACCCATTCCTGCAAAGAGGGAGGGATAACGCCGGCAGACGCGTTGGTGAAACACGAAAAGCAGGCCACGAGTAACAGCATTGATATCGTATAAATACGGCGTATTTTTGTCGCTAAAGGCAAATTAAGCACGACTAAGTCCTTGTCTTGAATGGGCAATGACAATAAGTATATACCCGTCATCCTTGAAACCGCAGTTTTATTGTCGGCGGATTCGAATCACAATCACTTATACAACATAAGCTCAGGCGATTCGAATCTTGACGGCTTCACTGCAATTCCAATGATTTTGGGCCTAGAGCTCTCATATGCCAAACAACAGTTTTTATTGGCATAAGTGCCTAAAACTGACTTAATATTTTTACACACCAAGCGATGAGCGTTACTATTGAATAATAATTACAATCTTTGCGATGAACTGTTAAGTAGGTTTTTTGAATACTCCCCCAATTGATAATATTTTAGCGCCGTTGTTGCAGGCTTTATCGACAGGCAATCAGGTTATCTTAAAAGCGCCGCCGGGTGCGGGTAAATCAACTTACTTGCCATTGCAGTTGTTAAAACAGCCATCCTTTTCTCAGTCCAAAATAATCATGCTAGAACCTCGGCGTTTAGCGGCGCGTAACATTGCGCACTTCATTGCCAAGCAACTGGGTGAAAGTGTTGGTCAAACCGTCGGTTATCGGGTGCGAGGCGATCATAAAGTTGGCAGCAATACCCGCCTTGAGATTATTACCGAAGGCATTTTAACCCGCATGTTGCAGCAAAACCCCGAATTAGAGGGCGTCGATTTAATCATTTTTGACGAATATCACGAGCGCAGTATTCATGCTGATACCGCCCTAGCGTTTTGCATGGAAATTCAAGAAACCCTGCGTGACGATCTAACCTTATTAGTGATGTCGGCAACCCTTGACGAGCAGGCCATGCAAACACTAATGCCCACCAGCTGTATTATTGAGTCTAAAGGCCGCAGCTTTCCGGTCGACATTAGTTATCATGCGCGCAATGTCAAAGCACCATTGCCGCCTCAAGTCGTTAATTTAATCAATCAAGCGCTTGGGTTATACGACGATAATATTTTGGTTTTTTTACCCGGCGCTAGCGAAATAAAGAAAGTGGCGAGTCAGCTCAATAATTTGCCGCCCCATTGCCATGTCTACCCACTGTATGGTCAGCTTACCCAGGCGGCGCAAGATTTAGCGATTAATCCAACACCCAGCGGGCAA
Organism: Psychrobium sp.; assembly: GCA_013214905.1. GTDB lineage: Bacteria > Pseudomonadota > Gammaproteobacteria > Enterobacterales > Psychrobiaceae > Psychrobium. Next base: position 8,488 of record JABSRV010000044.1, on the reverse strand, counting down.
CGAAAAATAGTGCTGGCAACTAACATCGCCGAAACATCACTAACCATTGAAGGTATCTCATTGGTTATCGACAGTGGTTTAGTTAACAAAGCTAGTTTTAATCGCAATAACGGCGTGACTAAATTATCCAAAGAGCAAATTAGTCAGGCCTCAAGCATTCAGCGCGCCGGACGTGCGGGTCGTTTACAAGCTGGTCACTGCTGGCGCATGTGGCCTAGCGAGCAACAGGCAAGACTAGCCAAATATGATACGGCTGAGATATTGCAAAGCGACTTATTATCTCTAGCCCTTGAATTGGCTAAATGGGGCGTTAGTGATGTCACCCAGCTTAGTTGGTTAGACGTACCGCCCAGTCATAATCTAGGTCAAGCGCAAGGCCTATTGAGGGAGCTCGATGCGATTAACAAGCAAGGGCGATTAAGTGAGCACGGCAAAGCAATTTATCGATTTGGCAGCGATCCTCGTCTTGCTCACATGATGTTATGGAGCAAGGCGCAAAACGATAACAGACTGGCAAATACCGCCACCTTGCTGGCAGCGATGCTTGAGCAAACCCAAGCCCTTAATAATGAGCTGGACATTGAAAATCAGCTGACATTTTTACAATACGGTAAAAGATTAAGTCACCCGCAGCAGCAAATCATCCAGCAAGCAAAAAAATACAGTAAACAACTGCAAGTGCCAATCGGTGATATAGATAGTACGTTGGCGGGCATATTGCTGGCACAAGCCTATCCTGATCGCATTGCTAAACGACGCGCCAATAGCCAGAAATATCAACTAGCCAATGGTTATGGCGCTAGCATGGATGAAAATAGCGCGATGTTTGACAACTTTGTTGTGGTCGCTGACTTAATGAGTTTTTCAGGTGGCCAAAACGAAGGTCGCATATTTCTAGCGGCTCGTCTGGACATTGAGCAATTGGCGCAATACAGTCCGGCTCACTTTAAGCGCCATGAGATATTGCAGTGGCAAGACAAAAGCGAGCGTGTGGTAGCCTTGGTGCAAACAAAAATAGGCAGCTTGGTGATTGACGAAAAACCGCTAAGCAATATCCCGCAAGAAAAGTTAGATCAGGCCCTGCTTGTTGGCCTGCGCAGCAAGGGCCTTGCTTATCTAGGCTTTAGTCAAAGTGATGAGCAATTATTACTGCGCTTGCGTTTCGCCCACGCCTTTCATCATCAAGCGGGCGATAAATCTAGCGCTGACGGCTCTTGTACTAATGAAGCGTGGCCAGATTATAGTGAGCAAGCATTGCTTGATGAATTAGAAACATGGTTATTGCCTTTCTTTAATGGCGCAAAAAAATTAAGCGCACTTAAACAAATAAATTTACATGACGCTTTATTAAACCGAATTGAATGGCCAATGCAGCAACAGTTACAGCAGCAGTTTCCAACCCATTTAAAAGTGGCTAGTGGCTCTAACATTCGCCTTAATTATAATGATAGCCAGCAGGTTAAGCTTTCGGTTAGAATTCAAGAAATGTTTGGCACGCTAGTCAATCCAACGATTGGTGGTCGCGGCCAGCAAGGATCGCCGGTATTAATCGAATTATTGTCACCAGCGCAGCGCCCAATCCAACTCACTCAAGACTTAGTCGGCTTTTGGCACGGCAGTTACAATGAAGTCAAAAAAGACATGAAAGGACGCTATCCAAGGCACTACTGGCCAGATGATCCTAGCATTGCAATGCCAACCACCCGCACTAAAAATAAAATGAATAAGACGACTAAATAATATTTATGGCTAGAAAGAAAAAGACTCGGCTCAGTAAAATCATCACCTGGTGTGTGAGCAAATTACCTTTTACTAAAGGTAAAAAAAAGCGCAGCAAGAAAAAGAGCAAACAACCGACCTGGCGCGGTAAAGCGCTGCGCATCAGTTTAAAGTTATTGTTGGTTGTATTTGCCTTGCTTGCGGGATATGGCATTTACCTTGATGGCAAAATTGATAAAAAGTTTAGCGCCGACCACTGGCAGATCCCCGCCAAGGTTTACGCGCAGTCTTTGTTGTTACAACCAATGGCGCCCATCTCACGAGACCAAGTGCTGAGTGAGCTAAGCCAGCTTAATTATCGCCGCGTGGCTAAACCAGAATCGGCGGGCGAATACGCGGTGTCTAGCTCAAAAATTGATGTTTATCGCCGTGCTTTTGATTATATCGATACCTCGTTTCATGCTCAGCGCGTGATGCTGCAGTTTTCTAACAATGCCCTGCAATCTATCATCAGTCATGTCGACAAAGAGCCATTGGCTCAATTTAACATTGAGCCAAAATTATTAAAACGATTAACCAATAGCAACAAAGAAGACCGCTTATTTGTGCCGCGCGAGCAATTTCCAGAGCTGTTAATAGCAACCTTACTGCACGTGGAAGACCGAGACTTTTATCAGCATAAAGGCATTGCGCCATTATCGATATTACGTGCACTTATCGCCAATTTCAAAGCAGGTAAACGAGTGCAAGGTGGTTCGACCTTAACCCAGCAATTGGTTAAAAATGTCTTCTTAACCCGCGAGCGCACGGTGCTGCGTAAGGTAAAAGAAGCGTACTACTCGCTGCTTATTGAGCTTAAATACTCAAAAGATGAGTTACTTGAAATTTATTTAAACGAAGTATTCTTAGGTCAAAACGGCGCATTAAGCGTTAACGGTTTTGGTTTGGCCAGTGAATTTTATTTCTCACGTCCTATTAACGAATTAATGCCAGAACAAATAGCGCTATTAGTCGCGATGATCAAAGGGCCAAGTTATTACAGCCCCAAAAGACATCAAAGTCGTGCGCTAAAGCGTCGTGACTTTATATTGAGGCAAATGTTATCGCAAGATTTCATCAGCGCGCAGCAATATAAAGTCAGCGCTAATTCGCCACTTGGCCTGCAAAACTCACTCAATAAGCACGGTCAATATCATGGATTTATGTCATTGGTGCGCAATGAATTAGGGAGCCGCTTTAGCCACGATTTTTCTGGTAGCGCGGGTATTTCTATCTTCACCAGCCTAAGCAGCACCGCGCAACATCATGCGCAGCAAAGCCTAAGCTCTCGTATCAAGTTGTTAGAGAAATCGTCTAAGACTAACAAATTAGAGGGTGCCATTATTGTTGCTAACTATGCAACTGGTGAAATTAAAGCACTGGTTGAAGGGAAATATAAAAACTTTGCTGGCTTTAACCGTGCCCTCAATGCCAACCGCCCTATTGGCTCGTTAATCAAACCTTTTGTGGTGGCTACCGCGTTAGAAGACGCCGCGACCTTTAACCTAGGCAGCTTGCTAGAAGACAAGGCATTGTCCTTAACCGATGGTCAAGGGCAGCGCTGGCGGCCGAAAAACTACGATAAAAAATATCGCGGTTACGCCAGCATATATGACAGTTTGACCCACTCTTATAATGTGCCGATGGTTAATTTAGGCATGGCGGTTGGCTTAGAGGAAATATCCTACACGCTAAAACGCGCAGGCTGGAAAAATGACTTCCAATTATTGCCATCGATGTTACTTGGCGCTATTGAATCAAGCCCTTGGCAAATGACGCAACTATTTCAAAGTTTGGCTAACGCGGGTGAAATGCGCCAATTGCATACGGTCATCGCGGTCACCACCGATAATGGTCAAACTTTTTACGGTGAATTACCAGAACCGGTGCAAGCGGTAACGCCAACAGCGGCCTATTTAACCAAATATGCTATGGCGCAGGTCACCCAAACCGGTACGGCAAGATCACTACGCTGGAAAAACAAAGGCATCGTTGTGGCAGGTAAAACCGGCACCACCGACGATTTACGCGATAGCTGGTACGCAGGTTTTGACAATAATGAAACGACAGTGGTTTGGCTAGGGCGTGACGACAATAAACCAACGGGACTCACTGGCAGTTCTGGCGCGTTAAATGTCTATAGTGATTTTGTGAAAAAACACGGCACCACTGCGTTGTCATTGCAACAACCCGATAATGTGAGCGATGGATACTTTGATAAAAAAAGCGGAAAAGCCAGCGCTAAACGCTGTACCAATACCAAGATATTACCGGTATTAAACGGCAGTTGGCAGGCCAGTAATGATTGCAGTTTGTTTAAACCAGCGCAAAGAAAGTCAATTTTTAATGACTTTTTTGGCTGATTATTTCCCGCCGCGACTGACTAATACGGTTTCAAATATCGCAGCGGCTACAATTAATGAGCCGCCAATATAAACGGTGCTCATTGGCCATTGAGATAAGATAACAGTCGCCATTGCCGTGCCATATAATGGTTGCAAGCAAGAGATTAAACCCGCGGTTTTTGCCGACAATTGACGCAAACTATTCGCTAACATGGCGTGTGGTATCGCGGTAAACATCACCGCTAGCAACAATAATAATGCGAATTCACCTAGCTGATTATCTTGCCATAGGCCGGTCATTTCAAATGGATTAATCGTTAAGAACGGTAATAACATCACAGTAACCACCAGCGTTTGATAAAACATCGCTTGAGTGCCGCTGTAATGGCTAAAATACTGTTTATGCAATATGTTACGCAAAGAGAATAACAAACCCGAGCTAACGCCGATAAGCACACCAACAGTGGTATCGTTTTGCATGCTCAGCTCTGGCACTAATAACAAAACGCCAATGAACACGATGATACCTGAAACGAGGTCGCGAAAATGCAGCCGCGCATTATTACCGCGTAATCGATTGATTAACGGCTCTAAAAATACGGTGATCACCGGATAACAAAAAAATGACAACATGCCAACGGCAATGCCTGCCAGTTGCAGGGCGTAGAAATAAGTAACCCAATGCAGACCAACGGCAATACCTAAAACCAAAGCCTTGATGTAGTCGTTAAAGCAATTGAGCAGCAAGTTTTTACCTTGCAGTTTAACGATAATGGCTAGGGTGATAGCAGCAAAGAAGCAGCGTAACATCGTAATGTCGACAGCCGACCATGGTAATAAATGAGAAAACAAAGCCGTACCGCCAAGTAGCAGTACGGAAATGTGCAATTGCGTTAATGCATTTTTTTGGGATGTCACTCGAGGCTCTCTGTTGTGCCGTTACGCGTCATCAGTTTTTGGAGTATCCACGACTGGTGTTTGAGCCGTCTCATTTAGGGCAGTCGTTTCTGGAGCAGTCTCTTCTTGTACAGCTGAGTCTTGTTCAGCTGACGCGCTTTTCACAGTGCTAGTCAATGACGCCATTGGCTGACCTAAACGAGTAACAACACCAGGCTCAAGATAAGGTTCAAATTGTCCTAACATGTCATTGCCAAACAACATCACTACGGTACTGCCTAACTTAAAGCGGCCCATTTCATCACCCTTTTTAAAGGTAATGACTTCGTCACCAGAGGTTGGATAGTCCCAGCTATCAAGCTGGCTGCTCGGAGGTGTAACATTGCCGTGCCATGTAGTTTCAATGCTGGCAACAATAGTCGCGCCCACTAAGACCATGGCAAATGGACCATTAGCCGTATCAAAAATAGCGGCAACACGTTCGTTACGAGCAAACAAACCCGGTACGTTTTGTGCGGTTAACGGATTAACCGAAAACAAATCACCTGGAATAAAGACCATTTCACGTAAGGTCGCGTCCATTGGCATATGAATGCGGTGATAGTCTTTTGGTGCCAAATAAATAGTCGCGAATTGACCGTTAGCAAATGGCTTAGCACGCTCTTTACAGCCACCAAGTAAGGTGAATGCCGAGTAATCGTGGCCTTTTGCCTGAATAATACGACCCGCTTTCATTGGTCCTAATTGGCTAACGCAACCATCAACCGGAATGATGAAATCAGACTGACAAATTTCACGTACACCAGGTTTTAAAGCACGGGTGAAGAAATCGTTAAATGAGCTATACTGCTCAGCGTTTTCACGCTCAGCTTCTGACATATCAACGTTATATTTTTTGATAAACCAATTAATAACATGAGTAGTCATTTTGCCATGTTCACCCGCGGCCAAACGACCGGTGAAACGAGACAGCGCATGTTTTGGTAAATAATATTGAAAAACGATCTTACATTTATCTAAAAAACTCACAATTCTTCCTTAAGTTGTACCGGCGATGTGCCTATTGGCTCGGTTATTTTCTAATGAATCAAGAATGCGATGATAATTTTCAAAGCGCTCAATATCAATTTTATCGTCTTGTACCGCGTTGGCTAAGATGCAGCCTGGATCGTCAAGGTGTTTACAATCTCTAAATTTACAGCCGCCTAAAAACTCTCGAAACTCGATAAAGCACCACGCAATGCGCTCTGGGTCTAAATGCCATAAACCAAATTCGCGAACACCAGGACTGTCGATCAAGTCACCGCCGTCTTTAAAATGTAGTAGTTTAGCCGTTGTTGTTGTATGTGTACCAAGGCCAGAGTTTTCAGATACGTCACCGATCCTTAACTCAGCATCGGGCATCAACGCGTTAATGATTGACGACTTACCAACACCAGACTGACCAACAAAAATACTCACTTTGTCTTTTAACCAGACATTAAGTTCGTCAACGCCTTGACCTGAATGACTTGACAGCATAATAACCGGATAACCAATATCTCGATAAGGCTGCAACATTCCGTCAAGTAACTCTAATCCTTCTTCATCAAGTAAATCGATTTTGTTAAGCACAATAATCGGTTTAATTTCAACGTTCTCTGCCGCTACTAAATAACGATCAACAATTTGAGTTGAAAAGGCAGGTACGACTGAAGAAACAACAAAAATTTGTTCTATATTGGCAGCAACAACTTTAACGCCGTCGTAGAAATCGGGACGAGTAAGCTCACTAATTCGATCATGCACCGCTTCGATAACGCCGCTAATGCCAGACAATACTTCATTGCCTGGACGCCAAACGACCTTGTCACCAGTGACTAAAGAGCCAACAGCGCGGCGTAAGTTACAACGAAAAACGTTGCCTTGAGCATCTTCAACATCGGCGTGTTGCCCATATCGACTAATCACTAGCCCTTCTTGCTGACCGCCTAGCTGCTCGTCTTGCCACTCGACCTTGCTTTGTTTTTTACTTGCCGAAGATAAACGTTTTTTTTGATTAGAACTGACACGACGCTGCTGCCCTTTCGTTAATTTAGTTTTTTTAGCCAATGGGATCTTCTTAAACGCAAAAATATTGCACACATCATACTATGGAATGTAAGTTATTTCATAGAGTATGCGCACAAGGCGCACATTAAATAACATTAGAGACGACAAAGTGTATTTCGCTGGTTAAACAGCCGACAGCACTGTTATACTGCTTGGCTAATTTCCATTCAATCGCAAGAAGCTATTCATGTCATCACCACAAAAACACCAACACAATCTTATTTGGGTTGATTTAGAAATGACCGGTCTCAATCCAGACACCGATGTCATTATCGAAATCGCCACCATAGTGACCGATGCTGACTTAAATACCTTAGCCGAAGGTCCCGTTTTTGCGATTAAGCAACCACAAACAGCGCTCGACGGCATGGATGAGTGGAATACAACTCACCATAACGCCTCGGGTCTGGTTAAGCGCGTACAAGAGAGCCAAATAAGCACCGAAGATGCTATTGCGCAAACCATTGAATTTTTAATTCCTTGGGTTGATAAAGGTGTTTCTCCAATGTGTGGTAATACCATCGGTCAAGATCGCCGCTTTATGGTGCGTCACATGCCTCAATTAGAAGCCTACTTCCATTATCGAAATATTGACGTTAGCACGGTAAAAGAATTAGCCAGACGCTGGCAGCCAGAAATATTGAAGGGCTTTAAAAAGCAAGGCGCTCATTTAGCTCTTGATGACATTCGAGAGTCAATTAGTGAAATGCGCTATTATCGTGAGACTTTTTTCAAATAAACCGCTAAATAAGGCAGTTTTTAAGCAGTTGAGTCCATATTTCAAAAAAACACTTGCAGCGTCTGTCAATTTACTTATAATGCGCCTCGCTTACTAAGACAACGTCTGTTACAGATTACGAATTAGAAAGCGATGAAAATATTAAAGATGCGACTTTAGCTCAGCTGGTAGAGCGGTACCTTGCCAAGGTACAGGTCATGAGTTCGAACCTCATAAGTCGCTCCATTTAAAATAGAATAGAAAAACATAGCGGCGGGTTGGCAGAGTGGCCATGCACCGGATTGCAAATCCGTTTACCTCGGTTCGACTCCGGGACCCGCCTCCATATCAATCTAATTGATGTGAAGTTGCTATGAATACATCCTGTTGCCCGGGTGGTGGAATCGGTAGACACACAAGATTTAAAATCTTGCGCCTTATGGGTGTGCGAGTTCAAGTCTCGCTCCGGGCACCAACTCTTCTTGTTACACATCTGTTATTATTATCCCGAGTTAAAAATTGTTCATCGTAAACTAAACCTTGTTATATCTAAAATAGCCATGTCTATTATTGACACTATACTGTCAAATCTTTGTCGTTTTATTCAATTGACTCTATTTAGCCGACTGTTTATTCTACTGATATAGAGCACTTATCACACCGCTGACGTAGCTTAAAA
>JABSRV010000439.1 GCA_013214905.1 Psychrobium sp. | reverse complement strand
GTTAACCAAAAACTGAGCATCATTACATCAATACGGTTTGTTACATTGAGCGATAGAAGCCGCTCTGTTAGAAAAGCAGCGCAAGAGGCCAAGATAAAACCAGCTGAGCCAAGGTTAGTGACGTAACGTGCTATTGCAATAGTAAGCGGCGCGGCATTGCGTTGCTTAACACGTTTTTCAATCCACAATAAGTTACCGGTCATTATTAATGCGCAAACTGCCATGCCAAATTAAAAGTATATTATGCGTAGATCAATGCCAGCATAATCACCAAAGTGTAACTTGCTTAAGCTGTTAAGCCCTTGCTGAAAGATATTAGGATTAAACTTATCCTGCGATCTTAGTAGCGAACCATCAACGGTGGAATAAGAAACATTAAACTGACTACCAAATTCATGTGCGTCAACCCCTCTAATTTGCATCACAGAGCCGGCGTCACCATAGTTATAAAAAGTCACTACGCGTGGCGCTACGCCATATTTTTCGGTGGTGGCGTCGATGATGTTGTCAATATCGGTCATTGGCGACGGTTTATCTTGCCACTCTGGGGCAATCAATACGTAGCCAGCGTCTTGCACTAGTTTGTCTTGATCACCTTGATAAAGAATCATCGCGAATGACGCCTGATATATGATCACCAAATTAAAGATTAGTCCGGTTAAGGCATACATAATAGTGAAGGGCAGACTCATCACGCCAACGACGTTATGCATGTCTAATAGCTGGCTGCGCTTGTGATCACCATTGCGATATTGAAAGAAGTTGCGCAGCAGTTTTCGCGCATGGATAAAGACGCCGGAGATCAGCGCAAAGAAAAAGAACAGTGCGACAAAGCCTACTACATAGCTGCCAAAGGGTATATGCAGGTTAATGTGCATGAGATACAAAAAGTCTGCCAATTCAAATTTATCTCCTTCATAGATTATCTTGGCGGTGACTGGATCTATCGTTAACGCATCATAATGAGGTTCTACAGGGCGATCTTTAATATCGATATAGGCACGATAATATGGATTGTCGTCGCGTGGGAATATCAGAGTTAAATGCTCTTTAGCGTCATAGTTTCGATTAGCCAGCGCACTGGCTAATATTTCGCTGACCGGTGCTTGTTGACCTTTATTAACCTCAAAATGAGGCTGCATTGACCACGCCATGATTTCCGGTCTAAAAAAGGAAATTGATCCGGCGAAAAATACCACGAACAACACACCTGAAATAATAAGGCCTAACCAGCCGTGGGCATTGATCAATTGTTTGATTGATTCTTTATTCATTATTGTTCTTCAACTCACAGTAAAAAGAAGGTGTTTATTAGCGCCGATGGCACCAGTAATATTAAACATCTAGTCCAGGCTTGTTTCGCATGGCGGCTCGCATAACAGGCCACCATTACCGCGACCCACAAAGGGAATGCCAGTACTAGGCCAATAAAGAGCTGACTTTCTATCTCAAGCGGTAATAAGAAACGAATATTTAGCATTAATGAAATTGACAATATGCAGCCGCCAATGACAGCCGCGAGGCTCTTAGTCCACATCACAGACCTCCCATTTGCATTAATGAAGCCATAGAAAAAGCGCCAATTAGTGATACTGGCATTAATTTAATGTTGAGATGACCCAATGCTAAAACCAATACTCCCCACATCAGCATAATCAATGACAGGGTGAGCATAATTGAAGCCGTTGGCAGGTAATAGAGGCTAAACACATAACAGCCTAATGTGACTAAAATGGCAAAGACAGGCCAGGCGACCGTCTT
>JABSRV010000438.1 GCA_013214905.1 Psychrobium sp. | reverse complement strand
TAACGAGGCTGTAGAATTAAGTATTCTCAACCCAAAATTTTTATATAGACTGACAATATTAGAGATTACAATGATTATCAATCATTAACTCATTGATCGGTAATAAATGTATTTGATGCTGTTCAGAAGGTGAAGATAGCTTGAATCAGGGTTTTGACGCGGATCAGTGACCTAGTATCCTTCAATGTAGGCTATTTTGTAGCTTTTCTATGTTATGGACAAGGCAATACATCTGCCACTGAGCATTCACTTTTTCTTTTCCTCGTAAGGTGAATTTATTCATCCCTTTGTTCACCGTAATATTACCAAACACCGGCTCAATCATCCCTAATCGTTTACTGTATTGCCGTCGTCCAATGCTGCTATCTATTTTTATTCGCATTTTGTCCGTGTAGGACAGCTGATTGTCATCATTTATTGAAAACTGAACCTGTCGACCTTTTTCTTTTGGAGGCTTTTGCATGCATTGTCGTTGGAGTGGGCATGCTTTACAGTCTTTTAAGTGACCAGCGAATCGAACGTATTTTTTACCATGACTTTCAATGTTTTTGCAGCTCAACCACATCGCTTTACCCGCAGGACACCGACATTCCATGTCAGACTTATTAAAGTGGAAATCTTTTGAACTGAATAATCTTGGCCTGCCTTTACTGCGTTTTAATCGTCGTTTTTCTTTTTCTGTGTGATAGGTTTCGCTGGTTTTAAATAATGGGTTACGACTTCTAAACTTCGTATCAGCGATGTAAGCATCTAATCCGGTTGTAGCCATAAATTCGAGATTTTTTTCACTGTGAAAACCACTATCTGCTGTAAATGCAGCGCTTAAAAACGTATCAGGTGTGCCTAGCTTAGTGAGTTGTTCTTCTAATTGCTTAACCGCGGGAGCTAAGGTTTGCTGCTCCCCAACTGACCCCCAAACTTCGGCTTGTAATATGATTTGATGTTTATCATCGTTAATAGCTATTCCGTTATAGCCTTGTATTGTTCCTTTACTGGTGGTCATCTTAGCGCTATCTGGATCGGTGATATTACTTTTAACTGGTTTGTTTCGGCTGCCCAATTTTTCTTGGTTGGATGCTAGGAATTTTTCAATCTTATCGGCGCTTTTATCTAGCTTGGCTTTCTGCTTTAAATCATGCTCAACCTCTTCGTCATTTGAACTGTCATGGGCTTGATGCCTGGCTAGAATACGTTTGCTCGCACGCTGTAATTTTTTTTGCTTGCGTGCAAGTTCCTCATGAGTACCGCTCCACTCCTTGCTAGCATTGGACTTTATCTTACAACCATCGATGGCAAACATGTTACGGCCAATTAATCCTTCTTCATCGCAGATCATCAATATTTGAGTAAATAGTGGTTCTATCTGATCTTTCATTCGTGAAACAAATGATGCTATTGAAGTCCAATGAGGTTGGGCATCTCCGGACAGGCTCATAAAAGTAATATTAGTTTCGCAGGCTTTAGAAATGCGGCGACTAGTGATTAATCCTCGTGAATATCCGAATAATATAATTTTTAGCATCACCGTTGGTGGGTATGCCGCAGCCCCTTTCTTATCGTTTGAATACCACTTATCAAATCCTGATAAATCGAGTTTATTATCAACAATATGGGCTAATGCATATTCAAAGGTGCCGGGAATTATTTGGAGTGAAAAATCAACAGGAATGAATTTATTTTGACAGGATAAATCGGGTTTATAGTTGGCCATCTCGTTTCACTCTGGGTGAATAATAACCATTAGATCACAGACGGGATCGGGGTTCAAGCTTAATATTTACACAAATT
>JABSRV010000437.1 GCA_013214905.1 Psychrobium sp. | reverse complement strand
ATGCGAACTAACACCGGTACTTCAAATGCCCGAGTCGCGGCAGAAATAGATAACTTACTCTGCTTATTGACGCCACTGTATAGCGCTTTTAACGATGCGTAATTTTTATCATGATAAAGATAATCGTCAGCTTCTTTGGTGGTGATTTTCACCACACCACCCAAAGCGCCAGAACCAAAAAATGCCGATGCAGGCCCCTTGGCTACCTCGATGGATTTAACATCATCAAGATCGAAGTTAAATCGGCCAACACTATCGTTAATGTCACTAGCACCATAACCGTCAGCCATGCGTACACCATCTTTTATCATCAAGATCCTATTACCACTCACCCCTCGAATCGTAATGTTTTGTGGCGACCCTGCAGATCCAGTCACTGACACGCCAGGTTCATTCCTAAATAAGTCTGACAGTTCAGTGGCCACTAAATTTTCAATGTCCTGCGACGTAATAACCACCGCACTGCCAGAAATGTCTGTCAGTGATTTTTCAAGGCGACTTCCCACTACCTTGATCACTTCAATCTTGCTATTTTTATGTTGCTCATTTACTGAAAGTTCGTCGTTAGACCATGCTGAACCACTACAGGTTACAATGATAACGGCGACTGAAATATTAAATAATTTCATATAAATCATGCTATAAGTGATAATCGCCGCACTATACATGCAAATGGCAATCATTACTATTAAGTTTTCATGGTAAGTTCATTTCCATGACCAAATTCACAGCTAATGATAATGACACTTATTAATATTAACTTGTTATCCATAATGACTTAAGCAAAGCATAAGCATTCTAGACAAAATTCACTAATTTCAGTGGCAATGGTACAAGTGAGTAAATGCTAATTTTCGTTATAATCAGACATATCAGATGACAATGAATTTATCTTGAAAAGAGTGTTCTATTGATTAGTAGTTTGTTATTGCGAATAAGATGCATTACACTTGCTGGCCATTATTATGAAGGTGTTATATGTTTACTTTTTCTCAGCAGCTCTCCCCAACAACTCACGTATTTAAAAATTATAAACGCTGTTGTATCAGTATCGTGCTGGTTTCTTTGCTCGCTGGTTGTGCCGTATCTCCAGTTCAAAAAAGTAACGATAAAGCAGCCTCCCCTGCGAAAGTCGCCACTTACTTTGATTATAATTTACAGTCGCCGTCTGGCCAGGACATTGACTTACAACGTTTTGTTGCAGAAATTAAAGATGCCGATGTGATACTTGTTGGTGAATGGCATAATCATACTGGTATTCATCGTTTTCAAACCCAATTAATGCAAACTATGTTAGCCTCAAATCAAAATTTAGCGCTTTCTATGGAACAATTCACCCGCGATAAACAAGCCATTGTCAATGCATATTTAGCGGATGAAATTGGCGAAAACGCTTTGATCAAGCAAGGTAAAGCATGGCCAAACTATACCAGTGACTATCGCCCGTTAGTGGAGTTAGCTAAGCGAAATAACATTGATATTATCGCCGCTAATGCCCCTAAAAATATTATCCGCTGTATCGCAAAGGAAGGTATTTCTTATGTTGATAAATTACCAGCAACTGATCAGGCCTGGCAAGCGGCACATATTAATACCCAAGACTCACCGTATAAAACACATTTCATGGCGTCAATGCACCATGGTGATGAGAGTCAAAATGAAAATAAGTTTGCCTCTCAAGTGACTTGGGATGAAACCATGGCCGACAGTATTGTTAATTATCTAGCCGACAATAAAAATAAACAAGTACTACATATTGCAGGAAAATTTCATACCGAGAATGGTTTAGGC
>JABSRV010000436.1 GCA_013214905.1 Psychrobium sp. | reverse complement strand
GTAATATTTGAATGAGTAAATAGCTGTAGGGATCGTTAATCGCTAAAAATATATCCAAGGTTGCATGGCGACCACTAACTTGTCGTTGCCATTGTCTTAATCTGCGTTTAATGAGCAATAAGGCATCGCTGGATATAGTTTTAGCCACTAAGGGCATTAATGAATTCATTATGTTTCTCTTGTGAGTCTGAGCATTCACTTGTGTCATCCCTGAACATAAAGGGCGTTGCAAATAATTTGCAACGCCCTTTAAAGCAAAGTAATTATTTAACAGTTGCGATTAAGCAGGTTGTTGCAGAATTACATTGTCGGCTTTTTTAGTGTACTCATCCATTTCATTAAAGTTTAAATAACGGTAAGTATCAGCTGCTGTAGTATCTAACTCTTTAACGTAATGCATGTACTCCTCTACCGTTGGTAATTTACCTAAAATAGCAACAATAGCGGCTAGTTCAGCAGAAGACAGGTAAACGTTTGCGCCATTACCTAAACGGTTAGGGAAGTTACGAGTAGACGTTGAAACTACAGTCGACTTCTCAGCAACACGTGCTTGGTTCCCCATACATAATGAACAGCCAGGGCTTTCAGTGCGAGCGCCGGCTTTATCGAAGATGGCGTAATAACCTTCAGCGGTTAACTGCGCCGCATCCATCTTGGTTGGTGGAGCAACCCATAGACGTGTTGGCAACGTGCCGCCGTAGTTTTCTAGTAATTTACCAGCAGCGCGGAAATGGCCGATATTGGTCATACAAGAACCAATGAATACTTCATCGATTTTAGTACCAGCCAGCTTTGACAATAATTCAACGTCATCTGGGTCATTTGGACAAGCCAAGATAGGCTCTTTGATGTCCTTTAAATCAATTTCGATAATGTCAGCGTATTGCGCGTCTTTATCAGCTGCCATTAGTTGTGGGTTAGCTATCCAATCTTGCATGGCCACAATACGACGCTCTATAGTGCGAACATCGCCGTAACCCTCGCTTATCATCCACTTAAGCATCACTATATTAGACTCAAGATATTCAATGATTGGTTCTTTGTCTAACTTGATGCTACAACCTGCAGCACTTCGCTCTGCAGACGAATCAGATAGTTCAAACGCTTGCTCAACTTTAAGTTGACCTAGGCCTTCAATTTCAAGAATTCTCCCCGAGAAGGCATTAACCTTACCGGCTTTTTCAACGGTCAATAGACCTTGCTTAATCGCGTAATAAGGGATCGCGTTAACTAAATCACGCAAAGTGATGCCCGGGTTTAATTCGCCTTTAAAACGAACCAATATTGACTCAGGCATATCAAGTGGCATAACTCCAGTTGCCGCGGCGAAAGCAACAAGGCCAGAACCTGCTGGGAATGAAATGCCAATGGGGAAACGAGTATGTGAATCACCACCAGTACCCACGGTATCTGGCAATAACATACGGTTTAACCACGAGTGAATGACGCCATCACCAGGGCGAAGAGAAACGCCGCCACGATTCATCATGAAATCAGGCAATGTATGATGCGTTTCAACGTCAACTGGCTTAGGATAAGCCGACGTATGACAGAAAGATTGCATGGTTAAGTCAGCTGAGAAACCAAGACAAGCTAAATCTTTAAGCTCATCGCGGGTCATTGGGCCGGTGGTATCTTGTGAACCAACGGTGGTCATTTTAGGTTCACAGTATTGGTCTGGACGAATACCAGTCACGCCACATGCTTTACCAACCATTTTTTGTGCCAGGGTGAAACCTTTAGTGCTAGCTGCAATTTCAACTGGCTTGCGGAACAAGTCCGTTTCGCCAAGG
>JABSRV010000435.1 GCA_013214905.1 Psychrobium sp. | reverse complement strand
GGCAAAACCTACCCCTGCTTCTGCAATATTGGCCAAATTGCCGCGCAGTTCAAGATCAAGTTGCTTAAGCTCATTAAAACTATGGGCAACAATGCTGCGCGGGTTAAGTAAGGTATCTTTTAGACTAGCGCCGATATCGTCGGCCAAATTAGCCACTGGCTGATATATCTCTGGAAACAAATGAAACAAATCACGTCCTAATCCAACATAAGTCGCGCCAATGCCCGGGTATAAAAAGGTTACGCCGTCTTGTTGACCTTGCTGCGCGGGCACGCTAGTGAAATAGCTGCCTTTAGGCGTTTTCCAATCGCTGTTTTTTTCAAACGCTAGACTGATGCCCGTTGTGGCTTGCTTAATTTCGCTCAGCAAGTCAGCAACAGATTCTGCTAGCAATGCGATTTGATAAGAGCCAGCATAGCTTTTAGTTTCATCAAAATCGCGATAACACTGCTTGGCGATGTCTTTTAACGACATACTTTGACATAACTGCGCTACGCGCTGCAATGCATCTTGTAATTGCGACTCGCTGACACCACGCAATACTGTGATGACACAATCGCTGTTGGCAAAATAACCGTTGCGGCGAATATCACTTAATGGATGACGTTGACCGGGCTCCTCAATAACGCTCTCTTGTAAGATAATATGGCAATAGTCTGTGCGACCTTGTTGATTAACCGACAATCTGCTATCGACTGACAGGCAACTGTAAGCCGCGCAGTGTGGCGACCCATCTTTATTAGGATACCAAGGGCGCGAATCTACCGGAAAATAAAAAGCTGATTGCTGCCACGCTTGCAATGCGTGCTCATGAGGCGCTTGCCAAACGGCATTGCCGGGCAAGTATCGTTGCTGCAAGCAAATGACCGTTTTGATTAAGCCTAACAGTTGTGACAAGTTGCCCGCTTCGCCGCTAATGCATCGCGCCGAACTAATCGCTGTCTGTAACGGATTATCGGAACCTTCGTTATAAGCATTCATTAAGGCGTGACTTTCTTGCTCACTATACGTGGCATCACCAAGTGCAGATACTTCCAGTAACGCAATGTCGCTGCTCGTCACGCCGCTATTTATCATTGCTTGGCGCGCGGTATTTTTAATGTCGCTGCCACTAGCAAAGCCTTTAACAACGCCATAAACATAATGGGCGCCGCTGTGACTTGCACTGCTACTTGTACTTGCATTGTTTGCGCCAAATAAAAGACTAGCAAGGCCACTACAGGGCTGATACTGGCTAAAGTCAGCGCCAAAACTCATGTTGCCGTCACTCATGTTGCCGCTATTTTTGTCATACACTCTGACTTGATGAACAGCGATCAACGCGACCATCTCACCCTTTTTGGTCAATGTAACGATTTTAGCGAGTGCATCAGCTAAGTTTGCGCTAGTAACAACCGATTTGGCATTAATTTCGCTACTGTCAACTAGAGTGCTATCAAGCAGCTCGTTATCACCCTTACCCAGTAAAACTAACGTCAACTGCGCAGCGTCACCATTGACTTGTTGTGCCAGAATGGTCAGTGATTGATTGATTTGCTTACTTAACGGCGTTTGCTCGATCAATGCACTCAATTGATTGGCGATTAACTTACCTTGATAAAATGCGCGTTCGACTTGGTCAATATTGTCTAACCCTGAAAACTTAGCGTCCATGCCAATAATGGCTAACTGTGTCATAAAATCTTTATTGTCCTAAATATGCTAATACGAATAAATAAAACTTATTCCCGTTATCCTTGAAACCGCAGTTTTATTAAGAAATACGCACTGCTCGCCAGACTTCCTTACATCGCAGATGTAAGGTTCTGC
>JABSRV010000434.1 GCA_013214905.1 Psychrobium sp. | reverse complement strand
CCATGACAACCGAGAGACCAGATCAGGTAACTTGAAACCGTTTTGCGTTGGGGAATGCGTCGCACTCGCGACTAATTTACCACCAGACTCTTTCACTCGGTTATACAGATCAAACAATGCCTCTTCCCACAGGGGATTTCCGGCGACTTGGTCAATGTTATCAAGGCAAATAAGCGGTAATTTGTGTAAATCTTCTAATACAGCACCACTCATTGAAGCGTACATTTCAAAGGGAATATAAAAAGTATTTTGACCACGTTGCTGCGCTTGTGCACAGCAAGCGTGTAATAGGTGTGTTTTTCCAGATTTTGCACCGCCCCACAAATAAACGAATTGGCAGCTATCATCATCGGTAATCGATGACATCATCGCCAACAATTCTTCATTGTTAGCGGGATAAAAACTACTAAATGTTTCGTCATCGGGTAGATATACGGGCAATGACAATTGTCTTGGGTTTGACAAGTCTGTGTCTCTTAATAAATTGCAATACAAACTTAGCTTAACACTGAGCTAAATGTCGGGGCAACCACTACCTTGCAGGAATTAGACGACCGCCCAATTAATCGCCTTTTTTAACGCCTACGGTTGATTATTTCACCCATTGATAGACTGTATTGCCGTTTTCGTCGGTGGCTTGTTGGAAAAGTTTTTTCTCTAACGCGATGACATCTAACAGGGATTCGCGGTTACCCAAGTATTTTGCGCTAAAAGTAAAGTTGGGGCCTACATTTCGGATCAATGTAACACTGCTGATGGCCTTAATGCTGCGTAGGTAATCACCAACTTGTGCGTAGCGCCATAATGTATCAATATTTTCGACCACAAACTGGATTTGACGCGCTTCAACCGTCGTATCAACACTGTATTGCTCAGCAAAATAGTCGGCGCTTTGTTCAACCAACGCGACTAAGGCTTGCTCCATGTTGGAGAACTCATCAGAGCCAGAGAAAACGATATCGGTATGTTGCATCGCGTTAACATCATTAGTTTTATATATCGCCCAATTCAGATGCTGGCTTAGCCCTTGCTCAGACACTTTTGCAATAATCAAGTAATCAGATTGATATCGTAAATTGGCAACGGCGACTTTGTCACTGAATTGCCCCCAAATGTCTGAAATAGACAACACCATTTGGTCATCTAAATCCCATAATGGCAGCAGTAATGGCAGACCACGAGCAGTAGCATGTTGCTTTATAAGGCCTGGCAAGTTCCCTGATTGTTGTGTGTTTAACACCTGGCGATCTTGCGCTGGTTCATCAAGATAACTCATCCATAACATCACTGTGGGACGACTATTGCCCCAAATCGGCGTGCCGGTGCTTTTAAGTAATTGGTCGATGCGCGATTCATTAAACTTTACCGACAATAATAACTGCCTATTTTGAGTGACAAAATTAAATTCAGCGGCGTAACTCAATGCGTCACCTAATCTTTTAATAAGCTGCGGATTCTCTAACGCTGCACTTTGACCAGACACTTTAACTAATACTTGGCGAAAGAGTAAGGAAATAGCCGCATTTCGGGACGCAACAGATTGATTAGTTACCGCGATTTTTGCGCGATATAGTCCATCGACTTGCTTAGCATGGACCACGCTTGACGTAAGGGCTGAAGTAAGACCTAAGGCCATTCCAATCATAAGAGGTAAAGCTTTGAATAATTTCACGTAAAATTTAAACTTCTAAGTAAGGTTATGATCAAAAGAATAGCACAACAGATTTATGAAAACTTAAAAATGCTAACTATACCCAAAATCATTGGAATTGCAGTGAAGCCGTCAAGGTTAGAATCGCCTGAGCTTATGTTTTATAAGTGATTGTGATTCTA
>JABSRV010000433.1 GCA_013214905.1 Psychrobium sp. | reverse complement strand
CGCGGGACAGGAAGCGACACAACATAGCTACGAGTACTTATTAGAAACTGAAGATTCGATCAAAAAAGAGTTAGCTAAAAAAGGCATGATTATTACTGATCCTGCCAATGATGAAAAAGAATGGATTGCCAAAGTACAAAACACAGTTTGGCCAAAATTCTACGCGAGTATCGGTGGTAAGCACAAAATAGACAAGGCATTAGCGCTTCTAGAAAACTAAGTCATAGGGATGGGTATGTGGAAATGATGATAGATGCTTTCACATACCCAAATGATAGATGGATGTATTTCTCTCCGCACGCAAATCTGGCCTTAGTGTCATGATTTTAGATGATGAGAAAGTATTTATTAGGAGGCAATATGTCTGCCGTTAAAACAATGATTAAACACTTAAATAATACTGAAGAATATTTATGTGCTTTGCTACTTACAGCGTTTGTTACGTTACTTTTTTTACAAATATTATTACGCCAATTTTTTCAGTATTCTATTCCATGGGGTGATGAAGTCGCCACGTATATGTTTGTATGGTTTGCTTATTTAGGTGCATCTGTCGCAGCAAAAATGTCTGCACATAATCGTGTTTCTTTTCAATTTAGTTGCTTTCCTCCTATTGTGCGTAAAGTAAGTGAAACATTCGCAGACTTACTCTGGATCATCTTCAATATATTCTTCGTTTATCTCAGTTATGATTTTGTCTTTAATAAAATGAATTTATTTTGGAAGTCTCAAACCACTGGGATCCCGATGAAATACTTCTATATTATTTTGCCAATTGCGTTTTCTTTAATGACGTTACGTATCTTATGGAATAACTACGAACGCTGGTTTAAAGGGATTGAAGCATTAGATCCTGAGCAAAAAGAAATTAACAAGATGAAAGAAATGAATAACAACAAGCAGAATAAAGAGTACAAAAATAGCATTGTCTGAAGTTTAGATTAAGGAGGAAATAATCATGGAAGCATATTTATCACTGATACTTTTTGGCGGCTTTCTTGTGCTGCTATTACTCGGAGCACCGATAACAATCTCATTAGCAGGCGCATCAATGGCTGCGTATCTGCTACTGGACAAAAATCCAATAGCATTGGTACAAATTGCATTTACTTCCGTGGGTAATTTCCCCCTCATGGCATTGCCAGCCTTTGTCCTTGCCGGGGCATTAATGGAGGCGGCAGGAATTTCCAAACGCTTGGTTGATATCGCGGAGAGCCTCGCCGGTCCCGTTACCGGTGGACTTGGGGCGGCTACTGTTATTGCATCGTTGTTTTTTGGGGCGATTTCAGGTTCTGGTCCAGCGACGACTGCCGCGGTTGGCATGTTAATGATCCCTGCTATGGTTAAGCGTGACTATGAACGCAGTTATGCATCCGCAGTGACTGCATCATCAGGTGGTTTGGGGATTATTGTGCCACCGTCTATTCCGATTGTTATTTTTGGTATCGCAGCAATGGGGTTAATGCCACCACCTGAAGCAATCGAGTTGCACGGTCAATTTGCTTCTTTATCGATACCGAAATTATTTATTGCCGGTGTGATCCCCGCTTTTATCATGGCGACGACATTGATTATTACCAATTATGTTATTTCTAAGAAACGGGGTTATAAAGGAATAACTGAGGACTGGTCATTTGCAGATGTAAGAAAAACGTTACGCAATGGTATCTGGTCTATTTCGGCGCCGTTCTTGATCCTTGGCGGGATTTATAGTGGTCTATTTACCCCGACTGAATCAGCCGTTGTTGCTATTTTTTATTCATTATTTGTTGGTTTTTTTATTCATCGTGAACTGAAAATTAAAAGCATATTTAAGTCATTGAATACGACTACT
>JABSRV010000432.1 GCA_013214905.1 Psychrobium sp. | reverse complement strand
CGGGGATCAGCAGTGAAATAACGAGTCACTTCAATGTTAATTACGCCTTTTTCAGCGTCAAATTCATAGTGGTCTAAAGTCGGCTCAGCAGTTTCAGTAACATTTGAAGCAGTGTACCAAGTATCAACTGTGTCACGCGCTAGGCTGGTAACTTGTGAATAATCAGGCGTAAAGTGAGTCGCATCAGTCCACTCGCGATCTTTGTCGGAGTTTAGTTCTTCGGCGTTAGTACACTCTTTGAACTTGTTTTCATGACAACGATATTCTCTAAATTCACCAGGAATTTTTAATACTGGGGCACCGTTAATGTCAGAATCCCAACGGCTATCAGACGCTTCGGCTAATTTATCACGGTCGACTTCGGTCGCCACAATACCATTTTTCTCGTCAAAACTTAGGGTAACCAGTTTTGGGGTACCCTGAAAGAAGCCACGTTGAGAAATAGCATAGCGAGGTGCTGCGCCAGTCGATGGCATATACATCCACAATGATTTGGTATCGAGTGACTTAATTGTCACTTCTTCTTTAGATCGCTCGAGTACATCATACTCTCGATCTTCGGCGCCACAACCGTTAAGCATAATGCTTACAACAGCAGCAATAGCGAGTTTTTTAAACATAACTTTTATTGTCCTGGTAAAATTAAAATATATAGTTAAGCGTGACGTAGAGCGTAGACTTGTCGAAATCACTTAAGTCATCGAGTGGATTAGAACCTTGCTCTGGATTGTAATAACTGGCGCTATTAGTTATCCCAGCGGCAACATCGATATGATTATTGATTTGATAACCAAATTGTTCACTATGAATAATGCTTGGAGAATAACCTCTGCCAGCATAATTCCAGTTTTTTCGTACCATGATATTGGCGCTAAATGAGAATTTTTCGGCAAAATAATAGTCAAGCGCTACTATATTACTGATTTGATATTGAGTTAGCGGTTGTTCGCCTGCGGTTTTAAACTGATGGAAGTTTTTCTTAACGCGCAGATAATCGCTTAGATATAACCCTTCAACTGTGTCGCTTAAATCAACTACAAATCGTAATGAACCTCTAATTGACGTTCGTAAATCACGGCGCTTAGAAGCTTTTGAGACAGGTAAAGCGATTCGAGCTTCGCCACTCATCACGACATTGTCTAGCGGCCGCCATAAATTATTGCGAGAGTAAGACAGCCAAAAATCATTATAATAATCGCCACGGTTTACCGCATTATCATAAGTATGATAACCGGATACAATCGCTTGAATTCTGCTGTCTTTATCTAGGGCATAACGTACAACGGCCGAGCCAGATAAATTTCTAGCACTTAATGAAGTATGGGACTTGTATCTATTACGACTGTAATCAACACTGACAAATGCTGACCATCTGTTTTTTTGTTCGATGCTCCATCGATCTTGAATATCTTCGGCCTGTATGCTCGAAGATAATCCCGTCAATGCCACCGTTAATAACGAAGCTTTCAATTTCATGATTTGTGACCTACTGCTTGCTGCAAAAGTTACTTTCCGATGATTTTGATGATCAATAAATGAAATCAAAAATCAATTGGAGCGGTAGGCTATAGAAACAGTAATATGACACAACAACTAATTTACATATTCGTGATTAGCCCTGCAAAAACAAAATAACAATTAACAAGCACTTAACGTGAACGTTGGTTTATGCAACGATTAGCTCAATTATCCTCCTCCCTTTTTTTGGGGGCAGACATAAAAAAGTCACTGATAATTGGCTAATCTGTCGTTTAGGCGTAGAGTGGTTGGCCGGAAAAAAAATGAGCGAATATAATTATGACACGTGCGAGATATGGCTAAATCGATTTAGGGGC
>JABSRV010000431.1 GCA_013214905.1 Psychrobium sp. | reverse complement strand
GTTGAGTAAATAAGATGAATATTGTGTCGTAACTCAAATTACGGCGCTAAATTGTATGGATTTCCGGCGAAAAGTCAATGAAAACTTAGAGTTGTCAGACTGTATTTTCAATGATGTGACGTCCTGTCACAATAGCCCTTGTTGGTTGTTTGCTATATCAGCGGTCGGATTTGCAGAGATTATAGAATGATTGTATTCGGGCAACGTTTGAACCTGACCTAAAGGCTAATCAAGATAAATGTTAGCGTGCATATAAACTCATAAAATCGATATAATTATGCATTATATTGTTGTGGTGAAATATGATTTAGTTTATCTTTAGAGGTATTAGTAAATGCCTAAAATTTTAGGCGTCATTTTGGTTAGATTGAGTATTGAATATGAATTTGGATGATTTAAAAGATAAAGTAATTGGTATGTGTGTATCTGGTGGTTTGGATAGTAAAACGGTGACCAAACGATTGATGCAAGAGGGTGTGAAAGTTATCTGTTTTTCTGCCGATTTAGCCCAGCCTGATGAAGATGACATCCAAAATGTGGTTCGAAAAATGGATCCTTGTGGCGCCGAAACCATATTAGTTGATTTGAAACATGAAATGGCCGATGCGTGTTTTGTCGCGATTAAAGCCAATGCGACTTACGACGGCGGATATTGGAATACCACCGGCATTGCAAGAGCGGTTACCGTGCAGGGACTTATAAAGGCGATGAAGCAGCGCAATGTTAACATCTTAGCGCATGGCGCGACGGGACGTGGCAATGATCAAATGCGATTCGAGCGTTATACACGTTCTTTAGCACCCGAGATGGCTGTTTATGCGCCATGGCGTGATCCGCAGTTGTTGACCGAATTCCCTGGCCGCAGTGAAATGGCCGATTATTTAGCCAAGTTCGATATTCCTGCTGTTATTGGCATGAAAAAGAAATATTCAACAGACGCTAACCTTGCCGGCTTGTCACACGAAGCAGAAGACTTAGAAAGCCTCGATACGTCAATGCTAATTGTGGACGCAACAATGGGTGTTTGGCCACAACAAGCCCCAGATGCTGTCGAGAACGTGAGCATTACGTTTGAACACGGTGAAGCTGTTGCCATCAACGGCGTGCGTTTGAATTCGTTAGAGCTTATGCTAAAAGCCAATGAAATTGGCGGACGCAACGGCGTTGGCATGTCTAATGCGTTAGAAAATAGAATTATTGGCACTAAAAGCCGCGGGGTTTATGAAGCACCTGGCATGGAGCTGTTAAGCCAAGGTCTGAAAAACATTTTGCAAGCAACGCTTGATCGTCGTGCAACCGCTTTATATGCAAGCTTGAGCCGCGTCGTGTCGGATCAAATCTATGATGGCAGGTACTTTGACGTTGCCACTAAAGCTGCACTCTCCGCGATTGATACGTTAACCTCTAGTGCAACGGGTGAAGTTAATCTTGGCTTGTATAAGGGCAATGTATTTTTCAATAGCATGCATGATATTAAGGCGTCGTTATACAACGAAGAAGACTCATCGATGGAAGCTAGTGATGGCTTAAACCCTGAAAGTTCTCAGGGTTATGCCGATATATTGGTCGTTGAGGCATGCGCGTTAGCTAAAGCCGGCCAATTTGCAGGAGATAGCTAAGCTTCGGCTGTTAATAAAAAGGGTAATGCTTGCATTGCCCTTTTTTTATCCATGACAAAACACAAAACCGAAAATCCTCTGCAACACCTTAATAAAAATAGCTTTATTAAAGTAAAATAAAACTGTTATATTAGGATAAATCGCTGTGTTTATGCTTTGTAACTATTCAGCGTCTTGCCATTTGTCACCATTTTGTTGTCGAAAGTGCTCATTTATGCGTATAAACTCCGC
>JABSRV010000430.1 GCA_013214905.1 Psychrobium sp. | reverse complement strand
CCCGGTCCTGCTGTTTCTGGTACTTGCCAGTGATAAGTGAAGGTAGTGCCAGGGGCTACTTTGTCATCTAACTTGTCGCGGCCACTTGTGTCGTCATTGGTAGGAGCTCCTTCGTTTCTCTTATCATAATATACGCCATGGGGATGAATGCTATAAGCGCGCGAGCCATTATTTCTAAACACTACTTTAATACTATCGCCAACCTCGGCTCTAAATAACGGCCCCAACAAACCTAAATGTTGCTGTTTGGCTGGTCGTTTTTTTATCTGACTGAATGTGCCATCGGTATATTCAACATACATTGCTTTTTTATATTTGCTGCCAATGGTGGTATCGGTTGTTTTCACAAACAGCTGTTGATCAGCGGTCAATGGCATATTCATCATTAAGTTATGGTGGGTCGGTGCGTAATCCCATTCCATTTCCTGCGCCGCCACATAATAGACGCGTTCTACGGCTTGGCTGGCAAAAGAGCAAAGGAGAGTCAATGCAAGGGTATAGCGCATAAATCTATAGTTCATCATGTTAAGTTTCCAATAACGTTGCTTTATTTCAGGAGATGATAACAAATGATAATGATTGTCGATAGTGTTAGCGTTTATTTAACTGTTGCAAAAAACAGCCTATTGGATGATAATCATTATCATTCAATAGCGATGGTGTTTTAATAAGGAATGTTATGCAAACGTGGCAACAAACAATGCGTGAGGCGAATGGAGCGGCGCAGTTATTAGACGATAAAGAGGCGTATGGTTTGTATCAATTGGCGATAGCTGATATTGAGCAACGCTGGCCTGATGAGCCCGAGAGCATGGCATTGTTAATGGGCTGGATTGCTGGTTTGCATAACCTTTCAGCGTTGCTGGAAAAACAAGGCGACGCTGAAACAGCGCTGCGTTATCTAACCTTGCCTCATCATTGGGTATTGGCACTAATTAACGATGAAACCATTTCTGAGTCGTTTCGCTTAGCAGCACATAGGGTCATCAATATTACGCTGACTGCATTACTTGAATTTAGCCAGCGTCAACCGGTATGCGAGTCTTGTGAGCAATTATTGCAAGCAACACAGCAATGGCTTCAAATACCGAAACATCAATTACATTAATCTCTTCTATTATTAACAAGGTCTATTTATGTCTAAAAGTTTACTATTACAGCGCTTTACGTTAGGTGCATTATTGGCAACGGCGTCAAGTGTAACGTTTGCCCATTCCGGGCATGATCATAGCGCGCCAGAGTCAAATCTTATCCATCTTTTATGGCTTGCGCCTATTGCTATTGCCGCTATCTATGGCGCGTATCGCATCAAACAAAATAAATCAAACAAGCACAATAACCGTTAGGAATACGCAGATGTTACATAAATTACTTTCATCACTTGATAATAATCTACACTTTGGCCTTGTATCGGCGCATTGCGATATTCCCTGCAAGATTTACGATCCTATTTCTGCACAGTTAGCTGTATTAACGATGATCCGCATGGTGGACTTATTAGACGAACTTAGTGAAAAAAATGAGCTAAGTGCAAATCAACAAGCACAATTTTCACGCCTGGTGGCTGAAAAAGAGCAACATGGTTTTAAGGTGAAAGAAGAAATTCGCGTTATTTGGGGCGATTACTTTAAAAAGCCGCAACTCGATGCCTTTCCTGAGATTCATTCATTGACCCACGACATTATGCTCGCGGCATCGAAAGCCAAGCAGCACATTGACCGCGATGCGTGTTTAGATCTGCTCGATAAAGTGAACCGCTTCGCGCACATTTTTTGGCAAACCAAGAATATAGCTACGTTTAAAGCCATTTCACCATATCCGCCAGCGCAAGAACTTATCTACCCAGTGTTAGT
>JABSRV010000043.1 GCA_013214905.1 Psychrobium sp. | reverse complement strand
CACAGGCACGTCACTTGGCGTTACATCCGAGCTGTAACGCCAAGTGACGTGCCTGTGCGCCGATACGATAATTGTGACCACTTAGGTCTTGCGTGTGCATCGCAATAGAATCAGCATAAATTTCAATAAAGACATTAAGATTTTTCTTAAGCCTTATCAATTGTCGATGATGCTTATGCTCATTTTGTTCCATTGATGCATTCTGCTGCTCAAGTTCAACATTCTTATCATGATTTACTTTGAGTAATTTAAGTGACTTAAGCTCTAATATATAAGATTTGTTAGCCTGATGAAGTTGCTCAATTAGGATCTTGTTATCCCACGGTTTGGTGAAATAATGACTAATTTTACCGTCGTTAACGGCGGCAACAGTAAGATCAATATCCGAGTGCCCAGTCAACAAAAAACGTTTACTGCGTGGATTCATCTTAGCTATTACCGTAAGAAAAGTGGCACCATCCATCACTGGCATACGCATATCAGACAAAACTAACGGCACGGGATTATCGCGATAAAATTCCAAGGCACGAATAGGTTCTGAAAATAAAAACAGTTCAAATTCGTTACGCAATGTCCTTTTCAGTGCATTAAGCACCTCAGGTTCATCATCCAAGATCAGCAGTGATGTTTTAGCCATGACTTTCCTTGTAATCAATATAGTTATTCCTTTTGCATTTATAGCATACAAAAATTTAACTTTGAACAGAAAACTAGTGGATGCAGTGGTAATAACTCACCTAAAAACAGTATGATAAAATGGGTTTCTTCCTATTCATTTTTCGTTTAGACTGAAATGTAAGGCAACGCGCTGACGGGGTAACACACATTGTACCGCGCTGATTATATCGTTAGCGGAGAATGAAAAAGGAGATTTTTATGCTTGAGTCTACGTTGGCAACTTCACAGTTACCGGTATTATTACTGGTCGATGATGATATAAATATACTGGCCGCTTTAGAGCGCACCTTACGCGGTGTGCCAGCAAATATCATCAGCTATTCGAGTCCCAATGAAGCCCTTCAGTATTGCCAGCATAATCAGCCGCAAATAATCATATCAGACCAAAAAATGCCGCAACTTGAAGGCTGTGAACTACTGAGTAAAATCCAAACGCTGTGGCCTGGTTCACAACGAATTCTACTTTCAGCTTACCAAGATTTTGAAAACGTCGCCAACGGTTTCAGTTCAGGTGCTATCGAACGTTATATTTGCAAACCGTGGGATAATAAAGAATTAAAATTTATCGTTAATAAGGCCATCAGTAATGCCGTATTCGCGCCGCCACAACATAAAATAACCACCGAAGTTATCGCTGATGAACCTATCAATTTTCATTCTATGATTGCATCGCACGCCTCAATGAAAGCATTATTTGACAATATCCGTCAAGCCGCAACATCCAATGCCCCAATCTTTGTCACTGGTGAAACGGGCACAGGCAAAGAACTTGTCGCTAAAGCATGCCACGCTGAAAGCTTCCATCAACAACAACCATTCTTGGCGGTAAATTGCGCTAATTTTACTGAAAATCTAATGGAGTCTCAGCTCTTTGGCCACGTCAAAGGTGCATTTACGGGTGCTATAGCCTCGCAAGAGGGCGTGTTTGCTGCAGCAAAACAAGGCACGCTATTTTTAGATGAAATCACCGCTTTATCTAAATCTTTGCAAGCAAAATTATTGCGTGTTGTTCAAGAACGTGAATTCACTCCATTGGGTAGCACCAAGGCACAGAAATTTCACGCAAAACTTATTTCGGCCTCTTCAAACTCAATTAGGAATGCGGTACTTGATGGTGACTTTCGGGAAGATTTATTTTACCGCCTTAATATTATTACTTTCAGCCTACCTGCATTACGTGAGCGTGGCGAAGATAAATTGCTAATTGCCAATCACTATCTAAAAAGATATGCAAAAGCAGAAAACAAAGCATTCCAGTGCTTTTCTAAAGGCTGTCAGCAAATCATCGAACAATATAACTGGCCCGGTAACGTACGGCAGTTAGAGAATATTATTCACGGCATCATTATCCTTAATAACGGTGACGAAATTAACTCTCAAATGATAATCAGTGCCTTATCGACCACTATTTCGCCATTAGATAAGCAACGTATATTTACCACTATGAACGAGACAGATACTCGTCAATCTAACCGTGAAGGTGAAGGAGTCACGCCTTTATGGCTGGTAGAAAAGCAAGCGATTGAACAAGCGATATCGTTCTGCCAAGGCAATGTACCACAAGCCGCTGCTCTTTTAGAAGTAAGCCCATCAACAATCTATCGCAAGAAACAAGGTTGGAATGAATAAGCTCTGTCCATGATTTTATACCTTAGCATTGATGGGTAATGTGATCGTAAAACACGTGCCCTCGCCTACTTTAGAATGAACACTGATTTGTCCATGATGGCGCTCGATAATGCTATAACCTATCGCTAAACCTAAGCCAGTCCCTTGCCCTGGTGCTTTAGTGGTATAAAATGGCGTAAAAATATGGCCTATCTGATCTGGCGAAATGCCGCTGCCATTATCTTTAACTTCCACCACAATATGCTTATCGCGCACAAACGTGCGAATGGAGATTTCACCACGTTCCTTAATTGCTTGGCTCGCATTAACCAATAAATTGAGCACAACTTGATTAATTTGCCCCGGGTAACCTTGAATCTCCGGTAAAGTCCCCAACTCAACCTTAAGATCAGCCACATATTTCAACTCATTTTGGACCACAATCAGGGTAGCCTCTATGCCTTCATTGATATTTATCCATTCGGGCTCAGGCAAATCTTTTCGAGCGAATGTTTTCAAGCCTTGTACAATAACGGCAACACGCTCTACTCCCTCAATGCCTGAACGAGTTAGTTGTGATACGTCACCTAAAATGTAACTAATATCATATTGAGTTACCAGTGCGGCTAGTTGTGCTTTGTCAAAAGCACTGTTTTGCTCTAGCGCATCAATAAATTGGGTTATTTGCTCGACATAGCCCTCCAAGACTTCAAGGTTACATTTTATATAGGAGATTGGATTATTAATCTCATGGGCAACGCCCGCCGATAAAACACCTAGGCTTGCGAGTTTTTCGGACTGAATCACCTGAGCTTGGCTAAGGCGAAGGTCTTCGTGCAATTTAGATAGCTCTTTAAAGCTTTCTTTTAATTGGGTTTCACGATTTTTAACTTGCATTGCCATGGTATTAAAATTATGAAATAGTTGAGAGAACTCTGAGATTTCTAACTGCTCATTGAGTTCTTTGTAGTTATTATCACGGGATAAAGTATCGGTGGCCAGCGACAACAATTTAAGCGGTGCAACAAACAATCGTCGACCATATAAATAAGCAATCGCGGTTGAAACTAAAATCGAAAATAAAATGAGCGCGATTAGTTCTATAACAATTTCATAAACTTCATTATTTATTGCAGATTCATTCACGCTAAATTGCAGCGTAACACCGATATGAGGCCAATCAATAATGTGCTTACGCCCTGCAATTTCTTCGCCAACATCGAGCAATGATTGCTGGCCTTGCAACAAACTAAAGCCCAAATTATTAGAGTACTTATCAAAATTTAAATGTTTTGCAATCTCTGATACCGGAATAAACGTGATAAAAACACCTTCTGGCTGACTATTATAGGCCACCGGTATCGCTAATAGCCAATAGTGCAATTTAGCGATATTAACCACCGAAATATGCGATGATTTATCGCCATTAAGCATCGCTTTAATCCACTTATCTTGTAGCCAGTCGCCTTTGAGATCAACTTGTGTTAAATAAACAATTTCGCCACTAAAATCGAGCAAGCCTTGCGGGTAGGTATTACCAAGCATAGAGAGAGACGCGAGATGATCCATAATAATACCGCGGTTCTCTTCCGGCTGCATCAACGTTTGAATAATCACAGGCGCCGATGCTTGGTCTTGTAACACCGCAAGATGTTGGTTTAGGAAAAGCAGTAAAGTATCACTTATCGCATTAGCTTCACCGTCAACCAACTGTTCCTGCTGGCGCTCCATTGAATCAACCACCCGATTAACAACCAGCACGGTACTGAGCAACCCAAGAGTCACCAAGCTAATAAACACAAATCGTGCTAATGCATAGGAAATGTTTATTTTCTTCATTATGAATGCCTGTTATCAACTACTTTAATAATATGACACGATTGTCTTTGCCATAATAGCCCATTAAATAATCAGCTAGTGAGAGTGCCTCATGGCCATCTGGATTAGTTAATGACACGACAGAAAATGGCCGTTTATAACGCTTGATTAGTCCCTCCACCTCCTGTTCAAGATTCTCTAATGCGTGATGAATAGCGCGCCTATCAACGTCTATGTCACCGGTTAGTTGTGCCTGATTTATTGCGCTTAGTAAAATTTTTGTTAAATCATATGCATGAACAAAACCCGTTTGCGCCCTAATATCAGCGCTACTTTTGACGTCATCAAATAACTCTATTGCCAAGGCTAACACTTGTTTTGCTATCGGTGACTGGTAAGCTTCATTAAACGAAAATTTTGTTTGAATAAATTGCAGCAGTTGTGGTGATTTCAAATAATCATCGATATGAGTAACAAAATCGCCGCCAGTGATACCCCAATGGCTGCGAACCGGCAGCCTCACGTTCGGCTCAAGCGCTAATATAGCATCAGCAAATGTTTTCCCTTCTGGCGCATTGGCCACTAGGAATATCACGTCAGCACCCGAGTTATGGATTTTTCGTAACTTTATTTTTGCATCGTGCACCCCAATGCCCCAGTTAAACCACGCAATACCATGTGGTTCAATATTGAGTGCCTTTAGCGCCTTAACCATCGTTTTATCATTCGCTTTACCCCAACCTGTTTTTTCTAGCAATAAATATGGTTTAGTGAAGCCCTGTTTTATAGCTGCATTTGCAATAACATAACCTGCTTTTGCATCATCGACTGACAACCTGAAAATCCAATTTTCTCGTTCATTACCGCGCGTTATCGGGCTAGCGGCGGCCCACGGATCTAGTAGTAACAGTTGATTGTTATTAATATATGCACGATTGGCTAGTAGAGGAGGCGAATGTAATCCTGAAAACACCGCTAGCGCCTTTGGGTTAGCAGCCATTTCGATTAAGTTACGCTTACTACGCGGCGTGCTGCCATGATGATTACGCAATACCAATTCAAAGGTATATCCCGCCGCACTATTATTTTGCTCCGCAAGGGCTGTTCTAATACCCCGTTCAATCGAGATCGAAGACGCTTTGGTGCCACTAAAGTCAGCATCTAAAATCAGCTGATAGCTTGGTGTTTCACTAGCGTTTACCACAACGCAGTAACTAGCAAATATAACGATAACAAGTTGTTTAAATCTGTTCATGATTATTCCTTAATCCATTAACAACACAATAAAACGACGTAGTGACCAATTATTTCCAAATATTGTTCAATTTGTCTAGTCTTTTAACCTTTTATTCGTCGCAATTTGCAACGCTGATTAAAAACACCTCGACCATAGCATTTAAAACATTAACTAATCCATTGATTATTATATCATTAATTATTGGCACTTTGCTTGCAAACGATAACAACAAGCGATAACAACAAGCGATAACAAAATCGAGGACTTCATAATGAATGACAATAAGCAAATTTGGCTGTTATTAGACAGCCGAAGTTACGGTGGTATTGAAACCCATGTATTGCAGTTGGCCAGAAGTATGATTAAACATCACATCGACGTAGAAGTGATTTTTATGGCCAAATATGGCAACCATCCCATTTGTGCGATTTTCACTCAAGAGCATATTAAATATAGAGTGCTAAAACATGGCTTATATTCGCTGATCAAAAGCATGTATATAGAGCGGCCTAGGCTCATTCATAGCCACGGCTACAAGGCTGGAATATGTGCTCGAATGGCAAGTTTGCTAACCCAAACAACCGTTGTTAGTACTTTTCATTCAGGTGAAATTGTCACTGGGAAATTAGCAATTTATGATGCTATTGATCGTTTTAGCGCTGGCCTTTCGCACGCATTGATCGCCGTTAGTGCTCCAATCAATGCTCGGCTCAATAATCAAGCGACCATCGTCAATAATTTTGTCGGGATAGCGCGACAGTCATTTCCTGGCACTGATATTGCCTTTGTTGGTCGCCTCAGTTATGAAAAAGGCCCTGACATCTACCTCAAACTAGCCAGCTATTTTCCCAAAGTGCCATTTCATATCTATGGTGATGGGCCAATGCTAGAACAATTAGCCAATACAGCGAGTGATAATGTGCACTTCCATGGGCATCAAGATTGTATGGATCAACAATGGCAGCACATTGGGCTAGTCGTGATGCCATCTAGACAGGAAGGTTTACCGATGGCCGCATTAGAAGCTATGGCCCACGGCATACCAGTTTGTGCCTATGACGTTGGGGCATTAAATAAACTGATTGAGCCAAATAATGGCTGGCTGGCGAAAACTGGCGACATTAAGACTCTACGTAATAGCATAAACCAGTGGCTTGGCAGCTCGATTAAGCGAAATTTCAATCGTTCTCGTCAAGCGAGAAAAAAAATTATTGTCCAATTTAGTGATGTGGCAACGATGCCAATAATCATCAATTGCTATAACAAAGCGATGGTGCGTAACCACTGCAGCCATCAGCAAATAAAGCCACGATTAGTGGAGCACTCACATGCCACAAACTAATCATCCGATACCTATTTTGTATGTGCATTACGGTCTTGACTGGATAAGAGGTAGTGAGCGTTGCCTGCTAGATTTACTCAATCATCTTGAACGCGATAAATTCATGCCGATAGTCTGGTGTAATAGCGTGCAATTAGCAGCCGAAGTAAAGGCACTTGGCATCGACGTGATAAGGCAAGATTTTTCATTATTGTTGGGCTGGCAATCGCCTCGATTCAATATCGCAGGTTTTTGTGCGTTGATAAGCCAAGGTATTTGCTTGGTTAAATATCATCAAATAAAAATAATTCATAGCAATAGCGGTGCACCATGTCAGTGGCTAAATCTCGTTGCGAGAAAGACTTCACTACCGCTTATCGCGCATCTGCACTGCCGTTACCCATTGCGGGATCGCTTAAGTTTAGGATTGCATCACGTTTCTCATTTGGTGGGTGTTAGCAAACCGGTCATTGAGCAGTACCTAGATGACAGTATCTGTCCATCACGTGTTAGCGTCATTGCCAACGGCATTGACCCAACACGCCTTAGCGCTAACACCGATAACAAACTAGATATTCGTGATTCACTCGCCTTCAACGATGACGATTTTGTGTTGATGTCCGTTGGCTCTTTAATCGAACGTAAAGGCATGGATCTACTAATTTCGGCTCTGGCAATTGTTCGTCAAGCAGGCATCCCTGCCAAGTTAATTATTGTCGGGGACGGACCCTGTCGCCAGCAATTATCTCAACAAATTGACGCACTGGCCTTAAACCAGCAAGTATGTTTATTAGGCGAACGTAATGACGTGACAAGTCTATTGCAATCAGGCATCGACGTATTTGTGTCCGGTGCACGAGAAGAAGTGTTTGGTTTAGTGTTAGCTGAAGCTGGTTTTCATCGCATTCCCGTCATCGCCCCAGATGTAGGTGGCATATCAAGTGTGATCAAACACCAACATAGCGGTTTACTGGTGCCGCCTCAGGCCCCCCAACAAATAGCGCAAGCCATTGAATTATTGTTTTATCGACCGGATCTACGTCAGAAATTTGGCAACGCGGCGCTTAATCGAGTTTCTCGTTTATTTTTGATTGAGCAGCACGTTCAAACGATGCAACTACTGTACACAAGATTGCTAAGTGATCCTGCACATGCCTTAACGTGGTTCAGCCATTACTCTATTAAGGCCATCGTAAAATCTATTTTTCAATTCATTGCAAAGAGAATCCAACAAACAATTAGCGTTAATAGGAAAGATTAATGATGACCAATAAACATATAGTTGTTATTGATGCTATTACCTTTGCGGGAGGTTCTAAAGTGGCCACTAATACTATCCTTACCACCATCGCAGTTCCCGCACAAAGAATAACCATTATCACCAGCGATCCCGCAAGCTGGGATAAAAAATTCCATATCATAAAATTGTGGCAACCTAGCTGGCTGGCCGTCAAAGAGCAGGGAGTACTTTATTTCTTACGTCACCTTATTATTGCGTTGCATGTGTTGTTCGTTCACATATGGCACGGAAAAATTAACGTCGCGATTGGCGCGTCTAGTCCAGGCGTTGATCTGTCACTGTACCTTGCAGGTAAAATAATAAACTACCGTATTATCCAACTGGTTCACGGTCCAGTGTCTTGTTCCGGTACTATTGCACGTTGTTTAATCACCGCAGACTCCGTATTTTACCTAGCAAGCAGCTTCGATTCATTGACACAATGTATGACAAAAAAATTGGGAAAAAAAAATACCGAGCATCTGTTACGCGGCAATAGATTTAAGCCCTTCATCAATGGCATAGCTAAGAGTGCATGGCCATCTCAGTGCCAATATCACACGCCAAAACTGCTCTGGGCAGCCTCTTTACTGAAGTGGAAAGGGTTAGATTTTTTTATCAATACCATTTCTTCGATGCCGCTAGCGATGAGGCCCTTGACACATATTTGCTTTATTCGTCCAAAAAAAACGGCACAAGCAGTCTCAGAAGCCTTCTTAGTAAAACCAAAGGTCTATTGGCACCAACAACCAACTGACCTCAATACTATTCGCGCCAGTTGTAATATATTCGTGTCGACTAGCCAAAATGAACCCTTTGGTTTATCGATTCTTGAAGCGCTTAGCGCAGGGCTTTGCGTAATCATTCCCAAAGATAATGCCTATTGGGATCAAACGCTCTGTCACGGCGTCAATTGCATTAAATATCAAACCAACGATCTCAATGATCTGGTGGAGAAAATATTAAGCCTTAGTGGCAATCTGCAATCGATTAGAAAAATAGGTCAAAGTGGCAAACAACTTTCTACGTACTATCAAGCATCACATACCTATCGGGAAATAAATAACATGGTAATGCAATAATCACATGTTAACTATTGCATCAACAAATCTGTCCGGGAGAGCGGCCATGCTTAATCAATTACTTTGCAAAATTAATCCTGCGATTCGCCATTCAATAATCTATGGTTTAAGTATCGCGCTGATGAAAAGTGTTTCACTAATAATGTTGCCAATCACCGCTCACTATCTCACGCCAAATCAGTTCGGACAGCTCGAGTTATTAACCAGTATCGGTATTGTCTGTAGTATCTTAGTCGGATTGGGGCTTGAACATACCTTATTTAGGTTTGCTTCAGGCAACGGTGATGTCAAAAAAACCAAACAAGGAGCCGCAGCAATTTTAACCTTAGCACTGATTGCAGGCATGATAGCCCTAGGGGGGTTCTGGCTTATTACGCCAACAATCATCGCTAATATATCGGTCGACATTTCAGAGCTACAACTACGTTTGATGCTCACTGTTATCTCTTTAGAGGGGGCGATAGCCATACCCTTGGCATGGCTACGTATGAAAGACAAAGTGCTAGCATTTTTCTTAGCCACCAGCCTCAGAACAGTGGCCCAAGCGTTACTCATTGTGTTGTTTCTAACCTCAGGCTTTGGCGTTGATGGCGTATTAGAGGCTTGTTTAATCGCGGCTGCGGTCCAAGCACTTATATTAAGCGCCCTGATGATCGCTGATGTTGGCATGGTGTTTAAATTCTCTCAATTTAAACAATTTCTATTCTATAGCCTACCGATTGTTGCCAGTGGTATTGTCGCGTTCACGTTAGCAGGCCTAGACCGCTGGTTGTTAGCATCTTTTAGACCTCTAAGTGATGTGGCGATCTATGGTATCGCCGCTAAGTTTGCCATTGCCACGGTATTATTAGTGCAACCGTTTGGTATGTGGTGGCTGCCAAAAAGATTGACAATAATAAAACAACAAGGCGGTGCAAAAATAGCAGCACATTACATTTCAATAGGGATAATAATAGTGATGGTGGTTGCGGTATTCGTGTCCTTGGTGTCGCCATTTTTAATTCATTGGTTATTGGCACCTACCTACCACCAAGCGATTGATTACGTATTATGGCTCATCTTAGCGATGGCATTTAAAGAGATTGGGGAGCTGGTCAATATCGGCTGTTTCATCGGGAAATCTACCTACCTTCAGCTCGCAATCAACACCATTTGTGCAGCAGTAGGCTTAACCACCATGTGGATTGGCATCGAAGATTGGGGAATTATCGCGGTAGTGGCTGCGCTAAATTTTGCATATTTAAGCAAAGCGATACTATTCTTTATCGTTAGCCAACGTCTTTTACCACTACCTTATAATAAAATAACATTACTTATTGTTATCGTGCTAGGCGTTAGCCTGATTGGCTTAAGTCGATATATTTCAATCAATATTGAGAGTTTGATAAGTGCAATGTTTGTATTAGTCATCATGGCTGTAGTCATTGGTAAGCAAAACGTTGTCAAACAAAATCAAGATTTAGGCTAGTGGTCATGTTTCCTATAAAAGACCATCAACTAGCCAATAGACTACACATTAACATCGCCTTATTGGTTTGTGCACTGCTTAGTATTAGTTGGTGGATGATGCCCCATCCATTATGGCCATTGGCCTTTGCCATACTACCAATAGCGATCATGCTTATTATTGCGCTACCATTTGAATTGGTGTTGTTATTTGTGATCTTTTCGTTTTTCCGAATCCATGAGGTCATACCGACACTTTATCACCTTAAGATCCCACTAATGTTATCTATTAGCGCCATCTCGAGTTTATTGTGGCACATCGCTATTACCCGAAAGATCGAACTGTGGTGGAGTCGTGAATTAACCCTGATCAGTGCGTTTTTCGTGCTGGTATTCATTGGCGTCATCATGGCCAGTAATCGCGGTGTCGCGCTAAACTACTTTAGCGAAATTTATTGGAAAATAGCCATAATGACCTATGCCATTACGTGGCTTACCCGCACTAAGCGAGACTTTTTACTGGCATCTACAGCGCTCACTGGTGCCGGTGCGCTCGTTGGTATCGTGGCGTTATTTAATAAGGTCAACGCGATTGGCCTTATTGAGGAAACCAGAGTCACCGTAGGACGCGCTCTCGGATCTGTATTAGGCGACCCAAACGACTTAGCATTAGTGCTAATGTTCCCTGTCGCATTTTCACTCAGCTTAATCACCACAGCTAATATAGAAAAATGGCAACGTTGGTTGGGTTACATTAGTATACCCATACTATTTTTTGCGGTATTGGCAACGCAAAGTCGTGGCGGACTATTGGGTATAGTCGCGGTATTTGGGGTATTTCTTTACCGTAAACTAAACAATCGCCTATTATTTTCATTGCTCGCCCTCGTTGGCTCAATAGCCCTATATGTGGTTGCCGACATTTCAGACCGATCCTCTGGCGGCAGTGCTGAGCAAGGTATAGACGAGTCAGCGCAAGGTCGAATTTTTGCATGGCAAGCCGCTTGGGGTATGGCAATGGACAATCCTTTGACAGGGGTTGGTATTGACAATTTCTATGTCAATTACTTCTTCTATAGTCCCCACTGGGATGGCCTCAATCACGCCGTTCATAGCACCTGGTTTGGTGTCTTAGCGGAAACTGGCATAGTTGGTTTAGGTATATTTGTTACTGTCACTATCATGTTACTTCGCAAGGCTCACAACAGCATTATTACCCTTAATACGCTCACTAATGCGCCACCATCGATCGTCGCAACCGCGCAAGCCGTACACGCTGGGCTCATTGGTACGATTGTCGCTGGCACATTCTTAACTCAGGGATTCACTTGGCCAATCTATATTCTCGCCGCATTGATACTAGCGGTATCCCGATGGACCCATCATGCAAAACCCATCATGAAAAACAATAGTGCAAAATAATAGTGCTTTGCAAATCGATTCGCATTTTACGGAAAGAAGCCGACTTAAAGCACACAAATAACACCTAACGCATTGTATTTAAGTGAATTTAAATGTTGGCATCATTTCTGCTTCTATGTAACAAACAATAGAAGGAATGTGAAAATGAGCTTCCAGATCGCCCAACAAACCAAGCAACGGATTAAAAACAGTAAGAACCCAAGCATCAAACGAATCTTGAGAGCCTTAAAAACGCTGCGCTGTGGTGATTTACCGCTACCAATGGCGACCTATAAGGTGATATTTTTCATCCACCAATGTGTCATGAACACACTGAGTTATCTTAGCCGCGTATTCTACTGGACACCGCTGTTTAAAAGCCAAATAACAGCCTGTGGCAAGCAACTCTACCTCTATGGCGGACTCCCCTATTTTTCGGGTCCACTTGATATCACGGTGGGTGAATATTGTCGAATTTCTGGCCAAACCACCATCACCGGCAGAGGTTGCGCCCACGCTATGCCTAAGTTAACGATTGGTGATAATGTTGATATTGGTTGGATGACCACCATCGCCGTCGGCAATAAAATTAAGATAGGAAACAATGTTAGGATCGCTGGTCGCGCATTTTTAGCCGGTTACCCGGGTCATCCTCTGGACGCACAAGCCCGAGCCGCTGGCGCTCCAGAAACCGATCAACAAGTGGCTGACATTATCCTTGAAGATGATGTTTGGCTGGCCACTGGCGTCACCGTAATGGCTGGAGTCACCATAGGCAAAGGCAGTATTATTGGCGCCTCTAGTGTGGTAACCAAAGACATTCCAGCCGGCGTTTTAGCCGCTGGCATTCCAGCGCTTGTCATCAAGGATTTGGCAAGCTAAGGAGCCCATCATGCAAAAATCAGACTTAGTTGTATTTGGCGAAGATTGGGGCGGTTTACCCAGTAGCACTCAGCAACTCATTAGTCATATTGCTATTGATCGCCGTGTCATTTGGGTTAACTCTATTGGTCTGCGCCAACCAACATGCCAGCTTAAAGATCTAAAACGTGTTTGGGCTAAACTCGGTCAACTCATTTTCCCATCAAAAGAGACTAAGCGTACTAATCGTCAATTTCTAGTGGCTAATGTTAAAACAATTCCTGCACCAACAAGTGCTATCGTTCGTTATTTAACATCGCTATATCTGAGTTACCAACTAAAAAAACTGATGCGTCAACAGCACATTGTTGCACCCATTTTATGGATTTCACTGCCGACGGCGGTTGATGTAGTTGGACGATTAAACGAATCAGCGGTGGTTTATTATTGCTGCGATGATTTTAATGCGCTGGCTGGCGTTGACCATCACACCGTTAGCCAGCGAGAGCAACAACTGGTGAAGTGTGCCGATCTTATTATCACATCCAGCGATGTACTGGCACTAAAATTCCCCAACAAAAACACCGAAATAGTGCCCCATGGCGTTGATTACCAGCTATTTAGTACACCAGTACCACGGGCCAAAGACTTGCCCAGCAACAAACCAATTGCCGGCTATTATGGCAGTATTTCAAGCTGGATTGATTTAGAACTATTAAGCGAGACTATTGCTCAAATGCCGCAATGGAATTTCGTATTTATTGGTGATATCTGTGTCGATGTCAGTGTGCTAACGTGCTACTCCAATGTGTATTTCTTGGGCAGAAAAGAACACAACAAGCTGCCTTGTTATAGCCAACACTGGCAAGCATCCCTTCTACCATTTCGCGACAACAATCAAATTAAGGCCTGTAATCCTTTTAAATTACGGGAATATTTAGCCACCGGCAAGCCAATAATTAGTACTTATTTTCCTGCACTTAGGCCGTATAAATCATTAATAGAGGTGGTTAGTAATGCATCGCAGATGATTGCTGCCCTAACAAGAGTCTCGTCACAACCGGTATATGATGCACGTAAACCAAGCGCTGTTGCACATCAAACATGGCAGGCACGCGCTGCGAAAATCAATCAATTAATGGAACGCTTATGAACGATTTATCGTATCAGCTACTCTATATTTGTATCGCTGCATGGCGCCGTCGCTACTTGATTCTCGTACCATTATTTATCCTGCCACTAGTCGGTTTAGTTATCGGTTTAACAACCACCAAACAGTATAAATCCCATACCAGTATGCTGATCCAGGAAACGGCAAAAATGAACCCTTTTCTTGAAGACTTTGCGGTATCATCGATGCTTAAAGAGCGGTTAGATTCCCTGCAAACCTTACTTCATTCTCGTCATATTCTAGGGGCGGTGGCACGTGAGCATGGATTGGTGGATGATGATACCCCAGCTGATGAATTCGAGAGTATCATCGCAAAATTATCCAGCTCATTGTCAATGACCATGAGAGGCAAGGACTTGATCCGTATTGATTATACAGCATCATCAGCTGAAGGTATGGCGAGCATGTTACAAACGGTGAGCAGTCATTTTGTCGAACAGCTGCTCGCTCCCGAACGTTCAAGCATGAGAGATTCAGCAATATTTTTAGAGAAATATCTAAAACAGCGTTATCAAGCTCTCGAACAAGCGCAACATGCCTTAGCTAATTTTAAGGACAAAAATTCGCGTAATCTGCCACAACTTCATAGCGCGAACATCAGCCGAATTGCCCAGTTACAACTCGATTTAGCGCAAAAAAAGGCACAGCGTTCTGGGGTCAAAAAAAGCCTCGGCGGCTTAAATATGCAACTATCTAAAACCAATCCGATCATTGGTAAATTAGAAGAAAAAATCATTCAATTACGTGGTGAGCTAGCACTATTAAAAGCACGATACACAGTCAAACACTCTAAAGTGCAAGCAGCAGTACGTCAGATAAATAGCCTAGAGCACGAGCGTCAGCAGCTATTAGAGCAGAAAACTCAAGCGCTAAATTCAAATCAATTGTGGGATTTAGTGAGCTCCCTATCAGTAACCAAAGGTAATTCAGCACAGCCTTTATTGGTGACTCAATTAGAAAAATTACAAGAAGCGCGCTCCAAATTACAATTCTTAACTGAAGAAATAATTTCACTGACTGCCATGATCCATACCTTTGAAAAACAAGCCGCTAGTTTTGGTGCTGATGAGCGTCAAAGCAGTAAATTAGAGCGTGACCTTACGAGAAAACAGCAATTATATGAAGATCTATTAAACCGTTATGAAATGGCCAAGATGACCCGTGCTTTAGGCCATTTTGAGCAAAAAAAGCGAGTCAAGATCATTGATTTACCTTACACCCCAGCCGCGCCAAGCAATTATCCGTTAGCACTTTACCTGTTATCTGGCTTAGTCGCTGGTTTGTTGCTTGGCAATGGGCTAGCCGTACTATTTGCCGCCACTGATAATCGAATATTTCGCCGCGACCAGCTCGAACGTTTATCGAGTGTACCTGTTATTTGCCGAATTCCACCGCTTGTATAAAGGAGCATCACTATGTCATATCATCCGCTAAAGATAGTCGCCCAGGTCGTGCAGCACTTACGCCCAGGAGGCATTGAAACCATTGTGCTGGATCTCTCAAAACATCAGCCATTTAAAACCATTATCTTTAGCCTTGAAGGCACTAAAGAGGAAGCCATTGCACGCTGGCCGATTCTAGCCGCGGTCAGTAGTCAGCTGGTATTTCTCAACAAACCTAGTGGTTTTAGCTGGCGCATATTATGGCGACTTCATGTGCTATTTAAGCAATACCGAGTGAGTGCGCTACACACGCATCACATTGGCCCATTGCTTTATGCCGGCCTTGCATCAAAGCTGTGCAACATTAAGAAACATATCCATACCGAACATGATGCCTGGCATCTAACGAATACAAAGCAATGTCGTCTGCAAAAAATATTGTTAATGCTCATAAAACCAATCATAGTTGCCGATGCTTTAGCGGTTGCTGAAAAGCTAAAATTTCATTTAAATCAATCTGATGTGATCCTAATATACAACGGCATCGATACTGCTAAATTTTTTCCCGGCAATCGCAACATTTCACGCAATGATCTCAACCTGCCAACGGGTGTGGTCTTAATTGGTACCGCAGGACGCTTAGAAACGATAAAGGGACAAGATATATTAATCGAGGCCATCAGTAACTTTTCAACCACCATTCATCTGGCAATAGCCGGTGGGGGGAGCTGTGAGCAACAGTTAAAAGAACAAGTCACCCGATTACAGATCGAGCAACAAGTACATTTTCTTGGCCCATTAGATGACATGCCGAGTTTTTATCAATCTCTTGATCTCTTTTGTTTGCCATCACGCAACGAAGGGATGCCACTCTCTCCTATGGAAGCACAAGCTTGTGGCATACCCGCTCTGCTCAGCGATGTTGGCGGCAGTGCCGAAGCGTTGTGCCAAGCGACAGGATTATTGGTGGAGCCTGATAATGTCGCGCAATTGGTGAGTGCCATCGAAACGATGCTGTCAATAAATAATCCTATTAATCCACGTCAGTTTATTTTTCGGCACCGAAATGTCCAAGGTATGGCAAATGCCTACACAAAACTAATTTGCTCATAACAAGATAGTAAGGAGAATAACATGATGCTACTGACGTTTACCCTTGGTTGTATGTGGCTGATTATTTACCATCACGTCGGTTATCCGATATTGTTAAAATACTTAACTAAGACCAAGCAACAGCAGTATGTTGCGCCAATAACAAACACGGCACTGGTGTCGATCACTATCGTTATCCCGGCTTACAATGAGGAAAAATATATTAGTGATAAAATTCGTAATTTGGCGATCCTAGATTACCCTAGCAACCTGCTTACCATCATTATTGCTTGTGATGGCTGCAGCGATCAAACCGCCGATATCGCGAAGCAAACTTGTGACGAAGAAAACTGTAGTGCCCTAAATATAAAAATTATTGAATTTTCAGAAAATCGTGGCAAGGTCGCGATAATTAATGCGCTATTGCCCC
Organism: Psychrobium sp.; assembly: GCA_013214905.1. GTDB lineage: Bacteria > Pseudomonadota > Gammaproteobacteria > Enterobacterales > Psychrobiaceae > Psychrobium. The sequence goes on along the minus strand of JABSRV010000043.1, from coordinate 3,954 downwards.
AGCTAAATAGCGAAATAATAGCGATGAGCGATGTCTCAGCGTTAATTTCAATTGACGCCTTAATTATGGCTAATCAGGCATTTAGCGATCCTGAAGTAGGCTTGGTAACCGGCCATTATTTATTGGCCAATCCAGGTTCCAATGGTGAGCAAGCTTATTGGCAATATCAAAGCGATATAAAAGCACGCGAAGCACAACTAAGCTCTATTATTGGCGCGCACGGCGCGTTCTATTTGATCCGGCGTTCGCTTTTTTTACCACTCGACAACCAAACTATTAATGATGATTTCGTTATAGCTATGGCGGTGGTCGAACAAGGTTTCCGCGCTATCTATGTGCCGACTATCCACGCCATAGAGCTTGAACAATCGAGTAATCACTTAGATTTACATCGCCGTCAACGTATCGCAGCTGGTAACCTGCAACAGCTTATTCGCTTTAAAGGCTTACTTATGCCCCGCTATCGCGGCGTGGCTTTTAGCTTTGCCTCCGGAAAAGCATTGCGTGTATTTATGCCATTTGCCTTTATCGGTGCGTTAGTAGGCAGCCTTTGCTTAAGCACAAGTCATCCATTGTTTGCCATCGCAGCGTTATTACAAACCTCGCTCTACCTTTCAGTGGCATTATTTTTCATCACTAAACCACGTCATCCGAACAAAATTTGGCAAACCATTTATTATCTTGTCAGTGGTTATTGCGCAAATCTAGTGGGCTGCATTCGTTATATGGTCATTGGTACCTGTCGCCATTAATCTACATTTAAGGAAATTATCATGAAGACTTACACAATTAATCCTTATATTAAATTCTTTAAACGAACCATCGATATTGTCATTTCAAGTTTATTGTTAATAGTTTTGTGGCCTCTAATGTTAATGACGGCAATAGCCATAAAATTAAGCAGCGCTGGGCCCATCATATTTTCACAACAACGCATTGGCATAGCGACCGAAAAATATGTCGAATTTTTCACGATGTATAAATTCAGAACCATGATTAACAACGCCGAACAGACCAGTGGCGCGATACTAGCCTGTAAAAATGATAGTCGTATTACCCCATTAGGAAACTTTTTGCGAAAGACTCGGCTCGACGAACTGCCACAACTATTTAATGTACTGCGCGGTGATATGTCACTTGTTGGTCCGCGCCCGGAACGCCCTGAGTTTTACCAACGATTAGAACATGAAATTCCATTTTTTGTTGAGCGTACTTTTTTGATCCAGCCTGGCATTACCGGTCTTGCTCAAATAAACCAAGGTTATGATACCTGCCTTGATGACGTGCGCACCAAACTTGGCTACGATCACAGCTATGCATTATCATTGTTCACACCTATACAGTGGATAAGAATGGATCTGCATATCATGCTTAAAACAGTATTAGTGATGGTAACTGGCCGCGGTCAATAGTTTTATCTTGCATTGCAAATTGCAAAATACTCATCATAACGATCGAATTAAAATAGGCGATAACAAATAAAAACCTACAAAACAATTAAATAGAAAAGTTTCATTGTTGGCGTAATTTCTGCAATTACCTTTATAGTCCTGCTACTCATAAAGGTAATTATTATGATGTTACAAACTCATCTAGCGCAAAACCAACAATTAGTGGTAACTTTTTTTGGTGACATGGATGCCGATGGCGTTAGAACAATGCAAGGAAAATTTACCAACCTAGAACAATCACGCTGCCCTAAAATGGTATTAGATCTTCATCATGTTGAGCTTATCGATTCCTCGGGTATCGGCGCCATTGTCTTCCTCTATAAAAGAATGCGAAATCGCGGTTATTCATTGTCATTAATTGGTGTGCATGGTCAACCTAAATCATTAATAAAAATGCTTAGGATCCATCGCAGTATGTCGGTCACTTGGTCATAGTAAGCACAGCTAACCAACAGAAATCTAACAGTAAACTAACAGTAATCATCACGAGGCCTACTCATGAGATATCAAGCCATTTTAATCGGCGTCTGCATGGCACTGCTTTTACCAGGATGTTCTGCCTTATCGGTAATTAGTCGTCTAAACGATAGCGACGAACAGCGGTACGTCGTTGAGGCGGATCAACCATTGGGGCAGGAGCATGGTTTAAGATTTGATTACACCTTGCTTGCACAACACCTCGACATTTTAGTATTAGAAGGCGCCGAACTTTGCTTTCCTGCCACCGTAGTCCAAGCGCAGACACGAGAATTACGCATTGGGAATGAGCTCAAAGGAGGCTTACTTTTCGATGCCGCCAATGACATTATCATTCAACGACGCTTACTTGAAAGACTTGAACGACAGCTGCAATATGTCAATCACCATAAAGCCTGTACGCTTGCAAAAACACCACCATTAACGTCACCAGGTGACATAGGGAAAAAAATATCCGCTTTACTTAATGTTGATAATCAGTTTGCGGTGGGCTCATATTCTCTCAACCCCAAATTTGTTGTACGTCTTGGCAAAGCCGTCGAATTAATCGTTAAGTTAGATGACTATCGCTTGCTGATCACCGGACATGCCGATATTAGTGGTACCGATGAGGACAATTTAGCACTCTCTAAACAACGCGCAGAACAAGTAGCGCGCTACATACAAATTATGGGTATAGATAAGAGTCGCATAGATATCGCGGCACTTGGCAGCGACGATCCACTGGTTGCTGGCAACTTAAGCGAGAATCGTTTAGTTAATCGTCGGGTCAGCATCGAGTTAATCGAACCTGTTAATAAGTCATTATAAGAGGATCTAATCATGACTAAATTCATCATCATCTTATTATGCATCTGTTCATTCCACGCCCACAGTGCATATCATGTTCAACTAGGCGATATCATCCATATTGCCCTGCCTGGAGAGCCTACGCTCAACAAAGACTTTAGTGTCGACATCAATGGCGCTATAAACTTGCCCGAAGTAGGTAACATAACCGTGGTTAATTATAGCGAAACGCAATTACAATCCTTGCTAGCTAAGTCCCTTAGCCCAGTATTTAGAGACATGGTGGGATTTAGTGTCTTTATCGCACAGAAACGACTCATTGTGCACGTGATGGGTTATGTAAAACAACCGGGGAAAGTGATATTGCCTGCCAACGCCAACATACAAATGGCTTTGCAAGCAGCCGGTGGACTTCGTTCCGGCGCGCAACTAGATAAACTACAGCTGCGGTCAAAGACAAGCACCCAAATATTTAACTACAAACATTATTTGGACAGTGGTGATACCGATATCCTGCCTAAATTAAATTCGCTCAACACCCTATTCGTACCTTCTTCACCGATGATCGGTAACATCGAAGTTGACTATGACCCCTCAAAAATAGCAGCTGGCGGTGACGCTACCGATCGCCAGGCGATAAAAGTCTTTGGCGAAGTCCATCAACAAGGCACATTTTCATTTAACGCCGACAATAACTTAATCGAATTGTTGATGAAGGCTGGCGGTGTTACTCGTTATGCGGGTGTTGAACAGATACGGGTTATCACTCAGGGTAAGCCGGCATTATTTAATCTAAAACGCTATTTAGATAGTGGCGACATCTCCTTGCTACCCGACATACATCCTGGTACCACCATCTTTGTACCACGCCAAGAAGAAGAAATAAAAATTGGTAATAATGTCGTCTATGTGATGGGCGAAGTGTTTAAGCCCGGAGCGTTTGAAGGAAAGAAAGACATGACTTTTATGGACATTCTCGCCAATGCTGGCGGCCCGACTCGTTTTGCAGAATCAAGACAGATTAAAATTATTAAAGCCAACGGCACTGTTAGCTCATTTGATTTAGCTGGATATACCCATGGTCTCGGCGACCAAACTCTTCCTAAAATTAGTGCCGGCGATGCTATTTTTGTGCCTGAAAAGACCGACATGAACGAAAAGTCTTGGCTAAAAATCAATCCAGAACGTGCGGTTAGAGTGATAGGTGAAGTCGTTCGTCCTGGGCGTTACGAGTGGG
>JABSRV010000429.1 GCA_013214905.1 Psychrobium sp. | reverse complement strand
TGGTGCGGTGCGGTGCTTTGCCCCGGCTCAGATATCTGCAATAACGCCATAATAAATTCTTTCTACTAGGAGGATTTTCTGGGCGCTATAATAACCCAGATTGAGAAGTGAAGAGAGTCATTTTATCGCAATCAGTCATAACGCTGATTAATCATTAAAAATCTTATCTTCGATGACTAACGCTTCTTGCGACAACTTAAGCATAAACTTCAATTTTCGGACATTGTCGGCGGCGCTTAGTAACGATGCTTGGCTGTTAACAGTGAAAAACTGGCTAAAACTGTGATTCATTTCGCTAATATAACCATCAATCTCTTGCTGAAAATCTAACAAACTTTGCTCGGGATCGTCGCTATCACAAATGTCTTCTAGTGTTTCACGAAGCTCCATTTGCTGCATCAGAAACATCGGATCTTTAAGGGTTTGAGTTTCATGCGCCAATTCTATGCCTGAGAGTTCAAGTAAATATTGAGCTCGGCTATCGTGTTGCTTTAAGACATTAAATGCATCATTGATTTGCGCAGCTTTGTGCACCGACATTAGTCGCTCACGTTCACTTGCATTGGCAAAGTTGTCCGGATGGACCGCGCGTTGCAGCTCAAGATATTTGGCTTTTAAGACCACCATATCGATCTCAAACGAGTTGTTAATACCAAATAATTCGAAGTAATTCATAGTGTTTTATGTTTTAACTGGATTTTCTAAATTAGGTGCGTATTGAGAATATGTTATTTATGGACAGCTTTCTTAAACAGAGAAGCTTTCACCACAACCACATTCGCCATCAACATTAGGGTTTGAAAACTCAAAACCTTCGTTAAGACCATTCACAACAAAATCAAGTTGTGTACCGTCAAGATAAACAAGACTTTTTGCATCAACAATGATTTTAACGCCGTGTTGTTCAAACACTTCATCACCGTCATTTAAGTCGTCAACAAATTCCAATATATAAGCCAAACCCGAACAACCCGAAGTTTTAACACCCAGGCGTAAACCCAGACCTTTACCACGACTTTCTAGGAAATTGCTGACTCGATTAGCAGCAGACTCAGTGACTGTAATTGCCATATGTTTAACCCTTGCATCTATTGCAACATTTTCATGTTAAATTCAACGATGCCTTAACGCATTAAGGCATCGATAATAAGCTTATGATTTCGATTTATAATCTGCAATCGCAGCTTTGATCGCATCTTCAGCCAAAATTGAACAGTGAATTTTCACTGGTGGTAACGCTAACTCGTCAGCGATATCACGATTGGTTATTTTACCAGCGTCTTCAATTGACTTGCCTTTAACCCATTCAGTAACTAATGAGCTTGATGCAATTGCACTACCACAACCGTAAGTTTTGAATTTTGCATCTTCGATGATACCTTGATCATTAATCTTAAGTTGCAATTTCATCACGTCACCACAAGCTGGTGCGCCAACCATGCCAGTGGCGATTTGTGGATCTTTTTTATCGAATGAACCAACATTTCGTGGGTTCTCATAATGATCTAATAATTTTTCGCTATAGGCCATTGTTCTATCTCCTATTTAATTAATACGTTGCTAGTGAGCAACCCATTCAACACTGTCTAAATCAACACCGTCTTGGAACATTTCCCAAAGAGGTGACATTTCGCGCAAACGACCAATTGATTGGGTCATTTGTTTGATAGCATGATCAACTTCCGCTTCAGTCGTAAAACGCCCAATGCCAAAACGAATTGAGCTATGCGCCATTTCATCGTTTAGACCTAATGCGCGCAGCACATATGAAGGCTCTAAACTTGCAGACGTACAAGCACTACCAGAAGATACGGCCAAATCGGTAATAGCCATCATTAATGACTCACCTTCAACATAGGCAAAACTG
>JABSRV010000428.1 GCA_013214905.1 Psychrobium sp. | reverse complement strand
TAGATTTGGCCTACACAGTCATTGAGCACTACAGCAATGGGCCTTCTTTTTGGTTTCATTTGCGTCGTCAACATAAAGATAAGTTAGTTAACGCGGTGTTGGCACAATTTATAAAAAGCCAGCGTCATAAATTTTCGACCGACGTTGAACATGTCGTAGAAGCGGTTAGATGCATGGGCTACCAACAGCTATACATCAATAAAATAGTTGGGGTACCGTTATTTTTTAGTAAAAAACAGCAACAATTGTTACCGGAATTTGCGTTATGTAATTTTGAAAATAAACCCGTGCTAGATTTTTGGCGCAGCAATGGTAATCAATTAAAAATTTCAGGCTTATTTTCAAAGAAGCGTCTTGAAAAAATGCTGCAACGCCAAGAAAATGGACAAGAAACATTAGTATATTGTTTTAGTCATATTGCTAAAGGGAAAAAGTATTTTTACAGCGCCACCGAAGAAGAACTGACAGAAACAGGGCAAGCTGATTTGTTCATGCAGTTTGGCGCCAATAAAAAACAATGGAGTGTCTATAAAATATTTTTAACTCCTGTTGCAGATTACCAATGGCACCTTCCTGATACGTTACCACAGCACTTAGTGCAACGTGGCGAGCTTACTATTGAAGAAAACAAGCAATTATTGAAATTGCACGATATTGAGCTAATGGCTTATATTATTCTAATAAGCGATGAAGAGAATAAATTAAAATATCAGCAACGCCAGCCTATGAATCCTTCGGTAGCCCAGTTGCAACAATTTTGCCATCCAGAGAATGTCCATTCGGGACTAAGTCTGGTGGAAACCAAGGTATCGACGCAACGTAGTGAAGATCGCTTTAATTATCAAACTCGAATTATTGTACATCACAAGAAAAAAGCATATTTAGGCGCCACCGTCAATTTTTCGGTGCATGGCATGCAAATAACCATGACTCGAACTGTCGAATTAGACAAAGGTGAGCTTTTAAAGATAGAAATGCCGCTATTAGCCAAGGCCTCTGGCAAACCAGAGTATGCATTCCTAGACTATGAATTAATGCGGGTTGCTCAAGAAGGACGCGTGCTTAATTTAAGAATAATTACCTCACCAGAAACAGCTTATGGTCCTAAACTTATCCATAAGATAATCAGTAACTATAAACATAAACTAACAGCGCAAGTGACCCCACCAGCTAATGCAACTAAATCGTTAAACTTATTGTATTGCAGCAATATTCACTGTCTACCAGTGGTTATATCTAAAGAAGGCAATAGTTACAATATTAGCCATGTGATTAATCCTAGAAATGATAATCGACTTTTCAATTTATTTTCAGCGTTATCGAACAATAAAAAGTATTGTAATGTCTCTGCTATTTCAAAAAATAACATTTTTAAAGAATTGTTTTTTTGCACCCTAAAAATGCTTAATGCAAATATGTCAGCGGTAGCAAGGGAAGTATACATAGAGGTCACTAGTGACAATAATAGCGAGACTTATCATGCTACCACTCATTACTTTGAGAGTTTCGAAAGTGTTGATGCTCACCGAGAGTTTATTTTAAAGGCTAAAGCCGCAGGTCAGTTGTTTGCTCTGCGCGTGATGATTAGCCGCAATCATGCCATGGATTATAAAACCGTATCACGGGAAATAATTTATGCGGCTAAACAAGCAAGTTATCGAACTAGGCACTTGCAAGCTCAGCTTGATGCGGTGGTGGGTTTAGGCGAGCTAATCGATATTACCGATGAAGTCATGCAACGATTCGACGTTTATTTTTAAACTATACCCAAAATCATTGGAATTGCAGTGCCGGTTTTCAGTTCCAGACCTGACGAATCCCCACGAATAATGAAATAAAGATAATCGAAAATAATTAAAAAGAAGGGGAACATTCACGGCATT
>JABSRV010000427.1 GCA_013214905.1 Psychrobium sp. | reverse complement strand
ATTACAAACTTAGCGTATTACCCCAATACCAAATGGATCTACAACATGACCAACAATTAAGCTTCCGCCTTGGCGCGACTTTTGATGATACCAACCGAGATGATTCCCAAGTTTCATTAATTGGTGATATCACCTGGAATAGAATCAATGCGGACGATAGCGCTGACACTTTCTATCTGTCTTACGCCCAAGCTAGCCAAGTCGCAGGTTATACGGCGATTGGTGGCAGTGACAAAGGTGGACTATTCAGAAGTAATTATAATTTGGGACGAGAAACCACTAAAAACATTGAATTAGGTTTGGCATTAGATCGCGAAACTTGGCGTCTTGATTCTGCCATTTTTTATCGACAAGATGATGATTTAACAGATTGGACTTATAACTTAAGTTCAACCACGGCACGCTCTGCCAATCCGGTCGATATCGATACATTAGGGTTAGAAATACTGGCGATAAAGCGTTTCGAAAACGTAGAAATAGTCACCAGCTATACCTTTCTTAAGAAATCAGAAGATTATGGCGCTGCTGATATTGATGCTAGCTTTTATGCATTAAACTACCCTGATCACCGCGTAACGTTAGGCCTAGTTTGGCGCCCTAGTGACATCGTTGAGATTCGTGTTGATAACGAGTGGCGAAAGCAGCAAGAAAACATCCTTAGAAATGGTGACGACGATGCATTATTTACCCATCTTACGTTCACCATTTCACCGTCGCAGTTTAAAGGTCTGGATATTATGATTGCTGCTGACAATCTTTGGGATGAGTCTTTTGAAGAAATACCTGGCACGCCAGGACGAGGACAACAATATACTATCAGCGCTACTTATCACTGGTAGGTATACCCGTCATCCTTGAAACCCCGTTTTATTAAGAAATACGCACTGCTAGCCAGACTTCCTTACATCGCAGATGTAAGGTTCTGCCTCGACCCTATTTCTCCAAAGGCCGCCGTAAACGACGTTCAAAATATTTCCAGAATATTTTGTGTCTGCGTTTCAAATCACAATCACTTAGCTTTTACTGGCTAAGGGCTCAATAAGTTCAGGCGATTAGAAACTTGACGACTTTGCCTAGAGCGAAAGCAGAACCCTTATGCCAGTGGCATAAGGAAGTCAGCTAAAGCAGTGATGTAGGTACTCTGGTTTTATCTGGAACTGAAAACCCACACTTGCAATTCCAATGATTTTGGGTATATATGCGTTAGCCTTGAAACGACTTTTCCTTTATTTGAAGGAACCCCAATCAGCAATTGACGCTTATCAATTGCTGATTGGTCGAAATCAACGTCTTGAGGCTGAACTTAGAATAGCTTAGCCCCTACCCTTCATCGAACCACAGCATCCAGAAAATGACCTATCTAGTGTGGCTGATATACCCACCGCTGAAGAGCCAAGCACTTGACGTATTGAGAACTGATTTTCAATCACCACTTTCCATGCGTCATATTTTTCAAGTTCAATCATTTTGTTTGCAATATCGCTAAATGTGGCCTCTGTTTCAGGACCACTTAATAAAGAAGCAATCACCAACGATGTTAGATGTTTGCCAACGCGGTGCAGTGTTTCAGCTTGATCATACTTGTTTGGATCGCTAATACTCTCATACATATCGACTAAAATGTCGTAAACAGCGCCTGTGAACACTTTAGATATATCATGAACTTGGTTAGTCACTTCACTCATTTTAAGGTTATTGTCAGCGTTTCTCAGAGCCTCGCCTCGACCAAGTGCGGCGCCAAATTGCTCAGCCATCGCTGAAATGAAATTTTTGGCATGTAAATCGCCTTTAGACTCGGCGATAACCGCTTCGCACATATCAAGCCTAGACACCATTAACAATATCGCTGTGATATCGCCCATTGATTCATGCAATCCACCAGTCTCCGGATGTCTACTGTCCCA
>JABSRV010000426.1 GCA_013214905.1 Psychrobium sp. | reverse complement strand
ATCAATGTATGCGCCGATGTTGGTATAAGATGGCATTAGGACCACGTTTTTACCAATGAAACAGCCTTTACGTACCGTTGCTGGCGGCACCACGCGAATTCCCTGCTCGGCGAACATCTCACTGGTGTAATCGGTGAACTTTAACGGTACTTTGTCATAATATTTGGTTTCTTGACCGTCAATGATGATATTGTCATGGAGCTTAAAAAATAATAATACCGCTTTTTTAAGCCACTGATGCACTATCCATTCGCCACTCACTTTTTCAGCAACACGCGCTTTACCACTGTCTAATAGCTCCATGACCGTGCTTACTGCGTCGCGCACTTCTTGCGTTGCACTCGCGGCATTATATTGATCGCGAGTTTCGAATGCGTGTTCAATGATCTTTTGTAATTCACTCATTTTTTAGCCCTATTTATTAATATTATTTATCGCTTTGATCAGCGCTTGCTTTAAATTGTGTTGTTGATCGTCTTCAAGGCTTTGCCCTTGAGCGTTCGTAATAATGAAAAAATCCTCTACTCGTTCGCCGATCGTAGTGATTTTTGCGTTTACTAGGTCGATTTTATGTTTGGTAAAGACATCCCCTATGGTAGCAAGCAGTCCCGGCATGTCCAATGCAACTAGTTCAAACATGGTGTTATCACTGTCGTTGTTAACAAATGTGATAAGGGTTGGTACCCTAAATTCTTTCACTTGCCTCATCACTCTGCGGCGACTGTGGTGTTTAAAGTTTTTTTGAGTCAGTGATTTAGTCAGAGTTTGCACAATGGAATTAATGCGTCTGACGTCAACAATAGCATGTCCATCAAGTTCTGAAATTGAGAAAGTATCTAACACATGTTCTTGATTTGATGACATGACATGCGCATCGTTAATTTGCACATTTTTACTGCCTAATACACGCATCACTTTAGCAAATAAGTTTTTGTGATCATGGGTATAGACAAAGAGCTCTGTGTTACGTTTATCTTCATAGTTAAATAGTGCAATAAGCGGTTGCTTTGATTCTCTATTAGCTAGAATTATTTCACTATGATTGGCGATAGCCACTGGGCTATGTCGCAAAAAATAATCGGGTTGAAAATCTGCCCACAGGGAATCTATCGCCTCTAAATGTGCGGTTGGTAATGCGCGTTTATGCAGCAATTGTTTTGCTTTCGCTTTGTATTCGTCTATGCGCTCGCTGGCATCAACTTCTGTTACTTTTCCGCGACGAAGAGCACGTAGGGTAAAAAAGTACAGTTCACGTAACAAGGAACCCTTCCAGCTATTCCAAAGGTTATTGTTGGTTGCACAGATGTCCGCCACGGTAAGGCAATATAAATAAGCTAAGCGTTTCTCATCTTTAACGGTACCCGCAAAGGCATTGATCACGTCTGGATCATGAATGTCTCGGCGCTGCGCGGTCACCGACATCACCAAGTGATTCTCCACTAGCCAAGCAACCAAACGTGTATCGTGCTCATTAAGACCATGCTGCTTACCAAAGACTACGGCGTCTTCTGCGCCAAGTTCACTATGGTCTCCACCGCGTCCTTTGCCGATGTCATGGAAGATGCCGGCTAGTACCAGTAAGCCTTTTTTAGCAAGGGTATTGATTAATACGCTGCACAGTGGGAATTCTGCTTGATGCTCGGGCTGGGAAAATCGTTCAATATTTAATAATAAACGATGCGTGTGCTCGTCCACCGTGTAAGCGTGAAACAGGTCAAACTGCATTTGTCCGCTTATTTGCTGCCACGCGGGCAGGTAACTACCTAAAATCCCATGCTTGTGCATCATCGATAGCGCACGTATGCCATTGCTATGTTTGAGAATGCGCATGAATAATTCACGACAAGCAGCGACCGTTGATAATGGCTCTGATAATTCATTACGTGCGCAGCGCAATTGACGTAACGTC
>JABSRV010000425.1 GCA_013214905.1 Psychrobium sp. | reverse complement strand
GTGCTGCGTCAAATCCAGGGCCTGTTGCTATGGGCACTGGATTTGACGCAGCACGTGACGATATAAATTTAGTCACCATGCACGCTGGGGTCGTTAGTAGTGATGATGGTTTGATGTCTTCGGTATTAGATCAATCTCACAAATTTGATTCGATTGTCGCGCGCGTCACCATTGAACGCATTAAATAATAAAGGATACACCATGAGCCAGCGAATATTGATAGTAGAAGACGAAGTCGATTTAGCCAATTTGATCGAAATAACCCTTAATAACGCTGGTTTTGTGGTGCAAAAATTTTATTGTGGTCAACAAGGACTTGAAGCCGCTTTATCGGGAAAATATGATTTATTGATGCTTGATATCATGCTGCCGCTGGTTGACGGTTTAGAAATTTGCCGCCAAGTGAGACTTAAAGATCCATTAACGCCAATTATGATGTTGACCGCCCGAGATACCGAAACCGATAGGGTTATGGGATTAAATATGGGCGCCGATGATTATTTGACAAAACCGTTTAGCATTAGAGAATTGCAAGCACGGGTAAGTGCATTACTGCGCAGAGCCTGCTTGGCGCAAACAGTGCAAGAGCACAATAAAGACATAGTATTTGCAGATTTTGTCATCGAGCCTAGTTGTCACAAGGTGTCCTATGGGCAACGTGAAATTGAATTAACCTCTACCGAATTTGATCTATTGTATTTTCTAGCGCAACATCCTGGTCAGGTATTTAATCGTAGTCAGCTTCTAGACTCAGTGTGGGGCTATAATCATTTAGGGTATGAGCATACAGTCAATTCGCACATCAATCGATTACGCGCAAAACTAGAGCAGCAAGAAAACTTACCAAAACTGGTGCATACCATTTGGGGGGTCGGTTATAAATTTGAATACGCAAAAGTGAGTTAGTGCTATCAAATTCCTGCAAACTATAACGAGAAAACTATGAAAAAATACAACAGTATGGCCTTTAGACTGATTATTTTGTTTGTCAGTATTTTTGTCATTATTGCCATGACATTTGTCTGGTTCATGGACAATTCAAGCCGCACCTTTCAGCAACAATCGACGCAATCGTTGCATCAAGAGTTGGCCAGCCACATGATTGCAGAAAGCCAACTATTGCGTGACGGGAAAATAGACGCAACCGCGTTAGAGCACACATTTCATTCGATGATGTTGCTTGGACCCGCGTTTGAAATATATGTCACTGATACACAAGGCAAAGTATTAGCATTTTCCGCCGCGCCAGGCAAGGTTAAACGCAAGGTCATTGACATTAACCCAATCAAATACTTTTTGAGCGGTCAAGCGTCTTTTCCTCTATTGGGGCAAGATCCTCGAAATGTTAATGGTCAAAAAATATTCTCTGCAGCAAAAATTTATCAAGAAGACAACTTTCAAGGCTACCTTTACGTCATTATTGGCTCCGAGCTTGAAGATAAAATCATTGCTAACCTCACGAGCAATAAATTACTCAGCAATACCATTGCTATCGCACTAACAGCGGCTTTTTTAGCATTAGTCATTGCCTTGTTATTAATATGGCTGATCACCCGTCCATTGAGTCGTTTAACCAAGTCTGTTGCAAAATATGAAGCACAGCAAGGTTGGAAACATGGCCAGAGTTTAACCTTATTGGCGCCAAATCATCTAATGCCGAGCAATGAAGAGCAGCAATTGTCAAATGTGATTGAGCAAATGTCTCAAACCATCGCTAAGCAATTTGAAACGCTCAAGTATAAAGACGACCAGCGCCGCGAATTATTGTCCTATATTTCTCATGATTTACGCACACCCTTAGCATCATTAACTGGTTATATCGAAACATGGCAATCGCAATATGCAGATAACGCCGAACAACAGAGTCGACGCTACATCGAAGTAGCGTTAAAAAATGCCCATGTATTAAGTGGCCTAGTCCAGCAAGTATTTGAATTGGCACACCT
>JABSRV010000424.1 GCA_013214905.1 Psychrobium sp. | reverse complement strand
CTATGCTGGTGAACTACACGGATGTAGTTCATAAAGCGCGGAGTTTATACGCATAAATGAGCACTTTCGACACCAAAATGGTGACAAATGGCAAGACGCTGAATAGTTACAATATTACTATTCTTGCCAGTACCAGTAACCAAGGTTAATCAGTTGCAATAGCTGGATTTTAAAATCATCGTCTTGAGCGAAAGTTTGCAATTGCTGCGCACCTAGTTCGCTGTTGTTTGCCAGCAGTTGCGTGACTGCGTGTTGCTGTTGACTAAAGACATAAGACTCACCGTTAACATAAAGTCGGCCTAACATGCTTTCTTGGTCGAAATACATACAGCGTAACCCGCCAATTCGAATGAGTAACGACTCATCGTCTTGTAAAAACTCTGATAATTGGTCCATCGACATGTCTTGCAAGTCAGGATCTATTGCCAGCTCGTGTTTACATTGCGACAAACTGTTACCCAAGTAGTCCAAGATTTTGTCATCATCAGACAACATTTCATGCAGCGCACTTTTTAACTTATCAATGTCGTTGCTATCGATTAAGCCTGGTGTCGTTGTTGGCTGACGTTCTGGATCAACCACCATGTCGCTCCCCAATTGCTGGTCAATGAGATAATCGGCAAAGTTACTAAATAAATGCGATTTAGCCGTGGTTCTAAAGCCAACCGAAAAACTCATTGATGGTTCAATGGCGACGCCTTGATGCGGAAAACCCGGTGGAATGTACAGAATGTCACCAGGTAATAATTCTACATCAATAATGGGAGTGAATTTCTCAACGTGCAATAAGGCAGAGTTCGCGACAACTTCTTTAAGCTCGGTATTACTACCCACTTGCCAATGGCGTTTGCCACTGCCCTGAATGATAAAGACATCGTAGTTATCAACGTGCGGGCCTACGCCGCCACCTGGAGTCGCATAACTAACCATGACATCGTCAATACGCCAGTTTGGTAAAAAACGGAAAGGGCGAATTAGCTCAGCCACTTGCTCGTCCCAATGATCCACGCCTTGAATTAACAAAGACCAGTCTTTATCACCTAAGTGTGAGTAATCTTCAAACGGACCATGCTCGGCTTGCCATTCACCATCTTTTTGCCACACTAATCGAGACTCAATTTGCTCTTCCATCGCCAAACCCGCAAATTCGTCGGGTGAAATGGGATCCTCAAAATTGCTAATGCCTTGGCGGATTAACAATGGTTTTTTTTGCCAATACTCGTTTAAAAACTGCTGTGGCGTTAATTGGTTAAGATCTATTGTGTACATAAAAACTCTATTTTAGAAAACAAAAAGGCAATGATATAATTAGGTAATCATATCATTGCCTTTATAGAAGCTGATCAATCTAATTGATCAAAAAACGTTATTTATGCGATGTCGTCAACAAAGGCGATTGCACGGCCAATGTAATTAGCTGGAGTCATCGCCTTCATGTGATCTTTAGCATGTTGTGGCAACTCTAGAGAGTCGATAAACAATGCTAAGTCTTCGCTGTTAATACGCTTGCCACGCGTTAGTTCTTTTAGCTTTTCGTATGGCTTCTCTATCGCGTAACGACGCATGATGGTTTGCACTGGTTCAGCCAATACTTCCCAGTTAGCATCAAGATCTTTACGCAATGCTTCTTCATTGATTTTTAGTTTGCTCATGCCTTTTAACGTTGACTGATAAGCAATAATTGAGTGTGCTAAGCCCACACCAAGGTTACGAAGAACCGTAGAGTCGGTTAAATCACGCTGCCAGCGAGAAACAGGTAGCTTCTGGCTTAAATGCGTCATGATAGCGTTAGCTAGACCTAAGTTACCTTCAGAGTTTTCAAAGTCGATTTGGTAAACATTATGTGGCATGGTTGACGAACCAATCTCACCAGCAATGGTCTTTTGCTTGAAGTGACCCAAGCAAATGTAACCCCAAATATCACGGTCAAAATCAAGTAATATAGTATT
>JABSRV010000423.1 GCA_013214905.1 Psychrobium sp. | reverse complement strand
CGGTTCAGCGACGGTATTAGCGGACGATCCTAGTTTGAATTTACGCTGGAATGAATTGGGCTTAGTGCGAGAGGTTATTGAGCAATCAGCGCTGCGCCAACCTATTCGCATTGTGATTGACAGCAATAATAACATTAAGCCGCAGCACAAAATGATTGGCATCAATAGTCCGATTATTTTGGTGAGGCGTCAGGCTGATGATAATCAGTGGCCATCGCATGTCGAGCAGCTGATTATGGTTGGGCAAGGTAAAATCGATTTAGCGCAGTTAATGGCGCTATTAGCTAAGCGTGAGATTAATTCGATTTGGGTTGAAGCGGGCGCGACGTTGTGCGGAGCATTGCTTAGCGCTAATTTAGTCGATAAGTTGGTTATTTATCAGGCCGCAAAATTAATGGGCGGTGGCAACAAAGGGCTGTTTAATTTGCCAAGCATTGATCATATGGACAAGCTTATCGATCTTACAATCGATGATGTGCGTATGATCGCTAAAGATATTCGCATTTGCGCGACTCCAATAAAGAAAGAGTGATAGATGTTTACAGGAATCATTGAAGCAGTTGGCACGTTAACGCAATTAAACGATCGCGGTGGCGATTATCGTGTTGAAATTAATAGCGAAAAGTTAGATTTAAGCGACGTAAAGCTTGGTGATAGCATTGCCAGCAACGGTGTTTGTTTGACGGTAATTGCACTAGGCAAGCAGAGCTTTTGCGCCGATGTATCTAGTGAAACCGTTAGTCTGACCGAGTTTGCTAATTATAAAATCGGCCAATCAATCAACTTAGAAAAAGCGTTGACCCCAACTACCCGTTTGGGCGGTCATATGGTGAGCGGTCATGTTGACGGCGTTGGCACCATCGAGCGCATTATCAATAGCGGACGCAGCACCGATTATTGGGTCAAAGCACCGGCACAATTAATGCGCTATATTGCGCATAAAGGCTCTATTAGCATTGATGGTATTAGCCTAACGGTTAACGGGCTTGAGCAATCGAGCTTTCGTCTAACCATTGTGCCTCATACCAGCAGTGAAACCACCATTAGTCAATTTAAGGTTGGCAGCAAGGTTAACGTGGAAGTGGATCAAATCGCCCGTTATCTAGAGCGCTTAATGCTGGGGCAAACAGAAACTGCACCAGATAATGTCACCATGGATTTGTTAGCGCGCAGCGGGTTTTTAAAATAAAGTTGCAAAGATTTTTGCAATTGCCCTTGAATTTTGACAATTCAAACATATGTATACAAGCATAACGCTTTATACCCAAAATCATTGGAATTGCAGTGAAGCCGTCAAAATTCGAATCGCCTGAACTTATGTTTATAAGTGATTGTGATTCGAATCCGCCGACAATAAAGCTGCGGTTTCAAGGATGACGGGTATACATCAATTAATTTCAGGTGCCACCAACAGGCACCCAACAACGTTAAGGTTTAATCATGGCATTAAATACAATCGAAGAGATCATTGAAGATATCAAACTAGGCAAGATGGTTATTCTGATGGATGATGAAGATCGTGAAAACGAAGGCGATCTTATTATTGCGGCGGACAAGATTACCCCTCAAGCGATAAACTTCATGGCAACTCATGGCCGTGGCTTGATTTGTTTAACCTTAACGAAAGAGCGATGTCAGCGTCTTAATTTACCGTTGATGGTCGATGCCAATAAAGCGCAATTCTCCACTAATTTCACCGTGGCTATTGAAGCGGCTACCGGCGTAACTACCGGAATTTCTGCGGCAGATCGCTCACGTACGGTTGAGGTGGCTGTAGCCGCTAATGCAATGGCGAGTGATATTGTGCAGCCTGGTCATATTTTCCCGTTAATGGCACAAGATGGTGGTGTATTAACCCGCGCCGGTCATACCGAAGCTGGATGCGACCTGGCCAGGCTTGCGGGACTGGAGTCGGCGGCGGTCATCGTCGAAATTCTTAATGAGGATGGCAGCATGGCGCGCCGTCCCGATCTGGA
>JABSRV010000422.1 GCA_013214905.1 Psychrobium sp. | reverse complement strand
CGACCACCGAACACGCCATCTTCATTGTCGTCTCTAAACGCTTCGCTTAAATCACTATAGGCTTCATTTTCATCATATTGACCATTGCCGTTGCTGTCGGTAAAAGACTCTTCACCGATGACATGTGCAAAAATAGTAATCCGATTACCATACACCTGTCCCAAACCGCCAAAGCGCATTAATTGGTCATTAGCTAAAGCGACTTCATCGTCACTAGGTATTCTATTATCATAAAAACAAGGATATCCTTTGGCGCTTAAGCCCGTTAAACCACCTCCAGTACAGGTAGCGCTGCCAATTTTTTTAGTGGTCGCTAAAACATCGCGATAAGCAGGATCAGGCACTCTTGGTGATTGAGATGACCATTTCACCGAACATACGCCATTAATAGTACTACAGCTTGGCGAAACAATACCAAATTCGGTGGTAAAGTTAACCGTGGTGCCATCGGGAACCTGATTATTAAAGTGATCGCCAAGACGAGCCGTAATATCAACTTCAACACCGTCAATGTTCCACGCTTCAGGATTAAGCTGCGACGCTGACAAGCTAAAACTATTTTGATCGGCAATACCTGTAGAAATCGATAATTCTCCAGAAACTGTTGCTATAGCTGGCGCGGCGTCTAGACGCGCAATCACCCGCACTGCGGTTGCTACATCGCCAGAGGTTACAATGACGTCTACCTCGCCGTTTGTATCTGTTTTTGCCTGTGTTTCTGGACTAATTGTAATGCCACCGATTAGTGTGGTTAACTCAAAATTAACCAAGGTATCAGATACTATATTGCCAATTCCATCAAAAACGATAAAGGTAACACGGGATGTTTCGGTGCGACCAGCACCACCTGTGCCACGAAGTGCAATAAATGATGGAGACACTTCTTTAAATTGGATACTGCTTAAATTTGCGGCCTGCACTGTTAACGTCGAAGTTTTAGACAATAAAGTCTGGCCAACCGTAGACGTCACAAAAATATCGTCAACGACACCGCAACCATTATCTTTATAGGTCGCTATAGCAACGCCATTAATGGTTGAAATATCAGTGTCGATAACCGCTTTATTTAATTGCGAACAAGTCGATGTAAATGCCACTACAACCGACTGATTAAACGGCGTTGTTTGCCCGTCGCTCATTTCTGATATTGTCACTGAAATGGTGGCTGTGCCATTAGGGCCAATGCTATCAGGCGTAGTAGTGATTTCACTCATGCTTACTTCATTAACAGATACGGTGACCGCAAAATCGATCGCGCTCGATATGGCATCAATACTAGCGGTTAATGTACCCGCACCGTCGTTAAGCCCTGAATACAACACAAGTGAGGCTATGCCCTGCTCATTAGTTAACGCACTGCTGACTTTCAGTTCACCAATACCATCGCTCAGTGCAAAGTTAACTTTTACACCAGCAGAAAGCACTCCATTTTGAGTTAATAAAGCCTGAACTGTCACAGGACTCGCGCTGCTAACATTCAACGTAGATTGGCCTGCATCGTCAAGCAAACGAATACTTAATTCGATAGGACTAATAATTACCGGATTGGTCACCGAAAAATCAATGCTAGCCGTAGTTCCGCCAACACTCGCTGATATAGTACCTGCGCCTTCGGTGCTACCTGACGATAACTTGATGGTTGCAATCCCTACGTTGTTGGTTAACGCACTAGTGATAACCAATTCACCAATACCACCAATCAACTGAAATTCAACTTTTTTATTGGCAACCGCCACGCCATTTTCAGTAAATGTCGCACTGACATTTAACGCGTTCGCACCGTCAATATTACTTGCACTGTCTCCGGCATCGTTACTTAAACTGATGGTTAGCATTAAAGGTTCAACAGGATTGACAACAATAGGATTAGTCACCGAAAAATTAACAGCGCTACTAACGCCGTCAACGCTTACATTAAGGGTACCGGCACCTTCACTGCTGCCTGCAAATAATCTAACCGTGGCAATTCCCATCTCATTAGTCAGC
>JABSRV010000421.1 GCA_013214905.1 Psychrobium sp. | reverse complement strand
CGGTACGGTTAATGAAAAATTGTGCGCTAGCTGAATGCGGATCTTGAGTACGCGCCATCGCCAAAGTATCTTTGGTGTTTTTTAGGCCGTTGTTTGCTTCATTATCTACAGACTTAACAGTGTCTTTTTCTTCCATACCGATAGCGAAACCGCCACCTTGAACCATGAAACCGTCGATAACACGGTGAAAAATGGTGCCGTCATAAAAGCCGTCTTTTACGTATTGCTCAAAGTTAGCAACAGTTTTAGGTGCTTTTTCAGCGAAGGTTTCGATTTTGATCTGACCAAAGTTAGTGGTAAGTGTGATCATGGTTACAGCCCTAATAAAATAAAATTCCGGCGGATTTTACCTTGTTTATCGTCAATGGCAAAGCAAGCTGGCAGAAAACTATGTAAATTTGCTAAATGAGTGGCAAAAAAGGGATTTATTTTGCTTTATTGTGAGTTTTATAATTATCCGACTATTGAGGCGCTACGGGGCAACTGCTAGACTTGCCTTTTGATATAGTCACGCTAAGGACAATTGTACACATGTTATCGATTTACAATACGCTAACCCGCCAAAAAGACGTTTTTAAACCATTAGTACCTGGCAAAGTTGGGATGTATGTGTGCGGCGTGACCACTTATGATCATTGTCACATTGGTCATGCAAGAACGTACGCCTTCTTTGATACTATTGTTCGTTATTTACGTTTTAGCGGATTAGAAGTGACCTATGTGCGTAACATTACTGATGTTGACGATAAAATTATCGCGCGTGCTAATGAAAACGGTGAATCATTTATTGAATTAACCGAACGCTTTACCGCGATTATGCATGACAATTTTAAATCTTTGAATATGTTAGAACCAGATATTGAGCCAAAGGTGTCGACCCATATTGCAGAAATCATTGATATTATTAAGCGCTTAATCGATCGTAATCATGCTTATGTAGCGACCAACGGCGATGTTTTATTCTCGGTACCTAGTTACGAAGCTTACGGCCAATTGAGCCGTCAAGATTTAGATATGTTACAAGCGGGTGCCCGTGTTGAAGTTGTACGCGACAAGAAAAACCCAATGGACTTTGTGTTATGGAAAATGGCCAAGCCAAGTGAACCTAGCTGGACATCTCCTTGGGGAGAAGGCCGCCCCGGTTGGCACATAGAATGTTCGGCGATGAATGCTAAGCACTTGGGCGAGCAATTTGATATTCATGGCGGCGGTTCAGATTTAATGTTCCCGCATCATGAAAATGAAGTGGCGCAATCTTGTTGTGCATTTGATACCAACTACGTTAATACGTGGATGCATTCTGGTATGGTGCAAGTGGATAAAGAGAAGATGTCTAAATCATTGGGCAATTTCTTTACCATTACTGATGTATTAGAAGAGTTTGATGGCGAAACGATTCGTTTCTTCTTATTAAATGGTCATTATCGTAGTCAGCTTAATTATTCAAAAGATAATTTGCATCAAGGCCGCGCTGCATTAGAGCGTTTATATACAGCGCTGCGTGATGTGACGCCAAATAGCGATGTTGATATGGATAATGATTATGTTGCGCGTTTTAAAACGGCGATGAATGATGATTTCAATACTCCTGAAGCGATGCCTGTTTTGTTTGAATTGGCTAAAGAAATCAATCGTTGTAAGGCGAACGATGAGACAAAGGCCAATGATTTAGCCGGCATATTGGTTAACCTTGCTGCTGTTTTAGGTGTTTTACAAGGTAGCCCGCAACAATTCTTGCAAGGCGATACTGATGATGTAGCGCACATTGAAGCATTAATTGTGGCGCGTAATGAAGCTAGAGCCAGTAAAGACTGGGCTGGAGCCGATGCGGCGCGTGATGAATTAACCGCACTTGGCATTGTGTTAGAAGATAGCGCTGGTGTTACCAGTTGGCGACGCCTATAAACATCAGCACAATATAAGTTACTATATAGCCTGTGTTACTCACAAATCACGAATTTCCAAGTAACACGGGTATCAGGGGCTAACGCCCCTTTTTTGTTTTTAACACCTGCGCAGCACTATATCCGTGACCATTG
>JABSRV010000420.1 GCA_013214905.1 Psychrobium sp. | reverse complement strand
TCGTGTCACTGTTATTGCCAATAAGAAAAAATCTAGCAGCGGTTCACTGCCCCTGAGCATGTTATTCGCACTATTAAGCATTGGCCTGTTCAGGCGCCGAATGAGTTAATGTTATATAACTATTGAGCGTCTTTCGATGAACAGCGACAGGTCATGCACAATAGTTATAATGTTATAAAAAAACCAGCGTTCAAAGATAACTGGTTTTTTTATTTCTGTATTTAGATTAACTCAATATTAGGTTTTGCTAACCGTTACTAAATCAAAGTCTGCGACAGCACTGATTTCTTTTTGCATGCGGCTTTCAATTTTTTCTAATTTTTCAAACTGAGTACACATTAATTCAGATTGACGTTCAAGATCTTCACTACGCAGTTCCATGCGCTCTCCAAATGCTTCCATCTTTTTCTCGAAATCTTTCATGCCATCTTCGCCAGAGGTCAACAGCTTACCAATGAGGGTGAATATGTGGCCCACTGACTCAGTCATCATGCTTTCAATTTCGTGCTCAATTTCTTCGCCTAAATCGTCACCCGCGTTATCAACACTCTCTTTCGATAGATAATATTCGCCTTTCTTTTCATTGATCATTGGTTTGATGCGTTGTTCAAATTTGGCAATGATTGCTTCGACCTTGGCTTGCAATTTGGTATCTTCACCAAATAATTGACCAAAGACTTCGGTCACCGCGTCGCTAGCTAACTCAATACCATCGCTGACCAATTGAGCGACTTGTGGCGCTAGTTCTTGAATAAGCTGGCGATATTCATCGACAATTTTTTTCTGCTCATCGGTTAAATGTATTTGTTTACCTTGAGCATATAATTTTGAATCATCGGTAATACGAAACAGAGACTTTTCGCCATCTAGCACCTGAATGAAGGCGGGCGTAACTTTGACACTTTGTTCAAGCGTTACGTTACAGCTGTTTTTATTATTATGCCCGTAATCATGGGCCATAGCAGAAGTCGATAATAATGCGGTAAGTGCGATTGCTAATTTTGTTTTCATGAGGACACCTTGTACTGTGAATGTTTAACTAATGTATAACAGTAAAGGCAACTATGAGACCACTTTTAATTAGTTAAATATAATCAAAGAGTTAGATGGGGATATAGATATTTTATTTTTAAGAGTTGGTCAACATTGCAATATAATAGCAATATTGACCAAAGAGTAGACGCTAAGACTTATTAATAGTCTCTAGCCCCACCAAAGATCGAATAACGGAGTTACTTCGATCTTTTCTAATTTCTTACTTTCTAGAAACGCTTTAACCGCTTCACGATGTTCGTCGGTACACTTGCCTAGTTTTTGGGTGCAAACTAGTCCTTCCCATTCCAGATCACCACCGCCAGCAAAACCTAATACATTAGGCTCGATAACGTCACTGATTAAGCTATCAACAATCGCATCAATTTGTGCATCGTCGCTACCTGCTGGGAATTTCCAACATACTTCAAAACCTAATTCTTGAAACTCATCCACACGTAATTTTTTACGTAGTCGAGCATTGCGTTTTGCGTTCTCTTTCATGATTTTCCCTTAATTTACAATTTTCACATTGATTGTAGCTTGAAATATCGATTTTTCATATGAGAAACTATTTCTCGCGTTGGTACATCATGTCCCATACGCCGTGTCCTAAGCGATGACCACGTGCTTCAAATTTAGTTAGCGGACGGTTATCCGGACGCTCAATATAATCACCGTTCGATGCAATGTTGCTATAACCTGGCGCGGCGTTTAAAACTTCAACCATATACTCAGCATAGTTTTCCCAATCGGTGGCTAGATGGAAGGTACCGCCAATTTTTAAGCTTTTACGAATGTTTTGTGCAAACAATGGTTGCACGATACGTCGCTTATGATGGCGCGCTTTATGCCACGGATCCGCGAAGAACAATTGCATGCAAGCTAAACTGTCTTGCGGGATACAATCGGCTAATACTTCAATCGCGTCACTCATCAGAAGCAGTCAGGTAGGCCAAGAAACGGTGCGTGGTTTCCACGAAAGTAGACAATATCAGAATCCACTGACGAT
>JABSRV010000042.1 GCA_013214905.1 Psychrobium sp. | reverse complement strand
CTCCAAAGGCCGCCGCAAGCGACGTTCAAAATATTTCCAGAATATTTTGTGTCTGCGTTTCGAATCACAATCACTTATGAGACATAAGCTCAGGCGATTCGAATCTTGACGGCTGCACTGCAATTCCAATGATTTAGGGTATATACGGCTAATTTTTATATTTTTATTGCTATTACTATTACTGTCGCGGTTGCTATTGAGATTAGGTCAATAACCTGATCATCACCGCATTTTGTGCATGCATTCTATTTTCTGCTTGGCGCAAGACTAATGAATTGTCGGCATCAAAAACGTCTTGTGTGACTTCTTGCCCAATATGCGCAGGTTGGCAATGCATGAAGTAACCGATATTAAGTGATTGCATCAGTTCTGAATTCACCTGATATGGCGCGAACTTTTGTTTAATGTCGTCATAACTAATATCATCACCCATAGAAATCCATGTATCGGTATAGATCGCATCTGCGCCACTCGCCGCTTGCACATCGGTAGTTAGTAGCAATGAACCGCCATGTTGCTGGGCGAGTTGCTGCGCCTCTACCACAACTAAACCATCGGGGAAATGTCCAGCGGGACAAATCACTACCATCTCGACACCACAAATCGCCGCTGCATACATCAGTGAATGGGTAACGTTATTGCCATCGCCGATGTAGACCAATTTCAATTGACTTAAATCGTCAAATTTTTCACTCAGCGCTAAAAAGTCGGCCAATCCCTGACAAGGATGGTACAAATCGCTCAATGAATTAATCACCGGCACATTGCCTTGTTCAGCTAACTCTTCTACCGTTAGGTGACTAAAGGTACGGGCAACAATACCGTCGGCCCAGCAAGAAATATTCTTGGCAAAATCAGCCACTGACTCACGCTTGCCTAATGCGCCGTTGTTTTGGTCTAAATACACGGCATGACCACCCAACTTAGCAATGCCAATATCAAAAGAGACACGTGTTCGTAATGACGGTTTTTCGTATAACGTCACGATGCTTTTACCCGCTAATGCCTGTGAATAGTCACTGGCATTAGTTTTAACTTTTTTTGCCAAATCAATTAAGTCTAATAGCTGAGCTTGGCTCAGGTCTTTAATGCTTAAAAAATGTTGCAGCTTTTCCATGTTGTTATCCTTACGATCTCTGATATTTTATAGTGGTGCCGCAGCTCTTTGAGTCTGCTAACGCCAATAACTGTTGTGGCTGTTGCCAACTCGCGATAATTATCGAGTCAGCTAGTAATTGAGCGGTGGCAAACGCCGCCTCCACTTTTACTTTCATGCCGTCTTTAATCACCCCGTCCGCCATCAATTGTTGCGCTTGGGGCATATCAAGTTGACTGATTAATTGCTTGTTGGCGTCTAATACACCGGGTACGTCAGACAGTAATACTAGCTTGGCCTGCAGTAATTGCGCGATTGCTTGCGCCGCCTGATCCGCATTAACGTTTAATAACTCGCCATGACCATCGTCGGCAATCGAACTAATGATAGGTAAGTAATTACTCTCTAACAACATATCTAATAATTTACGCTCATTAGCCACGCATTTACCCACTTGACCTAATGCGCTAGACACGTAATCGGCGGTGACCATATTGCCATCGCTCAAACTTAGACCCACTGCGTTAACCTCGCTTGTTTTTGCGCTCGCTACCAGCTTTTTATTAGCGGCACCGGCCAATGCACCAGCCACCAGCTCTATTTGATTTTTAGGGGTAATTCGCAAACCATCAAGTTTCTCACTGACTAGTCCGGCATCACTTAACCAATCTTCAACTAAGCAACCACCGCCGTGCACAAGCACTACAGGCGTGCCTTGAGCCATTAGCTGAGCCACCGTATTAAATAAGGCCTTTTGTCCACTCAACGAGCGCAGTAATGCACCGCCTACCTTAATCACCATCGGTTGTGACATTAACTTTTCTCCAATGAATAATGAATGAGTATGCATTGCAACGCCTGACCCGCTGCGCCTTTTAATAGATTGTCAATGGCACTAGCCACCACTAAGTGACCACTGCTTGCTTGATATTTATAGCTAATATCACAAAAAAGCGTGCCGGCTACCTGATCGATCTTAGGCCAGCTATCACGGCGCACACGCACCAATGCTTGCTGCTCATAAATGTCATACGCTTGATCAATTTGTTGCTGCGTGACCCCTGCCTTTAATTTCACGGTAATGGTCGCCAAAATACCCCGTTTAAAATTACCTAAATGTGGGGTGAAAATAACGTCAGTGCCTAATTGGGTGCTTATTTCTGGCTGATGGCGATGCCCAAGCACGCCATATGGGGTCAGGCTAACTTCACAAAAGCTGTTGACCATTGACGCTTTACGTCCCGCGCCAGTAACACCACTGACCGCATTAATAACAGGCCATTGGTTTTGATCTAACAAATCAGTATGCATTAATGGCTTAAGTGCGAGCAATGACGCGGTTGGATAACATCCTGGCACCGCGATTAACTTGTTATTTTTAATTAATTCACTATTCCACTCGGCTAAACCATAAACCGCTTGCTGTGATAGCTGTGGGTGTAGATGCTCAAAGCCATAATATTCACTAAATAGTTCGGTATCTTTAAATCGATAAGCGCCCGACAAATCAAAAACAGTGAGTCCCGCCTCGAAAAACTGCGCGACTAACTGATGACTAACCTCATGACTAGTCGCCAAAACTACAGCGTCGTTGCGCTCAATGATTTGTTGCATGATCTGATCTGACAAGGCTTGCAATTTATAGCTCAACACCCCAACATATTCGGGATATAGCTCATTGATGTCTCGACCTTTGTCATGACTGTTTTGTGAGACATAGAGCCCGGTGATATTCAAGGCACTATGCTGATGTATTAACTGACACATTTGGGCGCCGGTATATCCACTGGCACCAATAATTGCAATATTAGTCATTTTTTGGCGGTTCACTTTTTGATTATTAATTGAAATATTTAGACATGTCGGACGCGAGAAAAGACCGACGACAAAAGAGATTCTATCGTCGTCGGTATAAAGGATTTTCTATTACAGAGAGTAACTGATTCATTGGCACTTTTTATAACAAGTTAATTGCGGCAAAAACGCCAACAAACTCAGTATAACCACATCAAATAATTATGCAACATTAATGCATAACTATTTTAACGCAATTACTAGGGTACAACATAAATGAACAATTCGATCATCATTATTGGCAGCGGTTGGTTAGGCACAGCTCTGGCTAATTCATTGGCTATGGAAGGATATTTGGTATGTGCCACCACTACTAATGAACATAAGTTCAGCGAGCATGCAGCCAATTCACTTTATCGACTAGTTTTGCTAACAAGCCAGCAACTCAATGAGGCGCATGAGACGCTAAACCAGCACAAACCGCGCACCATGATTATTACCATCCCGCCAAAGCGTGGTGACAACAATTACTTAGCTCAACTCACTAACCTTTACCAACTGGCGATAGAGTCGAACGTTGAAAATATCTTGTTCATTAGCTCATCTTCGGTATGGGGCAATCAAACGGGCATTGTCACCGAGCAAACTCAGATGCAGCCGTTAAGTGACTCGGCAAAAGATATGGTGGCCTTTGAGCAGATGTTATTAGCGTCAGGCGCGATAAACGCTAGTGTGCTTAAGTTTGCTGGGCTAGTGGGTGGTGAGCGTCATCCTGGTCGTTTCTTAGCGGGTAAAACTCAGCTAAGCAATGCCAACGCACCCACCAATATGATCCACCGCGACGACTGCATTGGCATCATCAGTCGTATCATCAGCGGTAATCATTGGCAACAAAGTTTTATTGGCTGCGCGCCAAGTCACCCGACACGCCAAGCGTTTTATAGTGCAGCCGCTAAGCAACTAGGATTAATTGAACCGCAATTTACCGAGTTTTCAGGCGATGACGCGAAAATCATTGAAGGAAGCACCAGCGCAGCGCAGCTTAACTATCAATATCAACACCCCGATTTATTAGTGGCAATGCAGCCGAGTGAGGGTTAACCGATACTCAGCATGTTATTAAGCTGTGTCTCAAGTGCGAGCTCCGCAACAAACAAAGGTTGCTGCGTTTGATGAGTAATAATTAGTGTTGAGGCTTGATAGCTTAGTTTGATATTTAATGCAGCCAAACGATCCGCTTGATAGCGGCCACATATAATCACCGCCAAACGCAAACAGCTCATTAACAATAATGCACCCTCAACACTGCACCATGCTTGTTGGCGCAAACGATCATCGTTAATCTCATTTTTATAATTGCCAACTAAGGCGCTAATGATCTTTTGCTGCTGTTTGCTAAAACCCGCCATGGCGATATGACTCAGTAAATAAGCGCCATGTTTGTTGGCTTGTAAATATTCAATCGAGCAACCAATCTCATGTAACTGCGCCGCATAACGCAGCATTTCTTTGTCTTGCGCGCTAAAACCATGTTGTGATTCAAGTTGATTAAACAACGCCAATGCTACTTCAGTCACTTGGTCAGCCTGCTTTAAATCAACGTCAAAGCGTTGCTGTAAGTGCAAGCAGCAGTCTTGTCGAATATCGGTTACTAACGGCGTCTTTAGCAATTGATCTATCAAGCCTTCACGCAATGCGCCGCCCGATGCCATCATCACGTCGATGTTAAGTTGCTCAAACAACATGATTAAGATGGCCAAGCCACTGGCAAATACCGGCTTACGATCGTCGATTAAACCATCAACATCGAGCTTGTCTTGTGATACACACGCCATGGTTTGTTGCTGTATTAAACGCAGTTTTTCTAAGGTGATTTCTTCATTTAGCCTTTGAGCTATCAGTACTTCTTGCACTGCCTGCACCGAGCCAGAAGCCCCCAATGATAACTGCCACTGATGCGCCAGATAGTCGCCCTGAGTTTCTTTAAACACCTCAGCCGCCGCATTTATAGCTTGTTCAAAATTATGGCTATTGAGTAATCCATCACTAAAATAACGATCGCGCCAGGTGACGCAGCCCATATGTAAACTGTTTAACACTAACGGCGTCGATGCCTGCCCTAAGATTAATTCGGTACTGGCGCCGCCAATATCAATGATCAGCCGTTTGTCGGCACTGTCACTGGTCACCGCCATGCCATGATAAATAAGCGCTGCTTCTTTTTCGCCGCTAATAATGTCGATATCAATGCCAAGTATATGGTTTGCCGTGGCGCAAAATTCACTCGCATTAGTGGCCAAGCGCAAGGTGGCGGTAGAGACAACTTTAATATTTTCTTTAGGAATGTGTTCAATACGCTCGGCAAATAATGACAAACACTGCCAACCGCGCTGCATGGCAGCAAGTTCTAGCTTGTTGTTTGAATCTAACCCCGAAGCCAAACGCACTTTACGTTTCACTTTTGCGACAGTGCGCGGTTTGCCAGCTACATTTTGCACCACCAGCATATGAAAACTGTTAGAGCCTAAATCAATAGCGGCATAGAGTTGATTATTATCTTTCAAGGAGCGTCCTTTGCTAGTACTAAATCACAAATAAAAATGGGCAGCCCGAAGACTGCCCATTTATTAATTAACGACGAGGTGGTCTGTCGTTTTTGTGTTGTCTGTTTGGTCCATTATGACGCTTAGGATAGCCTTTGCTGGCACTATCTTTTCGCGGTCGATGGATTTTTGTTGGCGGTGCAATGTCGGTTAACAAGGCATCTTGCTCATAGCTGCTAACAGGTATGCGATGGTTAATGTATTCTTCAATCGCTGGCAGGTTCAATGCAAATTGCTCACAGGCAAAGCTGATTGAATGACCAGACGCGCCAGCGCGGCCAGTTCGGCCAATGCGGTGCACGTAATCTTGCGCATCATCTGGTAAGTCGAAGTTAAAGACGTAAGTTACGTCAGAAATATGCAAACCACGCGCTGCAACATCCGTTGCTACTAAAATATCTAGCTCACCCGAGGTGAATTGCTCAAGAATGCGTTGGCGTTTTTTCTGCGGCACATCACCGGTTAACAAACCAGCGCGATGACCATCGGCAACTAAATATCCCCAAACTTCTTCACACTTATATTTCATATTGGCGAAGATAATGGCTTTGTCTGGCCACTCTTCTTCAATCAACGTTAATAGAAGGGGGATTTTATCTGCGTTTGACGGATAAAATATTTCTTCTTTAACATTAGCCGCCGTTTTTTGCTCTGGCTCAATCTCAATATGCTCAGGCTCGTTCATGTGATCATAAGCAAGTTCACGTACCTTGAAAGACAAGGTGGCTGAAAATAGCATGTTAAGACGGTCGGTTGCCTGAGGCATACGGCTAAAAATGTATCTAATATCTTTAATAAAGCCCAAGTCGAACATGCGATCGGCTTCATCTAATACAGCAGCTTGCACGAAACGCAGGTCAATATGGCCTTGTTTCATGAAATCGATTAAACGACCAGTTGTTGCAACAACAATGTCAGCGCCTTTTTCAAGTTCGCTAATTTGCTTGTCATAACCGTCGCCACCATAAACTAATGCCACGTTTAAACCGGTATCTTCGGCCAGTGGTTTAGCGTCGTTATATATTTGAATCGCCAATTCACGTGTCGGCGCCATAATAACCGAGCGTACTTGGTTTTTTTTACGCTCACCTGTTACGGGGTGTTTTAACAAATGGTTAATGGTTGCTACTAAAAATGCTAATGTTTTTCCGGTACCTGTTTGCGCCTGTCCAGCAATGTCTTTACCTTGAAGTAAGTAAGGTAAACTTTCTGCTTGAATAGGTGTACATTGAGTGTAACCGACTTTAATTAAAGCGTTTTGTAGTGAGTCAGCGAGATCTAGCTGCTGGAACTTTGTATCTGATAAGTGAGTATTTTTCATCACGGTAGCATATCAGGTCTTTATAAAAAAAACTGGCTCGATTGCTTTTTTTTAAGTTAGGGGTTGAAGAATCGATTTAATACCCTCATATTTGCCTACACGGGTAAACTACCCGAATTAATTATTCTACGGAGAAAACCATGAGCGACACTATTATTCAGCTAACTGACGACAATTTTGAACAAGACGTTCTCAACGCAGACCGTCCTGTAATCGTTGATTTTTGGGCTGAATGGTGCGGACCATGTAAAATGATTGCGCCTATTCTTGAAGAAGTTGCTAAAGAACTTAGCGATAAAATTATCATTGGTAAGTTAAACGTTGACCAAAACGATAAGACTGCCCCTAAATATGGTATTCGCGGTATCCCAACACTTCTTTTATTCAAAGAAGGCAACGTTGTAGCCACTAAGGTTGGCGCACTTTCGAAGACGCAACTTGTTGAGTTTATCAACGAAAACATCTAAAACCTCTAGATTTCGGCATATTTCACATAAATATGCCGTTATTTCTTTACCCTGCTATGTATTAGTGCTAATTTATTGAGCGATTTACTCGCGCCTGTCACAACTGACCCTAGTTTAGACACTACAAAAACTCTCTATTAATTAAAGTCAAAAGACTTGCCACAAAGACCCTTCAACTATGAATTTAACCGAACTAAAGCAACATACGATACCTGAGCTTAATTCAATCGCAGAATCAAAAGGACTAGATCATTTAGCCCGAGCCCGTAAGCAAGACATTATTTTTGCCATTCTTAAAGCTCACGCTAAAAGTGGTGAAGATATTTTTGGTGATGGTGTATTAGAAATACTGCAAGATGGCTTCGGCTTCCTGCGTAGTGCTGACGCTTCATACCTTGCTGGCCCAGATGATATCTATGTTTCTCCAAGCCAAATTCGTCGTTTTAGCATGCGTACCGGTGATACTATCGCTGGTAAAATTCGTCCACCGAAAGATGGCGAGCGTTATTTTGCATTATTGAAGGTACGTGAAGTTAACTTTGATACACCTGAAAACGCGCGTAACAAAATATTGTTTGAAAACTTAACAGCGATCCACCCGACTGAACGTTTTCGTTTAGAACGTGGCAATGGCAGTAAAGAAGATTTAACCGCACGTATTATCGATTTGGCGGCACCCATTGGTAAAGGACAACGTGGTCTAATTGTCGCGCCGCCTAAAGCCGGTAAAACAATGTTGCTGCAAAGCATTGCCCAGTCAATTGCCACCAATAATCCTGAAGCCTACTTAATGGTATTGCTGATTGATGAGCGCCCGGAAGAAGTTACCGAAATGCGCCGTTTGGTTAAAGGTGAAGTTATTGCGTCAACGTTCGATGAGCCAGCAAGTCGTCACGTACAAGTAGCCGAAATGGTTATCGAAAAAGCAAAAAGCATCGTTGAGCACAAAAAAGACGTGGTTATCTTACTTGATTCAATTACCCGTTTAGCACGTGCCTACAATACGGTTATTCCGTCTTCAGGCAAGGTACTTACCGGTGGTATTGATGCAAACGCATTACATCGTCCTAAACGCTTCTTTGGCGCTGCGCGTAACATTGAAGAAGGTGGCAGCATCACCATTATCGCTACGGCTTTGGTTGATACGGGTTCTAAGATGGACGAAGTTATCTACGAAGAGTTTAAAGGTACCGGTAACATGGAACTGCACTTGAGTCGTAAGATTGCTGAGCGCCGCGTTTACCCTGCTATCGACATTACGCGTTCTGGTACACGTCGTGAAGAGCTATTGACCACGTCAGACGAACTGCAAAAGAACTGGATTTTACGTAAAATTGTTCATCCAATGGGTGAGATTGACAGCATCGAGTTCCTTATCGATCGCATGTCGATGACTAAGACCAATGATGAGTTCTTTAAGTCAATGAAAGGTCCAAAAACGAAGAAATAACGGCTATATGCATTATTACCGTTCGTTCTGATCGCCGCTCTTTGCCATCTTGACAACGTGCTCCTGCGTTGTTCTAACGTGCACATCCGTGTGCAAGCATGGCACCGCGGCATACCGTTCGTCCTGAACATAAGGGTTGTCGATATCACTATCGACAGCCCTTATTTGTTTTAGCTGACAGATGAGCTACACCTTGCGAACAATAATCTCGGTTGGCGACACCAATTTCCGATTGATATTACTCATTAAGTTTGTCAGCTTTTGTCCGGTGCTTGCCTGCATTAAAGTATGTAGTCCTAACGGCGGTAGCCCGCCATTTTTTTCATTGCGCAACCGCACATCGTCGAAAAACTGCAAAGCAAAGTCATGACGGTTGTTAACGGCTTCCACCTTAAAACCGGCGCTTTGTAACGCATTTACATAATCAGCTTCATTCGCTAGCAAACTATCTACGTCATTGCTTGCCCACGGCACTGGATAAGCTAAGTCACCTGCTTGCACTCTCATCACGTCATAAATACCGAACATCGCGCCCGGGCTTAATACTCGATAAATCTCAGAGAACAGCGCGGTTTTATCCTTGATATTCATGCCAACGTGCATCATATAAGCACCGTCAAACGTATTACTTTGATAAGGCATGCTTAGCGCACTACCTTGCTGTAGACTAATTTGATCAGACAAACCAAGCCATTGGCACAGAGCATTACCCGTTGCTATATATTCGCTAGTTAAATCAATGCCGCTTACTTTATTATTAAACTGCGTCGCGACAAAACGCGCTGCCCCGCCAAGTCCACAGCCTACGTCCAGCACATGACTTTTTGCCGAAAAGGCCAGTTGCTGCATTAAATGAACCGTTGCGCCGCGACTGCCAATATGAAATTCATCAACCGGTGCTAAATCATCAAGGCTGACATTTTCTTTACTCTTACCCAGCTTGGTTAACCCTGCCTCGATTGCGTTAAGTAAATCACCGTGAGCATAATTTTGTAATACTGCTTTTTCGGATACAGTTTTATCATTTAACATCTTATACTCCTTGAAAACGCATAAACGTAAGAACGTTTATCTCTTGGCACGTTTATCGCTTGTTAACCTGCAACATGACAATCAACGTGGAATTAATGATGCGAATTTTTATCGTTTTATTGAGCCTATTGGCAAGCCTATCCGTCACGGCTAACGAAATAAAAACCAATGATATCAAAGCTTATCAACAAGCTCAGCAGAAGAACCAACTTGTGCTGAATAATAAAACAACCAATAATCGACGTAAGAAAATTAACGATCTGCAACCATTGCCGCCGGTCAAACGGCCGTCATTAAACGGCAATTTTTATAACTTTCATTTATATAACCGCGCGCAAAAATCGCGAGTACTAACGCCAGCAGAAAAAATTAAACCAACTAAATTAAACTAAGTTATGCGTCTTTTTTATAATCAATCGCTACAGAGTTAATGCAAAATCTAAGTCCGCTGGCTGTTGGTCCATCATTAAACACATGGCCAAGGTGTGCATCGCAACTTGCACAACAGACTTCGGTACGCTGCATGCCGTGTGTTTGGTCGGTATTTAACGTCACATTTTTATTATCGACTACCGCGTCAAAGCTAGGCCAGCCACAGCCGCTATCAAATTGTGCGACGCTATCAAACAATAATTCATTACAGCAAATACAGTGATACTGACCATTGTCTTTACACACTAGCCACTCGCCGCTAAATGGTGCTTCGGTGCCTTTTTCTCGGGTTACATAATATTGCTCAGCGGTTAGTTTATCCCGCCATTGTTGCTTACTCATATTCCATCCTTACTACTTTAGGCTAATAGCCGTTACGTTATGTTGTAGGGTATATTTCTTGTCACAAAGTATCAATAAGCTCTTTTTAAGAACTAAACGATAATAAACGTTGACTCAAATTCGAACTAACGGTAATTATATGTACACAGTTTAGTCAATTTATAAACAACGAGACAATATAACAATGAATTTTAACACTAGCCTACGTATTTTATTACTACTCCTGCTTCCTTTGAAGGCGGGCGCTTAGTGCTATAGTTAAAACAACAACTGACCACTAAAAACCCGCACTTGATGCGGGTTTTTTAGTTTTTATACCTTAGTGAGAATGAGCAAGAGGAAGTGACAATGTCTGATCAAGTAATCATTTTTGATACCACACTCCGTGACGGAGAGCAGGCGCTAACAGCAAGTTTAGGCGTTAAGGAAAAACTGCAGATTGCCCTAGCACTAGAACGCCTAGGTGTTGACGTGATGGAAGTGGGTTTTCCCGTATCATCGCCCGGTGATTTTGAATCGGTGCAAACGATTGCGCGCACAGTAAAAAATAGTATATGTGCCGGTTTATCTCGCGCCGTTAAAGCGGACATCGATGCCTGTGCTCAATCATTAAAAGTGGCCGAACGTTTTAGAATTCATACCTTTATTTCAACGTCGACAATTCACGTTGAAAGCAAGTTGAAGAAAAGCTTCGATGACGTATTAGAAATGGCGGTTGGCGCGGTTAAATATGCGCGTAACTTTACCGACGATGTCGAGTTTTCTTGTGAAGATGCCGGACGTACACCCATCGATAATCTATGTCGCATGGTCGAAGCAGCCATAACCGCCGGCGCTACCACCATCAATATTCCCGATACCGTGGGTTACACCATTCCTAGTGAGTTTGGTGGCATTATCCAAACCCTATATAACCGCGTACCTAATATTGATAAAGCGATTATCTCGGTGCATTGCCATAACGACTTAGGCATGGCGGTCGCTAACTCAATAAGCGCGGTAGAAATGGGCGCACGCCAAATAGAATGTACTATTAACGGCATTGGTGAACGTGCTGGCAACGCCTCTTTGGAAGAAGTGGCGATGATTTTAGCGCTTCGAAAAGACATCTTAAACGTGCATACCAATATTAATAGCACTGAGATTTATCGTACGTCGCAACTCGTTAGCAATTTGTGCAACATGATCGTGCAGCCAAACAAAGCCATTGTTGGCAGCAACGCATTTTCTCATTCGTCAGGCATCCATCAAGACGGCATGTTAAAGGCTAAGAACACTTACGAAATCATGACTCCAAGCTCTATTGGACAGCCCGAGAAGTCACTAAACATGACCTCGCGCTCTGGTCGTCACGTCATTAAACACCGCATGGGCGAACTAGGCTATCAAGAACAAGATTTTGACCTTGAGGAGTTATATGAATCCTTCCTGCTTCTTGCCGACAAGAAAGGTCAGGTCTTTGATTACGATTTAGAAGCTATTTTATTTTTTAATCAGCAAAAAAATGAAAGTGATTATTACAAACTCGCCTACCTAAGCGCGCATTCAGGCTCGGGCATGATGGCAACCGCTAGCGTTAAATTACTAGTTGGCGATACAGAATTTATTGAAGCCGCCACTGGTAATGGCCCTGTAGAAGCGGCGTTTAAGGCGATCAGTCAAATAAGTAATGTAGACATTGAAGTGATCAATTACTCGTTAAATGCCAAGGGGGAAGGCGAGAACGCTTTAGGCCAAGTGGATTTAGTGGCGAAATACAATGGCCAAAACTTCCATGGCATGGGACTAGCTACCGACGTAGTGCATGCGTCCGTTCGCGCGATGTTGCACGTATTAAATCTAGTACACCGAGCCGATTTAGTCGCCGATAAAAAACAACAAATAGCCCAGCAAAAGATTGCTGGTGTTTAATAAAAATAACAAGGTACATAGCATCATGAGCAATACATATAATATCGCTGTTTTAGCGGGTGACGGCATTGGCCCAGAAGTCATGGCAGAGGCGATCAAGGTCTTAGCAGCCGTGCAGCAACGTTTCGGTTTCACACTTCACTACAATGAACTAGCGGTGGGCGGTTACGCCATCGATCATTTTGGCCAGCCATTGCCACCTAAAACGCTTAAGGGTTGTGAAGAGGCTGACGCCATTCTTTTTGGCTCGGTGGGCGGTCCTAAATGGAGTAATCTAGCACCAGATGATCAACCAGAGCGCGGTGCGCTACTACCTTTACGTGGTCACTTTGAACTGTTTTGCAATTTGCGCCCAGCGCGTATTTATCCGCAACTTGCCGCTTTATCGCCACTTCGCGCTGACATATCGGCTCGCGGTTTCGACATATTGTGCGTGCGCGAACTCACTGGCGGCATTTATTTTGGCAAACCAAAAGGCCGTGAAGGAAGTGGTCAAGACGAAGTTGCCTTTGATACCATGCGTTATAGCCGTAAAGAAATTGAGCGTATTGCGCGTATCGCATTTGAGTCAGCGAAAGAACGTCGCGGCAAGGTGACTTCAGTCGATAAAGCCAACGTATTGGCCTGCTCTATTTTGTGGCGCGAAGTCGTTACAAAAATGGCTAACGAATATCCAGAAATTGAGCTAGAGCATATTTATATAGACAATGCAGCGATGCAGATGATCCGTGATCCATCACAATTTGATGTATTGTTATGCTCAAACCTAATGGGCGATATATTGTCAGACGAATGCGCGATGATCACCGGTTCGATGGGTCTATTACCATCGGCAAGCCTTAATGCGCAAGGTTTTGGTATGTATGAACCCGCAGGCGGCAGCGCGCCGGATATTGCAGGACAAGGCATTGCCAATCCTATCGCACAAATTCTATCGGCGGCGATGTTATTACGCTTTAGCCTTAAACTAGACGACGCAGCTAATGCCATTGAAGCGGCCGTTATTAGCGCCTTAGAAAATGGCTATTTAACCCGTGAATTAGTAAAAAATGCTAGTGATGCAAAAAGCACCGCACAAATGGGCGACTTCATCGCACAGGCAATTAGCGCGCAAAGTAACTCAACAGTGGAGCAGCAATAATGGCTAGCACGTTATATGACAAAATTTGGCAAGAGCACGTTATTCGTGATGAAGTCAACGAAACACCACTAATATACATTGATCGCCATTTGGTGCATGAAGTGACGTCGCCGCAGGCGTTCTCTGGCCTTAAAAGCAATGACCGCCCACTACGTCATGTTGGTAAAACCTTTGCCACCATGGATCATAATACCTCGACCAAGTCGCGTTCCTTAGACGCTTGTAGCGACCAAGCGCGCATTCAAATTCAAACGCTAAGCGATAATTGCGATGAATATGGCGTGCAGCTCTATGACATTCACAATATCAAGCAAGGCATTGTGCATGTTATTGGGCCCGAGCAAGGCATGACATTGCCCGGCACTACCATTGTTTGCGGTGACTCACATACCGCTACCCATGGTGCGTTTGGCGCGCTGGCGTTTGGCATTGGCACCTCGGAAGTTGAGCACGTGATGGCCACGCAAACACTCAAACAAACCAAAGCCAAGTCAATGAAAATCCAAATCGATGGCAAGATAAATGACGGCATTAGTGCCAAAGATATCGTATTAGCCATCATTGGTAAGTTAGGCGCTGCGGGTGGCACCGGTTACATCTTGGAATATTGTGGCGAAGCGATTGAGCAGTTATCAATGGAAGCGCGCATGACCATTTGCAACATGAGCATTGAGTGTGGCGCAAAGGCGGGCATGATAGCGCCGAACCAAATTACCTTCGACTACCTTGAGGGACGCTCGCACGCGCCCAAAGGTCAAGATTGGCTAGATGCAGTTGCCTATTGGAAAACTCTAAAATCTGACGATGATGCTATTTTTGACGCCATCGTTACCTTGCGCGCCGAAGACATTGCGCCGCAACTGACTTGGGGCACCAACCCTGGTCAAGTGATTGCCATCGATGAAGTTATTCCCTACCCAAATGATTTTAGTGACGCAGTAGAAGCAGACTCTGCACAACAAGCGCTTGATTACATGGCATTAGAAGCGGGTACATCACTTACCGAGACCAGCATCGACAAGGTTTTTATTGGTTCATGCACCAACAGTCGCATTGAAGATTTACGTGCGGCTGCTGCCATCGTGCAAGGTAAAAGCGTTGCCAAGCATGTAGTTGCCATTGTAGTGCCGGGTTCGGGTTTAGTTAAAAAACAGGCGGAAGACGAAGGCTTAGATAAAATATTTCTCGACGCAGGTTTCGAATGGCGTTTACCGGGCTGTTCAATGTGCTTGGCAATGAATGATGACAGATTGGAGCCTTACGAGCGATGTGCGTCGACCAGCAACCGTAATTTCGTTGGTCGTCAGGGACGGCTAAGTCGTACCCATTTAGTCAGTCCAGCCATGGCCGCAGCAGCGGCATGTGCCGGCCACTTTGTCGATATTAGAACATTTAACTAGGAACCGATCACCATGAACAAATTTGTACAACACCAAGGCTTAGTTATTCCGTTGGATGCCGCCAATATTGATACCGACCAAATCATTCCAAAGCAATTTTTATCAAAGGTAACACGTGACGGAATTGGCGTGCATTTGTTTCACGACTGGCGTTATTTAGATGAAGCGGGCACCAAAGACAACCCCGAGTTTAACCTTAATAAAAGCGAGTTTATCGGCGGCAGTATTTTACTAACCCGTGAAAATTTCGGTTGTGGTTCAAGTCGTGAACATGCGCCATGGGCGCTAGCCGACTTTGGATTTAAAGCAGTTATCGCGTCGAGCTTTGCAGACATTTTTTACGGCAACGCCATCAATAACGGCCTAGTACCGGTAAAACTTAGTGATGATGAAATTGAATCGCTATTTGCACAAACCAGCGACGGTGCACAAGTCACCGTAGATTTAGAAGCGCTAACAGTTACCGCCCCAAATGGAGATAAATTCAACTTCTCTATTAGCACATTTGATCGTGAGTGCTTGCTTAAGGGGTTAGACTCCATCGGCTGGACCTTGCAACATATCGAGCAAATAAAGCAATACGAAGCCTCTATTCCAGCTTGGCGTCGCTAGTAAGGTATGGATAACTTCAAGTCATATCTATTCAAACGTACGCACTATGTATAACGGTGCGTACGTTTTTGCTTATAAGCATTATATCGAGAATCAACACGAAGCTCGTGAGAGAGAGACTATAAGTTCCGAGTCATGGTGCTTTCCTTAAGGCTCTTGGGGGCACAAAGCGCCTTACAAATAGTCGTGCCAATGCAGGTTTTTGGATTAGGTTTTGTATGGGGAAAATCAAGTGGTGAAGTGGTCCATTCAATCTAACCGCTTAAAGGTGTTAGCAAAGCTGTAAATTATTTTAGTTAGCCATATCCAAAATAATTAATTCCTTATTCACTTGAAACGAAGTATAGAATAGAAAACTATTACCATTTGGGGTGACATCTGAAATTGTAAGGTCTGTCGCTACAGACTCAAAAATAGGTTTCGCATTGCCTGTATTGAGTTCTATCTGCCAATAGTTACTAACACCCTCATGATTAACTTGTGCAATTAGATGATTTTTAGCAATCATTATATTCTCAATATCACCACTCTCCGGATGCCACAACGTTGAACGTTGCTTGTTGTTATCAACTTTATAAATCTGATTATTATAGTTGAAATAGATGTTGTCTTTTTCATCAATAGCTGAACAGCTTACTGAAATCGCAGCAAATTCTTCGACGATACCAGTACCAAGATGAAATTTTGCTGGCATTGATTTTTTTTCAACGATGACATTAACCAGTAAAGCATCATCTTGATTGAACCAATCTCTTATGTAAATCTTGTGTTCCAATTTTATTATTGAAAACTCTTTAGGAGAAGCCATATCAAATAAGTAAAGGTTGTGCGCTGTAGCTAAAGCAATCACCTCCCCATCTGGAGACCATGTAAAACCATAGAATTCCTCATGTTGGGGATTTAGAAACAGCACATATTCTCGGCCTACTTTATTAACTATCAACTGAAAAAACCCGCGCCGGTTCGTCTGATAAACGAACTGTTCATCTAATGGAGAGTATTGAGGGAACAAGTCTAGTGCACTTGTATTCACCACCTTTGAACTATTTGGTTTCTTATTTATTTTTAGCTCAACAATATCAATATCGTAATTGCCTAGTTCCATGACCACTTGATCAGCATGTTTCGAGTAGCTCGCACTTTTTATCATTTTATAATTTGAAATAGGTATTTGCTCAATGTCTCCTGCTAACGAGATACTTAACAACTTCTCTCTGCTTGAGACCAATATCGACTCACCACTTGGGTGCCAAGAGATACTATGTATACCATTTTCGAGAGTCGTTAATTGTTTGAGTTTTTTGGAAAGTAAATCAAGCAGATCTAATGTATACAGGTTTCCCTTCTCCCCAAGCGAAATTGCTAACTCTGTACGGTCTGGTGACAAAGCAATATCGATTAAATAGACTTCATTGTCGGCATATTGATGGATGAGAATTTTTTTTCTTTGGACGAGATTGTACTGTAAAATAGAAAATGTGCTTTCATCAGTTTTTACCACAAAGATGATATCGGTCTCTGACAACCATTCGACGCGACTTACGATTTTATCGGTAGAAGTAAATATAGTCAAAGCCTGTTGAGTCACCTTTTGGGTAATAGGGTTAAATGCGATAATTTCAATTTTATCCTTTCCCCCTACTTCAGAAACAACGGTTAACCCATTGTCCTGATAAGCCCAATTAATAGTTTTAAGATTGGAAAAGCTCCCACTAACCGCTATCTCTTGTTCAGTAGTTAGGTCTTTAATTAAAATTTGTTGCTGACCTGAAGCTAACTCTCTAACAAAAGCAATATAAATACCGCTATAAGAATAAGTCGGAAAATACTCATTATGACTATTGGAAGTCAATGGCGTTAAAGCAGGAAATGATGTATCGGTAGGCCAATTGATCCTCAGTGAAAAAATAAGCACCACTAATAAACAAAAGGAACATAATAACGCTAATAGTACTTTCATTTTTTTTAGGAAAGTAATTGGTGCCTTAGAATTTGAAGGTTTGAACAATATTGGCACACCAATACTATACCCTCTTTTGGGATGGGTGATGATTATCGAAGATCCGGTTGCTTTCTCACCAAGTGATTTTCGTAATAAAGCAATACAACGCTGAATCGAGGAACTGCTGAAAGTGGTCCCAGGCCAAAGTTCCTCATGGAGTTTCTGCTGACTAACCACTTCACCTGACTGCTCGCAAAGAATGTTAAGAACATCCATTACTTTAGGCTCAATACTTATCACATTCCCATTTCTTGTTATTTGACAACGTGTAATATCAACAAGTGAATCACTTAATTTTATCAACCGCATTTATAAAAATCAGTATTATTACCATATAAAACAGAACCTAAGGAAACCATAAGAAAAAGACAACTCCATTTTATTGCTAAACGGTTTCAAATAAATTAAACAGTCTGCTCTGATTTAAAAATTAACAAGGATTATTAATGAAACACTGTTTACTCGCATTATTGTTTATTGCTTCTTTCTCTTCCTATAGCGCTGATCAACTTATTTATGGTGAAAAGTCAACCGATTATTCTAAGATATTAAAACAACAAAGAGCTTACCATGTAAAGCTATCTAACAACTACTATCAGTCCAATAGGCAATCCCCTATTGTATTTTTTTAGTAGTTTTTATGTTGTATCTAATAACTATTTTCTTAGGCGCTAGCTTGCTCTTTATGGTGCAGCCCATTGTTGGTAAAGCCATTTTACCTTGGTTTGGTGGTAGTGCCTCAGTATGGACTACCTGTATGTTGTTTTTTCAAGTGTTTCTATTAGCGGGCTATTGTTATGCGCATTTGTTAACCAGGATAGCCTCAATAGCAATTCAAACTAAGTTACATGTGGCTTTATTACTCACATCTTTACTGCTTACCCCCATCACGATAAGTAACGAGGCCGCGTTCCATGACTATATAGGACCAGAGTTCGCAATACTAACCACCTTGTTGCTCGCTATTGGCTTACCTTATTTTGTGTTAGCGTCCACTGGTCCTTTGCTCCAGCGTTGGTTTTCTTATGGCAAAGTTAATACCAACCCCTATCGGTTATATGCTTTGTCTAACATAGGTTCATTGTTAGGCCTGTTCAGCTACCCATTCTTGATTGAACCCAATTTAGTGCAGTCAATTCAACTCAATATGTGGTCGCTGGGTTATGGTTTGTTCGCTGTTGCCATGGCTGCGTTGACTTGGTCTTTAATCGAAAGTAATACTGATTTTAAGAACAAAAATCAACACGTAACCGTTACATACGCGCAAGTCACCCATTGGGTTTTATTGTCGGTACTCGGTGTGGTGCTGTTATTATCGGTGACAAATGCGATGACTCAAAATATCGCGTCAATTCCTTTCTTATGGCTGATGCCGTTAACGATCTATTTAATTACTTTTATTGTGTGTTTTGGCAATGAACGTTGGTATGTCAAAAATTTTTGGGCCTTTGGGTTTATTTTTGCGCTACTTTTGAGTTTCTTGTTATTTTTCTTTTCAGGATTATTCGAGTTTACAGCGCAAATATTGGGCTTTACATTTATTCTATTAGTCACCTTGATGTTAGTGCATGGCGAGTTAGCTAAGCTTAAACCGATGGACAGTGCATTAACCCACTATTATTTAGCCATTTCATTTGGCGGTTTTGTCGGTGGGCTTATTGTCGCGCTACTCGCGCCGATGATCTTTTCTGGCTACAGTGAATTTCCGTTGGCTATTTTTTCTGTAGCCTTGTTAGTGTTGTTTAGTTTTTGGCGCGACACATGCACGAAGGGCAAAATTATGTTGTTGGTCAAGCGTGGCGGCATTGTGGCTGTCTCTTGCGGGTTGCCAGTTATCTTTCTCACTACACAAGTTAGTTATATACACCATGATGTGGTGACGAGTCGTAATTTTTATGGTCACTTGGCGGTTAAAGATATCGTTAATAGCAGCTTTAATGAGCGGCGCTTGGTGGATGGGACAACGTCTCATGGTACACAATCATTAGTAAAGGGTCGAGAAAGTGTGCCATTGAGTTATTTCCGTAAAGGTACTGGTGTGGAGCTAGCGCTAAGCGCCGTTGGGCTCAATAAAAGTATTGATGTGGGTGTTATTGGTTTAGGGACAGGCACGCTAGCTGCCTATGGGCGGGTCGGCGATAATTATAGGTTCTTTGAATTAAACCCGAAAGTAGAGGAGTATGCACAGGATTACTTTAGCTATCTTAGCCATTCCAAAGCGTACTGGCAATTGGTGCTGGGGGATGGTCGTATTTCATTAGAAAAAGACTTAGCATCCAATGGCGGTCATAATTTTGATGTGTTGGTGATCGATGCTTTTTCCAGTGATGCGATTCCAGTACACTTGTTAACCCGCGAGGCATTGGTGTTATATCGTGAGCATGTTGCACCAAACGGGATAATTGCATTGCATATATCAAATAGTCATCTTGATTTAAAACCCTTAATCTATACTTTAGCCCACGATGCGGGAATGGTGGCGCAGTTGTATCTCAAGCAAGCTGACAACGTCAGTGATGATGTTGCACAATGGGTTTTACTGGCTGATAGTGAGGCTGACTTTCAAAATAAATCACTCTCAAAACACCAAGTCGCATGGTCGAAACAAGATAAAAATCATGTTCTTTGGACAGACGACTTTAGCAATTTATGGTCAGTATTAAAGCGATGAGTTATTCCAATTACATTAGATAAGTGTTCATCTTTATCTGCTCTCTCACAAGGAGGAAGAGCATGTCGGGAAGCAGACTTCTTGCGAGACTATGCTCTATCGATTGAGTTTTATTGTTTAATTAATGTTTTTTCGGTTT
Organism: Psychrobium sp.; assembly: GCA_013214905.1. Lineage (GTDB taxonomy): Bacteria > Pseudomonadota > Gammaproteobacteria > Enterobacterales > Psychrobiaceae > Psychrobium. The sequence continues at coordinate 482 of JABSRV010000042.1, read as the reverse complement.
CATATTCTTCTTATCTTTATTATGTCTAGCGTATCAATAGACTTTTTAATCGATGAGTTGGTACTATGGCACTCAGTTTTCATTTGCAACAATTTGGTTACCAGCAATGCCTGACAACAACTTCTCTTTTAAAATCAACTCTACAATAGCTCAGGCTGGCAAGCAACCCAGCAATTTATACATCGACGGTAATGTCACCTGGGATAACTTCCCCGCAGCGGCTAGTCAGCTAAGCAAACTTATCGATGCAACAATCGTCGGCAAAGACATTGGCGCCGACCTACATCGATGGGCGCTTGATTTCGAAGGTTGTCGTCTTTACTTACATTTTGAAGAAATCAGCAGCAGTTTTTGGCTCGAGTTAGACCGCTCGGAAGACCAAGATAACTTAGACTATATCGCTACGTTAATCGGGAAATAACATGTCAGAAATCATACTTCAGAGCAATCAAGATTATTCATTGTTAACACCAGATTTTATG